>CAYPWB010000014.1:0-34928 GCA_964414315.1 uncultured Planctomycetaceae bacterium | reverse complement strand
GCTCCGTCGTGCCGTCCGCCCAAAGTAGCAGGCACGCTCCGTCGTGCCGTCCGCCATAGCAGCCAAAACCCTATCATTCAACCAACGAAACCGCGTCAGGAACAGAATACCCGGCCTTTTGGGCTGCGCGTATGCGTCTTCAGTGGGGACACAGCCCCACCGGCGATAGCCACCCCTACCCGAAATGCCTGCGTTCCGATATGTTGACCCCCTTGCACAGGATGATTCACCCTACCTCACCCACAGCAACGGAACGGCACGTGGTGCAATTGGGCGTACAACTCGGACGGCTGAAGCTGCGTAATCCGATCCTGGTGGCGTCGGGCACTTTCGGCTATGCGCGGGAAATGGAAGGGTTGGTCCATTTGGATCGCTTGGGGGGAATCGTCCCCAAGACCATCACCCGGCACCCCAGGAGAGGCAACCCGCCGCCGCGCACGTGCGAAACGGCCGCCGGCATGCTCAACGCGATCGGGCTCGACAACGACGGCATCGACGCGTTTCTCCAGCGGCAGATGCCGTACTTGGCCGGCCTCGACACGGCCATCGTCGTGAGCATCGCCGGAAAGACCGAAGACGAGTTTGTCGAGATGTCGGAAATGCTCGACGGCGTGCCGGGTGTGGCCGCCCTCGAGTTGAACGTCTCGTGCCCGAATGTCAGCGGCGGGGTCGATTTCGGGACCGATCCGGCCCGGTGCGAGCGGGTTGTGAACGGCTGCCGCGAAGCATGCAATTTGCCCATACTCGCCAAGCTGACACCCAATGTGACCAGTATTGTCGGCATTGCCCAAGCGGCCGAGCAGGGCGGTGCCGACGCGGTTTGCCTGATCAACACCTGCCTCGGCATGGCCGTCGACTGGCGCCGACGACGGCCGCGGCTTGGCAACGTGCTGGGCGGGCTGAGCGGACCGGCCATCAAGCCCATCGCCCTTCGGGCCGTATTTCAGGTTGCCCGGGCAGTCAAGATTCCCATCATGGGCATTGGCGGTATCGCCACGATCGACGACGTGATGGAGTTTCTCGTCACCGGTGCTGCGGCGGTACAGATTGGCACGGCGAACTTCTACAGTCCGACGGCAAGTATGCGCATTCTGGACGCGTTGCCTGGGGCCCTTGCCGAACTTGCCGCCCCAAACGTCACCGAGATCGTCAGGACGCTGAAAACCCCCTAAGGTGGTGCAGACAAATACTCCATTACGTGGACAGGCTTCCCTGCGTGTCGGCGGAAATGGCAGAATGGAAGCCTGTCCCACGTGACACCCCGCAGGCCCCTGCCGAAGAGGTGTGGCACGGTCGCCCTTGAAGCGATGGGCCGAATGGCCCTATACTTACCTTGTCCGGGGGCCAAGGGACGAACGAAACATTCATTGGAAACGCGGCAGACCCTTGTTCGTCCATGGCAATTCCGAAAGAAAGAAGTTGATCCCGAAATGCCCAAGGTTATCCTTCCCGACGAAAGCTGCTTGGAGTATTCCCGCCGAGTGACGCCGGCCGAGGTGGCCGGCGACATCGGCAAACGGCTGGCGAAGGCGACGCTGGCGGCCGAGGTGGACGGGAGCCTGGTCGGCGTCGACGAGCCTTTGCCGGCCGAGGGCGAGGTCCGTCTCCGGCTTATCACGGCCAAGGACCCCGAAGCGCTCGACCTGATGCGCCACTCCTGCGCGCACTTGATGGCCCGGGCCGTCATGCGGCTCTTTCCCGGGGTGCAGCTTGCCTTCGGACCGACCATCGAGAACGGCTTCTATTACGACTTTCTCACCGAGCAGCCGATTTCCGATGAGGATTTCCCTCGCATCGAGGCCGAAATGGGTCGCATCGTCCAGGAGGACGAGCCGTTCGAGCGCATCGTGCTGCCGCGCAACGAGGCAACGGCGCTGTGCGAGGAATTGGGGCAGAAACTCAAGGTCGAGCACATCGAGGAGGGGCTAAGCGACCAGCCGACCGTTTCGTTCTATCGCCAGGGCGAGTTCGTCGATCTGTGCCGCGGCCCTCACGTGCCCTCCGCCGGCAAACTGGGGGCGTTCAAGCTCCTTTCCGTGGCCGGGGCCTACTGGAAGGGCGATTCGGACCGCGAGCAACTCCAGCGCCTCTACGGCACGGCCTGGTTCACCCAAGCGGAACTGGACGAGCACCTTCGCAAACTTGAGGAAGCCCGGCGTCGCGACCACCGCGCATTGGGCCGGCAGCTCGAACTGTTCATGATCGACCCGAAGGTCGGCTCCGGCCTGGTCATGTGGCTGCCGAAGGGCGCCACGGTCCGCCGTGAGTTGGAGTCGTTCATCTACGGCGAGCTGCTCCGCCGGGGGTATCAGCCGGTGTACACGCCGGCCATCGGGCGGGTGGAATTGTACGAGACCTCGGGCCATTACCCGTACTACAAGGAGAGCCAGTTCCCGCCCATCGACTTGGCCGAGTACTGGGGCGAAGGCGAAAAGTACCTGCTGCGTCCGATGAACTGCCCGCACCATATTCGCATTTACCAGTCGAAGCCGCGCAGCTACCGCGACCTGCCGCTGCGGCTTGCCGAACTGGGCCTGGTGCACCGCTACGAGCAATCGGGCGAGTTGACCGGCATGACGCGGGTGCGGGGCTTCACCCAGGACGACGCGCATATCTTCTGTATGGAGGACCAGGTGGCCGACGAGTTCCGCGGCTGCCTGGAAATGACGCAATTCGTGCTGAGCACCTTGGGGTTGGAGAACTATCGCGTGCGGTTGAGCTTCGGCGATCGGTCGAGCGACAAGTACGTCGGCTCGCCGGAAACGTGGGACCGGGCAGAAGCGGCGCTGGAGCGTGTGTGCCGCGAGATGCCGGGGCTGCCCCAGCCGCACATCGAATTGGGCGAGGCCGCCTTCTACGGCCCGAAGGCCGACTTCGTGGTCAACGACTGCATCGGCCGCGAGTGGCAGTTGGGCACCGTCCAACTCGACTACAACCTGCCAAGCCGGCAGCGGTTCGGCCTGGAGTACATCGGGGCCGACAACCAGCCGCACGAGCCGGTGATGATCCACCGCGCGCCGTTCGGGTCGCTGGAGCGGTTTGTCGGCATGCTCATCGAGCACTTCGCCGGGGCCTTCCCCCTGTGGCTCGCCCCAGAGCAGGTGCGTGTGCTGGTCGTCAGCCAGAAGTTCGAGGAGTATGCCCGGCAAGTGGAACGCAGGCTGACCGCGGCCGGCCTGCGCGTCGGGGCCGACTACCGGCCGGAGAAGATCGGGGCCAAGATACGCGACGCACAACTGGAACTCATACCGTACATGTTCGTCATCGGCGGCCGAGAGCAGGAGGCCGACGCGGTGGCGGTGCGCGACCGACTGCAGGGCGACCTGGGCTCCATGCCGGTCGACGCGGCCGCGGCGAAACTGCGCGAAGAAATCGAAGCGAAGACGGTGCGACAGGTTGCCGGGGGGTGAGGACGGGTGCGAACGCGGGCCGATCGGGCCATGGGGCTCGCCGCGTTCGGAATCTCGCGATGAGCGGGATTTTTCCGGGGGAACCGGTTGACTCGGCACGAGTCGTGCTCCATACTCGTATAGGAAGTGCCGGCGCCGCGGCCGTTCATGGCAACGCGTCGCCGGAGCAAATTGGATCGGGACCGGCTTCAGAGCCGATCTTGGTGTTAACGAACCACGGGCATGATCGACAGGGAGCTGAATGCGGAAATCGCCGACGTTGGACACGAAAGGGCCGCGAATCAATGAACAAATTCGGATCTCCACGGTTCGCGTAATCGCGGCCGATGGGGCGCAGTTGGGTATCCTGCCCACCGAAGACGCCATGAAGGAGGCCCGCAAAACCGGGCTCGACCTGGTCGAAGTCGCGCCCCAGGAGCGTCCGCCCGTCTGCCGGATTATGGACTACGGCAAGTACAAATACCAGCAGAAGAAGCGGCACCACAAAGGGCAGACTCATCAGACCAAGATCAAGGAGATCCGTGTCCGCCCGAAAACCGGCACGCACGATATCACCACAAAGGTGAACCATGCCCGCGAGTTCCTCTCGCAGAAGAACAAAGTGGTCGTGACGGTCATTTACCGCGGCCGCGAGATGGCGCACCAGGAGGAAGGGCGCCGCGTGCTCGAAGGGGTAATCGCCCAACTGGAAGACGTCGCCAAAGTCGAATCGCCCGCGGTGCAGCACGGACGGCGGATGGTCTGCACCCTGGCGCCGAAGTAGAACGGCGGGTGAAACCGTTCGCGGCAAAGGCCAACTTCAAGCCCACGCTACTGGCCGGCGGCTTCCGCTTCGGGGGCGGCGGTCTCGGCCGTCAGCAGTTTGCCCGTCTTTTTGTCCCACGCCAAGGTGCGCTCTTGCAGCCGGTGCTCGCCGTGGCAGTCGGTGCAAACAAGCGAGCCCGGGTCCGTCTTCTCCGGGCACCGCTGCCGCCACCGAGCGAGCACGTCGCGCGCGGGCACATTGTGCTTCGGATGACACTCGGTGCAGGACGAGTCGATCCGTTCGGGCCAATACATGACGTCCGGCGGCACGAGGCCGTCTTCGTCGCCCAGATGGGCACGCGACGGGCCGTGGCACCTCACACAGCCGACATTCGCCTTCCGATGTACCTCGGCAAGCGTCTCTTTCCGGTAATTCGCATGACAAGGGTAGCAGGCGGCGTTGTCGGCGCCCCGGGGCAACACCGGAGCCCAGGGGTCGCGCGGCAGTTCCACCGGGCGGGTTTCCCACTGTGGTGCGGCCTGCTGCGGGCCCCCGGCCGCCGCGCTGTTGCCAGACGGCTCTTCCGGCCCGTCGGCACACGCAACCCGGCGGCTTTGCAGCCACACGGATCCCACGAGTAAGCCCGCCAGTACGGCCAAAACAATCGAGATACGCTGCTTCATCGTCAGCCCCTGGCGCCAAGGCATTGGGTGCGTGTCATCGCGACTCGCCGTCGCTGTCTTCCGAGGCGGCAGACCAGTCGCGCCTCACCTTGAACGGCTGCCCGTCTTCGCGAACCACCATCTCGCGCGTCTTGCGGTCCCACCAAACGGTTCGGCGCGCCAGCCGATGCTCGCCGTGGCAGTCGGTGCAGACGACGCGGGCCGGATCGGTCTTCGCGGGCACCCGATCCAGAAACCGCGCAAGCACTTCGTCGGCCGGCGCATCGTGCGACTGGTGGCACTGGAGGCACTGGCCGTCGATCGCCTCGGGCGCGAACATCACGTCAGGCGGGGTTTCGTGGGCCTCGTCGTCGCAATGGTCGAGGGAGGGACCGTGGCACTTCGCGCACCCGATGCCCGCGCGAGCGTGCACCAGCGTCAAACTCTCGGTCTCGTAGTTGGCGTGGCACACGAAGCACGCGAAGTTATCGGCCTTGACCGCCTCTTTTTCGTCGGGTGCATCGGGCAATTTCTCGTCCAGGTAGCCCTCCAAGGAGAGCGGCGGCACGGCCGCCGCGCGCTCCGGAGCCACCATGAGACAGGCCGCCCAGAACAGGCCCGGCAGAATCGCGGCAAAGGTGATCATCAAGCAGGCACCGAGTCGCATCAGGGGCAACCTCCTTCACACATAATCCCAGTCTTTCAACCACTGATACTGGTGGGGCAGGTTCGCGAACGCGCGGTCGGTGGCGGCGTCCAACTCTGCCTGCTCCTGCACGTCCAACGCACGACGCTGCAAGACGGCAATAGCCACGTTGTCGACCTGTTCGGGCGTGATCAGCCCCGGAATGGGCGCGGTAATCAGAGGGTTGGTCAGGATGGCCCGAATCGTCAGGCGGGCGATCCGGTTGTCCTCCTCTGCATGCGGATTCTTCGGCGAACTATCACCTTTGAACAGGGCATTGCTGGCGAACGGTTTGATGCCGAACCAGGCGACGTCGTGCTTCTGGAACGTGACCCACAACGGCTCGACGTCCTCGCCCATTCCCACCACGTTCGCGGAACGGCCCTCCTCGGCCGCCTCCACGTGCTCCGCGTCGGCCATGCGCGTCCTTGCCGAGTACGGCGTGACCACCACTTCCATTTGTTTCGGGTAAGTTTCGACCATCCACTTGATGTGCGGCCGGTCGTGGGAGGAGATTCCGGTGAACCGGGCGCGGCCCGATTGCTTCGCCCAATCGAGGGCCTTCATCATTTGCTCGACTTCAGCTTCCGTGTGGCGGCTGCTTCGCTCGTGCATAGTAATCCGCCATACGTCCACATAGTCGAGTTCCGCCTCCTTCAACCCGTTGTCGAAGCTCTTCTTCAATGCCTCGAACGATCGCCAGTCTGGCCTGCGAACCTCGTTCTGGTACCAGGAGTAGCCGAGGTACATCTTGTCGCGGCGGCCGCGCAGCGCCCGGCTGTACGCCAGCACTTCCTGCCCCGTGCAGGCGTCGATGAAATTGATGCCGCGGTCGATGCACCGGGAAACCACCTCGGTGCGGTTCTTCTGGAAATCGGGATGGTCGAGCGTCGCGCCGAGCCAACTGCCCCCCTCGAACAGTCCCGGCACCACCATGTTCACACGTTTCCAGTGCCCCCCCATGCAGACGGAGGAAAACATCAGGTTGGTCTTACCGCCGCGGCGGTACTCCATCTGCTCGTTGTAGTTGAGGATGGCGTCCGTGTCAGCTTCTTCCGGGTTGCCCGCATGCACCGTGTAAGTGGGGGTCAAGCCCGCAGCCACGCCGGCGGCAGCCACGGCGGTTCCTCGCACAAACTCCCGCCGAGTCAGTTTCGCATCTGCCATCGCATCACCTCCTGCAAATAGGGTCCAGGAACCGAATGCCTCGCACGCCCCCATGCTAAACCGCCGGGGGGATGGTGTCAAACGCAACTAGGCGGCATCCAAGAGGTCCGGGAAGTCCCGGCCACGACCCACAAGACAAGCGGCGGCTACTGGACGAACTGCTCTTCCTCTTCGTCGGCGTGGGTGGTGATTTCGCCGGCATCCTCCAGCCGGCGAACCACGTCGACGATTTGCTGCTGAACCTGCTCCACGTTCGAGAGGCGCACAGGACCGAGGTATTCGATCTCCTCGCGCAGCAGGTCGGACGCCCGCTTCGACATGTTGTTCAGAATCTTGTCCTTCAGTTCCTCGCTCGCACCCTTCAGAGCCATCGCCCACTGCGAACTTTCGACGTTCTTCAGGAGCGACTGAATATCGCGGTCGCCCAGCTTGTTGATGTCTTCGAAAACAAACATGAGCCGGCGGATTTCCTCGACCAGTTCAGGGTCCTCCTGGGCAAGGTTCTCCAGCAGGCTCCGCTCAGTGGCCCGATCGGTCACGTTCAGAATCTCGGCCACGCTCGACACGCCGCCCGCCGTCTCGTATTGCTGGCTCATCACGCTGGCCATGCGGTGTTCCAGGCCGTCTTCCACTTCCTTGATGATTTCCGGGCTGGTTTGGCTCATGGTGGCCACCCGCCGGATGACCGACAGTTGCCGTTCGGCGGGCAGCCCGCTGATGATGTCCGCGGCCTGAGCGGGGGGCACGTGACAGAGGATCAGCGCGATGGTTTGCGGATGCTCGTCGATGATGAATGTGAGCAGGTTCTGGCTGTCGACCTTCTGCAGGAAACCAAACGGGAGGGCCTCGATCGACTGCCGCACGCTTTCGAGGGTGGCGCCGGCGTTCTTGCCCAGAGCCCCCTCCACCAGTGCTCGAGCGACGTCCAGGCCACCGCTACGGCCTGTCAAAGCGACCGGGTTCGCACGGGCGAACTCCTGGATGACCCCCTCCTGTTCCTCACCGGTAAACGCCGCCGTTCGGGCGATTTCGATCGACACCGCCTCGAGTTGCTTCGGATCGAGCCGCCCCATGATTTGCGCAGCCTGATCTTCGGGCAGGCTCATCAACAGGACCGCGGCCTTTCGAATACCCGGCGAGGATGGAGTCATGACAGCACCGTCGGGAGACAGGGATTACGTTCGCCGCAGGAAAAACGAGGGAAAACCGGGACGGGTCCAATTTGTGCGAAGCACCCGAAGGGCCGTTCCGGCAAATTGGACCCGTCCCGGTCTTCCCCTTCTCGTTTATCCCCGCGCGTGCCGACGGCGCACGCACCGCCGGACGATCGGCTGGCCGTATATCGGCATATTTCGCCGGGCCACTTGAGAAAAGGCGGGAAGCCGAGCTTGCGTTTCCGGATAGCCCCTCATACCGGCGCCGGCTGGCGCACGGGGGCAAGCCCCACTTCGAGCACCAGATCCCCCCATTCGGTGCTAAAGGGCACGCAAATGGGCGTCACGTTCGAGGGAAATCGAATGGCATGGTCTTCGCCGGTAACCACGTTCGGCAGGCTGACCCTCAAGTCGAACTCGGCCAACTCGGCCTTCGCAGCGCCGGCCACCATATTGGTCAACTCGCCCACGGCGTCGATGACGTCGGCGTCGATTTCGTCGGTTTCGCACAGGAGCATGACGGAAGTCGCCCGTTTGGCAACCTCGTCGGACAGGCTCAGCACGACCATGCCGACGGCGTTCCCGGAAAGTCCGATGATGCCGCTGATGCCGTATCTTTTTGTCTGCTGTCCCTTGAGCGTCAACTGCCCCCGATGCACTTCGCAGTTGAGCATCGTGCGGAACGCCTTGCTCAGGGAGGCAATAAACGGGTTGATGTACTCGGCTCGCATCAACAAGATCCTTAGCACGTGGTGGGAGCGGTGCGGAGGCGGTCTACGTTCACCCGTTGGGCCTCTCTTCCGAACCCTAGGTCACCCGAGACGGGGGGGCAAACCGCAAGCAGGCTTCTCGCCGCAGGAAAGCCCGGCCGGTCAGGACGGCGGGTCGGATGGTGACGAACGTAGGGTGCAGACCGCGCTAAACCCCGGCGACTCGAACAACTCGACCCGTACGCTGCCGAACCCCCGAGGCTCCTGTGCCGCGAGTTCCGCAAGGAGCCTTGCGGCCAGGTGGCCGGCCAGCGCTTCCGCCGTGGTATTTGCAACGGGCAGCAGCACGCAGTCGGCTCGCGGGAGGACCCAGCGCCGGGGCCCCAGCGAAACCTCGATTTCCCCAGCGCGCACGTCGATACGAAACGCCGGATGCCGCTCGGGCAGTAGCGTACGATGGTCCCATGCAAGGAGGATGTCCTTTAGAGCCCGCTCTACGGCGAGGAAATCGACCACATATTGGTGGGGGCCGAGCGGCCCGGCGATTTCTGCAACCACCCGGTAGTCGTGCCCGTGCAAAGGCTCGGACTCGCCGTCGTCGAGTGTGATAAAGTGCGCGGCCGAGAAACCAAGTGTTTCCCCGCCGATACGCACACAATACTGTTCTTCGGCACCGGATGGCTTCATGACGGATTTGGGGCGAGAAACTCGCGCAGGCGAGCCAGGATGATGTCGGCAGCCTCTTCGACCACGTAGTGGCCCGCATCGTCAACGGACACAACGCGCGCCGCCGGAAAGACCTCGCGGAATCGATCGAGGAAATGGGGCGTAAAGCACCAGTCGCGCATGCCCCAAATGAGCATGGCCGGCAGATGGCTCAGCCGACGGAGCCCCGCCTCGATGCCCGCCAGTGTAGCGTAACTTCGATGGTCGGGGCGCAGTGGGATGTCGCGCACAAACTGGTACACGGCCGTGCGGTGCCGCCACGAGTCGTAGGGGGCCAACAGCCCGGCCCGCGCCTGCCGACTCAATCGCTCCGGTCGATGAAGCGCCATGCGCACCGCGCTCCGTGCAAACAGGTTCAACCCTTGCACCGCCAGTTGCCCGAGCAACGGTGTCCGGCAAACGCGAATCCGCCAGGGACAGCGACGTGACGGAAAGGCGGCCGTGTTCAGCAGCACCAGACGGGCAAACCGATCAGGCATGCTTTCGGCGGCGCCCAGACCGATTGCCCCACCCCAGTCGTGCGCCACCAGGGTAATGCCGCGCAAGTCGAGCGATTCGATCAGAGCGCGCAAATCGTCGATGCGCCGCCGGAGCGTAAAGGGATACTCGGCCGGGGCCGGCTTGCTGGAGAAGCCGCAGCCGATGTGATCCGGCGCCACCAAACGGTATTCGCCGCGCAGCCCGAGAATCAGTTCGCGCCAGTAGAACGACCAGGTCGGATTGCCGTGGACCAGCAGAAGCGGGGCCCCGGCGCCTTCGTCGATGTAGTGGTAGTCGAGTCCGCCGGCATCCAACTTGTGCGAGCGGAACGGATACAATGCCCGCCAATCGTCCTTCTGCGCCATGGAGTTCAGCCCGTACCCTCGCCTTACGCTGCCTGCGTATTCTCGTTGTCGGCCAGCGCCTGGGGATCGATCTGGCCGTCTTCCCTAACATCCTCAAAACGGACCGACACCTGCTTCGATACCCCCGATTCTTGCATCGTCACGCCGTAGAGCGTGTTGGCGCAGGTCATCGTCTTCTTCGAGTGGGTCACAATGATGAACTGAGTCCAGGCCAGGAAGTCCTGGAGCACCTTGGTGAATCGGTCGATATTGGCCTCGTCGAGCGCGGCGTCGACTTCATCGAGCACGCAAAATGGGCTCGGGCGGCTACGGAAGATGGCCAGGAGCATCGCCACGCAGGTAAGCGTCTTTTCGCCGCCGCTTAAAAGCGAAATACTGCGGGGCTCCTTGCCGGGCGGGCGAGCGACGATCTCGATGCCGCTGTCGAGAATGTCGACCCCCTCGTCAAGCACAATATCGGCCCGCCCGCCGCCGAACAGGTCGCGGAACAAGGTCTGGAAGTGCCCGCGCACTGTTTCCAGCGTTTCCGAGAACAGCCGCCGGCTGTCGTTGTCGATCTTGTCGATGATGCGTGCCAGCGAGTCCTTGGCCTTGACCAGGTCCTGATGCTGCTGGAAAAGGCTTTGATGCCGGCCTTCGAGTTGTTCCAACTCTTCGAGGGCTTCGAGGTTCACGTTGCCCAAGTTGCCGATCTTGCGCCGCAGATCGTCGATTTCCTGTTGGACCTGCTCGCGCTCGTGTTGCTCCTCGCCCGACGGCTCATGTTCCAATTCGCCCAGTTCAATGCCGTAGTCCTCGCGGAGGCGGTCGGCCATCGCCGAACGCTTGTGACGGACCTCGCTGGCGGCGAGGTCGCGTTCATGCAGTTGCTCGTCCAACCTCCGGATGGCGGCGCGAGCCTTCTGCACCCGCTGGGTCAACTCGGAACGCCGGCTGCGGAACGCCTCACGCTCGTTCAGTTCCTGCACGGTTTCAGCGTGGAACGATTCCTTGCGGAGGTACAGTTCAGCCACTTCCGACTCGGCGCGGAGGATGGCCCAGCGGGCGGCATCGGCCCGCTTGAGCGATTGGGCCAACCGTTCGCGGCTGTCGGCGATAGCGCGGCGGCGCTCCTGGTGATGCTCCTCGAACTGCCGCCGCCTGGCGTGCAAATTGCGAAGCCGTTCCTCGCTTTTGGCAAGTTCGACCTTCACCTGGGTGGTTTCGCGCTCTTGGCGCTGGCGCTGGGTTTCGACCCGGGCGATCTGCTCGTCGAGGCCCGCCAATTGCGCTTCCAAACCGGCCAGATTCGACTCGACTTGCGTGCGTCGATGCGCTACCTCGGCCAGTCGGGCCGTGGCGGCCTCGTGCTGCGACCTAGCCGCCTCAAGCTCTGCGGCCAGCGCGGCGTGCTGCTCGACAAGCTGTTCCCGCTGCTGTTCCGTCCCGCGAATGCGGAATCGGTGGGCGGCGAGCGCGTCGGCGGCCTGCTGCCGAAGTTCGCGCGCCGCGGCAACGCCGATTTCGGCCTCCCGGCGCAGCGATTCGAGCCGGGCCGACTCGCCCTCGCACGATTCCATTTCCGTTTGAAGCTCGACCAGTTGCTCGCTCAGCGCCCGAAGTTGGCTGCGACGCGAGATCAGCCCCGTCGACTCGTGCCGAGGGCCCACCGTGAGCGTGCCGTCGGCGTGCAGGAACTCGCCGGCCAGGGTGACGAAACTCAGCCCGGGCGCCGCGCCGGCCAGTTCCAGTGCAAGACCGAGGTCCTCGACAATCCACGTATCGTCCAGCAGGCGTGCAACCAACGGCCGGAAGCGGGCTTCGGTTTCGACGAATCGGTCGGCCCGTCCCATCACGCCCGGCCGGCCGTCGACGCCGGTTCTCTCGGCGGCCGGCGCCGCAACCGATGCCTGGTCGAGCCAAAGGAAGCCGACCCGGCCGGCGAACCGCGCATCTTGCCCCTGCAGGAAACCGACCAGCGGCTGCCGCGTTTCAACCACCACGCACTGTGCCGATGCCCCCAGGGCCACTTCGATGAGCGGCGCCACCTCGACACTCACGTGGAGCAGGTCGGCCAGCACGCCGCAGACGGCGCCGAACGGCCCACTGTCGGATTGACGGGCGGCCGCCAGCACCTCCTTGACGCCTGCGTCCAAACCTTCTTGACGCTCCTGAAGCTCCTCGAGCAATCCGGCCCGCTCGCTGGCCGCGCTGTGCCGCCGGGCCAGCGATTGCTGACGTTCCCGGCAGCGAGTCAGTTCGGCGCCGGCGGAGGCCAACCGCTCGGTCGCCGCCTCGCACGCCTCCTGCCGGGCATCGGCCTCGGCAGCCAACTCGCCTTCTTCCGACTGCAGCGTGGCCAAATCAGCAGCATTCGATTCCAGCCGCCGGTCCACCTCGTCGAGCCGGCTGCCGCACCGCGTACGGGCCGCCTCGGACGCCTCCACCTGGCTTCCGAGCGAGCTGGCTTCGTTGCCCAGGGTCGCGGCGCTGCGCATCAGTTCGACATAAGCCGACCGCTGCTGCTCCGCCTCGCCGCGCACCTGGTCGAGCCGCCGAGTGGTTTCGGTCAGGACGCGTTCGCCCTCGGCGACAGCGCGGGCGATGTTCTGGTACTGCCGCTCCGCCTCCTCCACCTCGTCGGCGGTGACGGCAAGCTGCTGCCGAAGTTCGCCCGCTCGTACGTTCATACCGGCAAGCTGCCGGCGGCAGCGGGCCACCTCGGCTTCGTACTCCCGCAGCCCTGCCCGCTCGTGCTCGATGGTCGATTCCCGGCCCGCGATCCGCTCGCGCCCTTCCGCCATTTGGGCCTCGCGCCGGCGAAGCGCCTCGGTCAATTCACCAATTTGGGCGTCGAGTTCAAGCACCGACGTTTCGGCAAGCTCAGCCTCGGCGGCGGCCGAGTCGCGGTCCTGGCGGCAGCGGGCGATGGCCTCTTCGTATCCCTCCAACTCCTCGCTCAACCGCCGCCAATCGACCAGACCGACCTGCGTGCGCAGTTCCTGGAGGCGTTCGGTGTACTCGCGGTACCTGCGGGCCTTGCCGGCCTGCATGCGTACACCGCGCAGGCGGCCATCCACCTCGTCGACGATGTCGCCCAGCCGCAGCAGATTCTGGTCGACGCGCTCCAGCCGGCGCAGCGCTTCCAGCTTGCGGGCTTTGAACCGGCTGATACCCGCCGCCTCCTCGAAAATCATCCGGCGGTCGCGGGGCGACGACTGCAACAGCACGTCGACCTTCCCCTGTTCGATCACGCTGTACGCCTGCGTGCCCATGCCGGTGCCGGCCAACAGGTCGCGGATGTCGCGCAGCCGGGCGGGCTGTCGATTGATGAGGTACTCGCTTTCACCACTGCGGTAAACGCGGCGGGTGATGTGGACCTCGGGCGAGTCGACGGCCAGCAGGCCGCCGGAGTTGTTGAACGTCAGCGTGATTTCGGCCGCGTTCATCGGCCGGCGGGCCCCGGAGCCGTTGAAGATGACGTCGGCCATCTCCCGCCCGCGAAGGCTCTTGACGCTCTGCTCGCCCAGGACCCACTTCACGGCGTCGACGATGTTCGACTTGCCGGATCCGTTCGGCCCCACCACCACCGTGATTCCAGGCGGGAACTCGAACCGCGTCTTGTCGGCAAAGCTCTTAAATCCGGCGAGTTCCAGGGCCTTCAGCATGCGGGCCAAATGTCAGGTGTGAGGTGTCAGGTTATCGCCACCAGAACATTCTATCAAGAAATCCCTTCCGGGGCTCCGGGGACCCAGCCATTTCGTCGGAACCGGCCCCTGGGGCGGCCTCACTCCCCTGGTTAGGGGCTCGCCCCGCACGAATACTGGCATCGCGCGCATCAACCTCCGCGAACAGGTCGCCGCCGGACTCCTCGTTCGGGTCGGATTCTCCCACCACATTACGGGGTGGATCATCTCCCTCGGCAGTCCTCTCGTAGCGGCGGCCGGCCTCAGGCAACGCGTCGATCTCGAACCGTCCGCGGAACGCGCCGCTGGTCTTCGCTTCCTGAAGGGCCTGGACCACGTCCGGGTACTTGCCCCCCAACTCGGTAATCGCGCGAATCACCTCGTCGATCCTCGTCGAGACGATCCGCTTCTGGTCCGCTTCGCCCACGGCAAACTTGGCTACCGACAATTCTCCGGAGGGCAAACTGCTGATCATGATCTGGTTGCCGGCGTTGAGCACCAGGGGCGTATTCAGCCGTTGCTCGGGGCCGAACACGACCAGTTCAGGTCGACGGTTCCGGGTGACGTGAATCATTGCCGGCCCGCCTACGTCGAGTACGTGGTAGCTGAAATCGCCAAGCTGCTCGCCGCGTACGAGCGGGTCAGCTCGGTTCATGGTCCGAAGCGAGCGGAATGCGCCGTAGCGGGTTTCAGCACTGGGCAAGGGGAGCATGTCGCGCAAGGCGTCGTACGCGACGAAGTCTTCCATAACACTCAGGGCGCTCAAGGCGAACACGCGGAAGGCCGGTTCGTTCCGAGCCGCATCGGCCAGCGGCTCGGCAGCCTCCCGCCGGTCGAGGTAGGCGAGCGACTCGGCTGCGTGGAATCGGACCTCCGCGTCCTCCGATTCGATGCCCGTCAACAATGCGTCGACCCCCTCCACTCCAATGGCTTCGAGCTGCAACGCGGCCTCGGCCGCCGTGGCAGGGTCCAGGAGTTGCCCCTTCAGTTGCTCGATTCGCTCGGCCCGTTCCTTGGCCGATTCCCGAACCACCACCGCGCGCACCACGCGCACGTACCGACCGATGTTGTCCTTGTAGCGAGGGTGCACCAGCAGGCGCACGAGTTTGTCGGTTTGCGCTTCGGCCACGCCCACCTTCACACCGCGGTCGAACGTGTGAAACCGTCGGTTGATGGCCGTGGCGATACGTGAGCTATTGAAGACGCTCTGGTGGTTCGGTTTGAGCGCCAAGCCGAGCGGCCGCGACTTCATTGCCACCCCGCCGCCAAGCACTCGGCCTCGCGCGGCCATGACGCGGTCTTCGCCGGCTTCTGCGGAGGGGTCAACGAGCAGCGGCCCCTGCGCCAGTCCGAGTACGTGTCCTTCGTGCACACGGCCGCCCAGCACGGCCATTTCGCGCATGCGGCACTCCAGGAGCCGCCCGCCCCGCAGGCTGGTGGTTTCGCTGGCCGCCGGCACGCGCACTTCGATGTCGAACCGGTCGCCCTTCTGGATGCCCGGACGCAGAACGCCCCGTACCAGCACGAGCGACGTGCTGGGCATCTGAAGTACGTGGTTCGGGTCCTTGACCCGCCGGGTCTGCATCTCGCTCAGCAGCACGCCTCGTTGCGGCGACGGCGCCGGGTCGCTGCCGGTGCCGCGAAGGCCCGTCACCAGGCCGATCGCCTCAATTCGCACAGGCAACATATTGTACGGAACGGCCATGTCGCGAACCAACCGTGAGGAATGGACCACCGGCTCCTTTTCGTCAGGGCTTTGCGATCGGAACGAGAACTGGTCCCAGCTTCCGCAACCGGCGGTCATGAAGACGGCCCCGAAGACAATCCATTGCACACGAGAGTTCATGGGATCCTGCGCTCCTGTCTGACTTTGCCGGCGCGCCAAAACCGCGTGGCGACCGGCCCAATCGTGTCGGCCTGGTGGAAAAGCCCGCCGTTCGGTACACCGGCGACGGGAAAAGGCGAAGACTACGGCGGCGGAACCTTAATGATTCCTCAACATTGGGTCAAGAGGAATGGCGGAGCAGGCAGAAGGCAAGCGGGGCAGACTGCGAAGCATGAGGGGACGGCGCAAGCGAGTAACCCGGTGGCCCGACCGGCAGCCGGAGAAATTGACGAAGCTAGGACTCTTGGGTAGAATCGGCTTCCGCTTCCTGGAACGACCGGGCTAAGGAGACGATTACCATGAGAATCTCGCAAAGCATCCTGCTTGCGCTGGCGACCACCATGCCGCTGGCGGTCCAGCCGGCCAAGGCCGAGAAGACGGGCGACCACACGGCAGCGGCCGTCCGCGCCGAGGCGTTGCGGCCGAATCGCGGGCCCGAAGGCCGGCCACTCCCCTTGGCGGCCCATTGGCATCGCAATTCGATGCCCCTTTCCTGGCAAATCGAGCAAATCCGACGCGGCCGCCACCTTCTGCCATGGATTCCTTTCCATCGCAGGCAAAGTGCCGAGCAGGTCGAGAGCATGGCCGAGGAGATCGCCCTGCTGGCCGAGTGGAAACTGCCGTTCGTGCTGTTGACCGGCGGCCAGTGGGAGGCCGACTTCTACAGGGACGAACGGTACAAGGAGTTGCCCGCCGATCGGACCGGCGTGGGCGTCAGCCTTAAAGGCAACCGGATCAAGGCGGTCAGTCCCTTGAGCCCGGTCGAGCCGTGGCACAAGCTCGGGCGCGAGTGGACCGATATCGACTACCTGCGCAAGTTCCAGGAGTTCTACCCCGACCCGCCGCGCGTGCTTTTCGTGAGCAACAACGAGGCGACCGACGTCCGCTGGCACAAGGCGGAGCAGCTTCAACGTTTTGTCGAGCGTCACGGCGACGACACGACGGACAACTTCAAGCGGAGGGTGTTCGGCGACGGCTGGATCGAACGGTACGGCGCCATGTTCGAGGGCATGCGGCAAGGGCTGGACGATCCGACCTGGCGCCGGAATAGCCGGTTTGTCGGCTACAACGCGTTCGGTCCCGACCATTTCGCCCGCTGGGATGGCTGGGTCGAATACAGCCTTCACACCGACGACCGCGTAACCTGGGCGTGGCACGCCTGGGACGGCGGTATTCCCGAGGCATACGATAACCACTGGGAACCCGGCAAGAAGGCCTATAATGTGTGGAGCATGCAAACGGAGATGATGAACCTCGTCTTTATGAAGGACGAGGCGTTCGCAGCCAATCCCGACTACTGGCACGAGGTGATCTTCTGGGACGGCTTCCTGCCCGACAAGAATAACGACAAGCGTAAGCAATATGCCGAGGAAGGTATCGCCCGGTGCACCCCCGAGCTTTATCGCGGCTGGACCCAGTACGTAATGTGGACGCTCGTGCCGCGCGTGGCGCGCGAGTGGCGAGCGAGCACTTTCGACAAGGAGAACTGGCTGGAATACTTCGACCAGATCGTTAAGTCGGTCGATCGGGTCCACGCCAATCCGGTTCTCACCCGTTTCTGGCGACACGGCGAACTGGTGCCCAACCGAAGCCGCCCGCACCCTTTCCAAGCTTCCATTCCGGAGAAGTGGCGGAACGTCGACCGTTGGTTCCATTTGAACACCAACCTCGATCCCGACAGTTGGGCGCTCGACCAGCAGGTTCCCGTCTACACGCTCGCCCGTGTCATCGGCGGGCCGGGGCGGCACGAGTGGCTGCTATACGCCCACGCTCCGATGGGCGACCGGCACGCCGTGCAAGTGACCATCCCGGACTACCGGACGGTTACCGTCGACGCAGCAGTCGGCGGCTCATTCTACCTCGTCCGCGAAGCCGACGACTCCGTCACCCGCATTGCCGATTGACGAGCCGGTCGTGCGATCCATCGCTCGTTCGCGACGGTTCATTGCATTGCAGAGCGGGCGTCCGCCGTGTGGCGGCGTCGGCAGTGTTCTCGGCGGCATGGAGAGGGAAGCTAAGCCGGTTTGCCCGGCCCATCAATGAGCGCGACGTCGTGCTTTCTCGGCCGAACAAGCAAGATGATCGCCTCATGCGCGGGGCAATCAGGCGCGCGATTGCCAGATTGCTGGGTCTCTTGACGCGTGAAAGACCGCAAGAACGACGATCTACTCAAACGCGACACAGGAGTAAACGCCGTACGGAAACCTTGGCACAAGGCCCTCATGAACACCGTTGCGAACCTCAGCGTACCGTTGTGGATTCGCTGCAGCCTGTTCGAGAACGTGCTGGACGGCGGAAACGAAGCTAATGCCCAGGCCGGAACGGCGCCGCTCATACCAATCCGCTGCTTCCTCAAACTCGCGCCGGGCTGCATGACGGAACGCAACGGGCAGAATCATCGCCGCAACCGCTTCAGTGTTTCTGCTTTCACTTCGTCCCACGGCACAACATCCTGCGGAGATTGCGCGTGCTGAGCTGCGCGGCGCTCCAATTCGTCGCACTGCTCGTCGCTCAGCGGGGTATGCCTTGGTTCGGTGACAATGCTATCCCAAATTTCGTGCACCAGCGTGATCCGTTCTTCAACGCTCAAACGATCGATTCCCAGTGTTTTCATAGTTGATGTCACGGGAGCCTCTCCAAACGTGTCAACGGCTTACGCTTTCCAGAATACCACAAACTCGGCCGCTTGCACAGGGTGGCGGGGCCGCCAACCAATGCGCGCTTCTGCTCGAAGGCAGGGTCGGAGGTTTGTGAAAAGGTTCACGATCTTGAGTATTGGCAGTACAACGGACTGCCCAGGTAGCCCCCGAAGTCCTCGCACTCCTCTATCTTCTCGCGGCAGTTGGCTGGAAATGCTTCCATTGTCGTGAGCGTGAACCCGGCCATTCACGATATCTTGGTACTCGAGAGTCATGATTTCCACGCCAGGGCCGCAGTGGGGCAGGCGGCAACGCATTGGGCGGCGGTCGTGGTGAGGGCATCGGAAAGGGTGCCGGTCATGGGCACGGCCACGCGCACGTCGAAGCCGCGACCGCGGAACGTCAGGCCGACCGACTCGCCGGCGGCCTCGGTAATGCTGATGCACAGCCCGCAGGCGATGCACTTGCCCGGCTCGTACACCACCTTTTCGTGCGTCCAATCCTGGACGAAGTGGCGTTCGGCGGGGCCGTATCGCTTGGGATCGGCGCCGTAGAGGGCCGAGTAGTGCCGCAAGCGGCAGTCGGCCAGGGCGCGGCAATCGCAGTGGAGACAGCGGGCGGCCTGTTCGGCGGCCTCGGCCGGGGTGAAGCCGGCCGACAGGCCCTCGCCAGGCTCCCCGCGCCCGCCGCGGTTCGCAGTGGCCAGGAAGATGTTGATTTCGTCCGGTTCGAGCCGGCCCATGCGGACGTTCAGCGGGCGGGGCGTGCCGATGAGCGGTTCGCCCCGCAGGTGCTGGTCGATGGCGACGGCGGCCTCTTTCCCGTCGGCCGAACTGCGAATGACCATGCACTTGCCGCGCACGGCCGCCCCGGCGGCGAACAGGCCCTCAACGCCGGTGGCGTACGTTCGCCCGTCCACCTTGATTCCCCGCTGCTGCGACGTCGCGCCCCACGCCGGGGCCTGCTCGGCGGCCCCGGCGCCGAAAGCGAGCAGCACGGCGTCGAAGTCCCGGCGCAAGTCGGCAGGCGAGGGGGCAGCCGCCACCCGCGTTTCAGGGCGAAGTTCGACGCCAAGCCGCAGGATCGTTTCGATCTCGGCCCGAAGCACGTCGCGGGGCAAGTCGTCCTCCGAGGTTTCGCGGAGCAGCCGGCCGCCCGGGGCCGAATTCTCGTCGAAGAGGGTGCAGGCGTGCCCGCGCCGGGCCAGATAGTGGGCCGCCGAAAGCCCGGTCGGCCCGGCACCCACCACGGCCACCCGCTTGCCCGACGGCGGCGCGCATTCGGGCGTGTAGGGCTCGCTCAGGGCAAGGTCCACGTCGGCCACGAACCGCTTGAGCAGGCAGATGGCCACGGCGGCGTCGGCCTGAGTGCGGCGGCAAACCTTCTCGCATGGCGCGGGACAGATGCGCCCGAGCACGGCCGGCAGTGCGATGTCGCCCTTCACCGTCGCAATCGCTCCGGCGAAGTCGTGCGAAGCAATCTGCCGCAGCATTTGCGGAATGTCCATGTTCGCCGGGCAGCCGAACCAGCACGGCGCCAGGCAATCGCCCAGGTGATCGCTCAAGAGCAGTTCCAGGGCCTGTCGTCGGACGGCGTGAACCTCCTCGGTCTCGCTCTCGATTTCCATGCCGTCCTCGGCCTGGGTGCCACACGCGGGCAGCAGCTTTCCACGCTGCCCCACCTTAACCATGCACACCAGGCATGAAGTGCTCGACGGATGGCCGTCGAGGTGGCAGAGCGTCGGCACGTCGATTCCCAGTTTGCGGGCGGCGTCGAGGACGGTGGCGCCGGGCGGCACTTCAACCTCGCGTTGATCGATCGAGAGTTTCGGCATAATCGGGTCGTGGTGTCGTTGCGGTAAGCCTAACCGTTCACAGGGGGGCTGTCCCCTTCGCATGCAGCGGAGAAAACTGCCCGCGCCGCCCCGTGAACAGTTAGCGGTAAGCGAACCACGCGGGCTGGGCTTCCAATCCGTCGGCGGAAAAGCCAGGCTGGAAGCCTATCCCACGTAATGCGATGCGCTACTGGAAACGTTCCTGTTCCAGCATGATAGGGCGTCCTATTGCCCATGTCCACCCGCACGCACCCATGCCACAGAGGGGGGCGAATCGGTGAGCCAAATTGCCGCCGGCTCTACGATTGCGCCGTTCTTCGATATTGGCGCGGCGACAGGCCGACGCGTTTCTTGAACGCCGCGCTCAAGTATTCCACGTGGCGGAACCCGGTCAGTTGGGCAACCTGCTGGATCGGTAAATCGGTCTTGCCAAGGAGTTGCTTCACACGGTCGATCCGCACTCGCACGATCTCCTCGTGGGGCGTGCAGCCGAGAATCTTCCGAAACCGCTTTTCCAACTCCCGGCGCGTGAGCGGCACCTCGCGCAGCAGATCGGCCACGTTGATTCCCTCGCAGGCGCGCTCGCGAATGAACCGCACCGCGGCGGCCGCCTCGGGATCGTCGATGGCCAGAATGTCGGTCGACTGGCGCGTGGCGATGCCCAGCGGCGGGATTCGATGGGACTCCTCGCCGAGCGGCTGGCCGTCCATCATGCGGGCCAAGAGGGCGGCCGCCTGGTAGCCTGTGCGATGGGTGTTCGGAATGACGCTCGACAACGGCGGCGAGGAGAGGTTGCACAGCAGTTCGTCGTTGTCCACGCCGACGACGGCCACTTCCTCGGGCACGGCGATACCGGCCTCGCGGCAGGCGTCGAGCAACTGCTGACCCTTGATATCGTAACAGGCCATCACGCCGATCGGCTTCGGGAGTTTCCGCACCCAGGAAACCAGCCGCCGGTGCTCGCGTTGGTACGATACGGGTTTCTCGGTCGAGGCGGTCGACTCGTATACGTGGCACTCCGCTCCGGCTTCGCCCACCATTCGCTCGAAGTGCTCGCGCCGCCAGCGCGACCAGTTGAACCGCGGCTCGCCGCAGAAGCCGAGGCGGCGGAACCCGCGTTGCAGCAGATGCTCGACCGCCGCCCGGGCGAAGGTCTCGTCGTCGGTTTCGACCCACGGGACGCCCGGCAGGTGACGCCCGGCGCTCAGGTCGACCGCGGGCAGTCGGGAGGCGGCCACGGCGCGGGCGATTTGTGGAGTTTCGATGCGGGCGAGGATGCCGTCGCCTTGCCAGCGTCTCAGCCAGCCCGGCGGGGCCTCACCGCGGCCCTGTTCCGGCAGGTAGATGGACCACCGGCCGTGCTCGCGAATGTACGCCATGATGCCCCGCAGCAGCCCCCGCGCGTACTCGTTGGAGGTTTCGATGAGCAGCACGACGGCAGGAGGGCTGGGCATGGTTCTCTTCCCGAGGCGAGCGGGGGCTTGTGCAAAAGGCGCCTCTGCCGTTTTCGCCCGCGTGCCCAACATAGCCGCCGCGCCGCTGCGCCGCAAGGCAACCCTCGCCCCTTCTCCCGAGCCGCCGCTTGAGCGCGGGGAAAATATCTCAAGTTTTTTCCACCAAAATCTCATGGACGACTGTCGCGCCGACGGCGCAAAATCAGCTTGGATCATCGGCGATCCTTCACTGCTTCACACTCAGGAAGAGAGAACGTCATGAGCGACAAACAACTCAACGTAGCCATTATCGGGTTGGGATTCGGGGCGGAGTTCATCCCCATTTACCAGGCGCATCCGAACGCCAACATGTACGCCATCTGCCGGCGCAACGAGGCCGAAATGAACAAGATCGGCGATGCCTTCGGCGTCGAGCGGCGGTACACCAATTACGACGACGTGCTGGGCGATCCCGCGGTCGACTACGTTCACATCAACTCGCCCATCGGCGACCACGCCTGGATGTCCATCGCCGCACTGAAGGCCGGCAAGCACGTCATGTGCACGGTGCCCATGGCCACGACCATCGAGGAGTGCGAGCAGATTGTCGACCTGGTTCGCTCGACCGGGCTGCGGTACATGATGGCGGAAACGGTTGTGTACAGCCGCGAGTTCCTGTTCATCAAGCAAATGCACGAGGAGGGCGAGTTGGGCAAGGTGCAGTACATGGCGGCCTCCCACCCGCAGGATATGGAAGGCTGGCCCGAATACTGGGAACGCATGATCCCCATGCACTACGCCACGCACGTGGTTTCGCCCGTGCTGGGGCTGGTCAACGGCCTGGCCGAGTACGTTTCGTGCTTCGGCTCGGGCACGATCAACGAGCGTCTGGCCGAGAAGTCGGGCAATCCGTACGCGGTCGAATCGTGCCACATCAAGATCAAAGACTCCGACGTCGCCGCGCACATCTGGCGGTTCCTGTTCGACACGGCCCGACAGTACCGTGAATCGTTCGACGTGTACGGCACGAAGAAGAGCTTCGAGTGGGCGCTGGTCGAGGGCGAGGAGCACGTCCTCCACACGGCGAAGAAGCCGGAGCCGGAGATTCCCGAGCGCGTCAGCGTGCCCGACTTTGCCCACCTGCTGCCCGAGGAAATCCGCCCGTTCACCAGCACCATCCAGGACGCGGCGCACCTTTCCTTCATCCAGGGCGCCGGGCACGGCGGCTCGCACCCGCATTTGGCCAACGAGTTCCTCCGCGCGCTACAGGACGACCGCGACCCCTGGCCCAACGCGGTGCAGTCGGCCAATTGGACCTGCACGGGCATTTGCGCGCACCAGTCGACCATGAAAGGCGGCGAAATCGTGCGTCTGCCGGAGTTCACGCTGGGGTAGGCGTCCGCCGAGACAGGGTTGCAAGCGGGCCGTTTCAACGGATAGAATGGGAGGCATCCCGCCCAGGAGGATGCAATGTCCGCGATTTCTCCGTTTCCTGCCCCCCGTGGTGCCACTCAGTTTGCTGTCATTTTCGGGGCTCTTATCGCCCCGGCTGCCGCGTTCTCCAATGCCGAATCCCACGGATTGGAAGCCTGCGGCCTGGCCGAAACCCGCGAGGTGCTTACCCGAGCGGCAAGCCTGGCGGAACGGCTCGGCCCCACGGCCGACCCGGGGCGGCTCGGGCCGCTGGTGGACGACCTTGGCCGGCTGCGGCGCCGCGTGCACCGACTGGGCGAAGGAACCGACGTTCCGGAGGCCGCGGGCGAGGAGCTGTACCGGCAGGCCCGCCGCCTGGCGCGGCAAATCGCGTTTACCAACCCGCGGCTGACGGAAATCGATAAGCTGCTGTTTGTCAAACGGCACGACCCCGGCGGCTTGTTTCACATGGTTCACCAGTACTACGGCTTCGGGGCAAAGCCGGGCGGGGGTCTGTTCGTCCTGGAAAACCCATTCTCCGACGAGCCGGAGGTGATCGACCTGCTGGCCGAATCGCGAGTCGAGCGCGGACGTTTGGCCGGGCGGAGACTCGTGCCGGGTGCATTCCTGCGGCCCGACGTCGGCTACGACGGCAAGTCGATCCTGTTCGCCTACACCGAAGGCCTCGACGAAATGCCCAGCCAAGGCGTCTGGTCGCCCGAGGCGTGCTACCATGTCTTCCGGGTCAATGCCGACGGCACCGGTCTGGTGCAACTGACCGACGGCCCGTACAACGATTTCGACCCGTGTTTCCTTCCCGACGGGCGGGTCGCCTTCATTTCGGAGCGGCGCGGCGGGTTCTTGCGCTGCGGCGGCTCGGCCCCGCGATGGCCCTCGCCCACGTACACACTCCACTCGATGGAGCCCGACGGCAGCGACATCATCACCCTGAGCTATCACGAAACGCAGGAGTGGAACCCGAGCGTGAACCACGACGGCATGCTCGTATACACCCGTTGGGATTACGTCGACCGCGATACGAACGTGGCGCACCACAAGTGGATTTGCGCGCCCGACGGCCGCGATCCGCGAGCGTTCCACGGCAACTATCCGACGGGGCGTCGGGAGGACCGGCCGTGGATGGAGATGCAGGTTCGCGCCATTCCCGGCTCGCACCGATACGTGGCGGTGGCCGCGGCGCACCACGGGCACGAGTTCGGCTCGCTGGTGCTGATCGACCTGCGGCCCGAGGACGACGGAGCCATGTCGCAGCTTACACGGCTTACCCCCGAGGTGCCATTCCCTGAATCGGAAGGGCGCCCAACCCGCGAGTATATGGTGTACGGAACCCCATGGCCCTTAAGCGAGGACGATTATCTCGTGGTGTACGACGGCGAAGGCGGCGAGCGGGGCGCGTACAACCGGGGCATCTACTGGATAGACCGATTCGGCAACCGGGAACTGATCTATCGCGATCCCGACATCTCCTGTTACGCGCCCATGCCGTTGCGTGCCCGACCGCGGCCGCCGGTGCTCCCCCGGCAGACGGTCCAGGCGGCGAGCGACCTTGCGGCCGCCGGAGGCGAGGTTCCGCGGGCAACCATCGCCGTCATGAACGTATACGACAGCCGGTTCGAGTGGCCGGCCGACACCCGAATCCAAGCGCTGCGGATCATTCACGTGCTGCCGAAGACCACCTCGCGGGTGAATGAGCCGCGTATCGGGGCGGCCAACGCGGCCAATGCCCGCGCCGTGCTGGGCACCGTGCCGGTCGAGCCCGACGGCAGTGCGTACTTCGAGGCGCCGGTGGGCAAGTCGATTTACTTCCAGGCCCTCGACGCCGACGGGACGGCCGTGCAATCGATGCGTTCGGCCACCTACGTTCACCCCGGCGAGCAGCTTCAGTGTCAGGGGTGCCATGAGCGAAAGCACCAGCCGCCGGAGTTGAGCGGCGGCGTGCCGCTGGCCATGCGCCGCAGCCCCTCGCCCATCGAGCCCGAGCCGGAGGGCTCGAACCCCCTCAACTACGTGCGCCTGGTACAGCCGGTGCTCGACCGCCACTGCGTCGCGTGCCACCGGAAGGAGGATGCCCTTGACCTCAGTGGGGTCCTCGAAGGCCCGCACGGCTTCACCCGGTCGTACAATACTTTGGCCGCGAAATACGGGTTCTACTTCGATTCGACCAACGGGTCGTTCCGCCATTCGTTGCGCGGCGGCGCGCGAACCGACGTGGGCCAATTCGGCGCCCGGGCGGCAAAGCTTACGGCCTACCTCGGCGCCGACCACTACGGCGTGAAACTGCCCAACGCGGAGCGGCGGCGGCTGATCGTGTGGCTCGACGCCAACTCCGACTTCTTCGGCGCGTACGAGAACACAGCCGCCCAGTCGCGCGGCGAGGTCGTATACCCGTCGCTCGATTGAGCCGGAATTCCTCTACCGCACTCCGGCGGGAACGGCGAAGTTCTCGGTGGCGGCTTCCTTCGGCAGGTCGATCTCGACGCGATAGTCGGAGAAGAGCATCCGCCCCTCGGGCAGTTCGGCGTTGGGATCGGGCTTGCCGTCGAAGCCGCTGATGGTGACCACGTGCGGCCCGCCCACCGTGCCGCGGTTCGCCCCGCGCGTATCGTACTTGCCGTCCTGAATACGCACGGCTGTGGCCGGCCCCGAGTTGCCCTTGGACGTGTCGGGCGCAAAGAGGACCTGCCCCGTGGGCACCGGCTGCCCGCCGTAGGTTACCGTGCCGGAAACATGATATTGCGGGGGCCCTCCGGGGCCGCAGCCGAGAAGCACCATGGCACTGCACAAAAACGTGAACTGCGCCACACGGCAAACGGCGGCTTGAACGAAGAGACGTCTCATAACAACCCCTTGTCTTGAGTTCCCATTTCTACCGCGGCAACCGGGAACGGTTACCGGTTTTCCGGGCGAGTGCCCGCTTGTCGACATTTCACCAAACACGAATGCATCTTACCCGGTGCAGCCGTCGGCGGGTAGTAGGCCCGTAACCAGTCACGGGTGGGCGGCGCCGGAAACGGTTACGCAGGCCCTTTTCAGACTTCCTTTCAAAGGGCCGGCTCTTCCGTTTCCCACGGCAAGCCGTCCGGCCGAACGACCGAGTTCCGTCTGATACAGCGGACGGCACACGGGAGCGCGCCTGCTGCGTTGCCGAAGTTTGCATCCAGAATGGGGTGGAGCCGAAGGATTGACGCGTTCCGCCGCGTCGAGTACACTCGATCTTGGGCCGGTTCGTCGGTGCATAGGCAACCACCCGGAACTTCGCCATGATTCCCGAACCGACCATGGTCTTGCTCAGTTCCCTGGCCCTGGTCGGCAGCATGATGCTCTTGCCCCGGCGGTGCCGGAAGGAGTCGATTCGATGAAACGCACGAAGCCTCGAATCCCCGATCGTCGTGCCTTCTTCAAGACGGGCGCCGTCGCGGCCGCAGGCTGGGCCGTTGGGGCGCACGGCGCGCAGGCCGACGACGCCGCGCCCGGCCGCATCGAAAACGGCGCGTACCTGGAGCCGGGCCGAAGAGTGCCGATCGTCGCCGAAGCCGACGTCGTGGTGTGCGGCGGCGGGCCGGCCGGCGTGGCCGCCGCCGTGGCGGCCGCCCGCGCGGGGGCCAAAACCCGGCTGCTCGAAGCGCACGGCTGCATCGGCGGAATTTGGACCTCCGGCCTGTTGAGCTACCTGCTCGACACGGGCAACAAGCCCGGCATGATGCAGGAAATCCTCGCGGCGCTGCGAGCGAGGGAGAAGGACGCTCGCCGGGTTCCGAACATGTACGATCCCGAGGCCATGAAGCTTCTGCTGGAGCAGATGTGCCTGGAAGCCGGGGTCGAACTTCAACTTCACACCCGGTGCGCGGCGGCCGTGCGCAACACGGCCGAGCGGCTGGCGCTGGTGGTCACCGAGTCGAAATCGGGCCGCGAGGCGGTCCGCGGCAAGGTGTTCATCGATTGCACGGGCGAGGGCGACGTGGCCCATCAGGCGGGCTGCAAGTGGGACTACGGCCGCCCGGAAACCGGCGATGCCCAGCCGATGAGCTTCATCGTCCTGCTGACGGGCATTCACCTCGACGAAATCCGGCCGTACGTTTCCTCCTTGCCGGGCGACAGTTGGGCCGGGCCGAAAGACGCCCTGGCCGGAATCATCAAGGAAACGACCGGTTTCGCGCCGTCGTACGCGAAGCCGTCGCTGTTCCCCATTCGCGAAACCCTCTTCTGCCTCATGGCCAACCACGAGTACGGCTTCCGGGGCTTCGACGCGCGCGAGGTGACCGAAGCCACGCTGCAGGGCCGGGCGGAGTTGCACCGGATGATCGACGGGCTGCGCAGCCTGGGCGGACCGTGGAAGGATCTTCGGATATGCGCCTCGCCGGAGCAAATCGGCACACGCGAAAGCCGCCGCATCCACGGCCGCTACACGATCAGCAGCGACGACATCCGCGAGGGCGCCCGGTTCGACGACGCCGTGTGCCGCTGCGCGTTCCCTGTGGACGTGCATTCCACCACCGTCGACGCCGGCAAGGGGATCGAGGCGGCCCCCGTGCGAGCCAAGCCGTTCGACATCCCCTACCGCTCGCTCGTGGCCAAGGACGTGGACGGCCTGATGATGGCCGGCCGTTGCATCTCCGGCGACTTCTACGCGCACTCGGCGTATCGGGTCACCGGCAACGCCGTGACTATGGGGCAAGCCGTCGGCTTCGCCGCGGCGAGCGCCGTCGAGGAGAATGTAATGCCTCACGAAATCGACTGGGCGGAGCTTGGGAAGACGGCGCCGTGGGCCGAGAAGGGCTAACACGGGCGGCGAAAACGGGACAGGTACGTTTTGTGTGCAGCACCCGAAGGGCCGTTCCGGCAAAACGTACCTGTCCCGTTTTCGCTGCCCGAATCATTCCGCCTAATCGGCGTCGAACGTTTTCGGTTCGCCGCCGTCGCGGCTGGCGGTGGCCAAGTAGATGTCGTAATCGATCGTCTCGCTGACAAAGTGCGTCGATCCGTCGACCATGAGGAACTGCGTCCCGCCCGGGTGGCGGCTGCCGAAGCCGGCATCGTTGAACCGGCCGTACACGGCCCCGGCGTTGATCGGTTCGGCCGCGTTCTTGCACGCTCCCTGGGCTTCCTTACTGGCGGAACTGGCCCCACGAATCCACGAGCGGAACTTCCCGTAGCCTTTCCACGAGATTTCGCCCACGGCGAACGTGTTGCTGGTGCCGTCGGTCACGTCGCGAATGCGCACGCTCCGGTTGTTGAACAGCACCCCCTGCTGCGCCTGACCGCCCCAATGGTGCGATCGATTGAGCACCCGGTATTGGGTGCCGTTGAACGGATTGGTTCCGACCGGCCCCATCACGCCCTGGTAGTGGGTGGTGTAGGGATCGGTGCCGTTTGCGTTGTCGGGCATTCGCTCGGAGTAGTTGCCGCTCTCGGAGAGGTTCGATCGCAAATCGGGGCAACTCGGACATAGATACGGCGCAATCGCGTTTTGCCCGTGCTCCGCCCGCCCGTTCGTTGTCGCACCCGAAAGCACATAAGGACCGGCGTCGAAGTTGAACTGGTCGTACAGCGGTTTCTGTTCGAGGTAGGGCAGAATGAACACCAGGAAGCTCATTTCGTTCGACGCCAGACCGCCGGGTGGGAAGCTTCTCAGCGCCGTGTGGTAGTTGTGCAAGGCCAGCCCGATTTGCTTGAGGTTGTTGCTGCACTGCATGCGTCGAGCAGCCTCGCGCGCCGCCTGCACAGCCGGCAGCAGCAAAGCGATGAGGATACCGATGATGGCAATAACCACGAGCAATTCGACGAGGGTAAACCCGGCCCGCCGTTGCATTCGATGAAACATGAGTTGTCCTCGATTCCGCGGAAAGCGAAGCAAAGAAGAAGAAAGGAACGATCGTTCGGTCGAGCGCGGCACCGGCCGTCGTGCGGCATGCAAACGATCCGCGCAACGGAATCCCCACCCGCACACTTCCCGCAGCATACCGCAACGGCCCCCGTAAGTCAACGATCCTGCTGCGACGAACTTGACCTCGGAATACCATGAGTCCATAATGCCGCGTAGGCATGCAGCGTGGCTGGAAAATGGTCCGCGGGGAACGCAACCTCTGCAAGGAGCCTGCAATGAGTAGAAACGAGGTCCACCGCAAGGGCTTGAGTCGACGGAGATTCATCGCCACCGCCACGGTGGCAGCGGGGGCGTTTGGCTCTGCCCGCCTTTCCGGCTCCGAGTACGCAGCCGGGCCCGACACCATCTTGGCGCCGCAGCGCGAGGTGCCTGTCGTGCGGCGAGTCGACGTGCTGGTGTGCGGCGGCGGCCCCGCCGGCGTGGGAGCTGCTTTGTTCGCTGCCCGGGCCGGCGCCAAGACGATGCTCCTTGAGAACATGCCCTTCCTGGGTGGCGTATGGACCTCCGTGGGCGTTTCCCATCTCATGGCCGGGCGAAGCCGCGACGGCGTCAATGCGGAAATCCACAGCCGCCTGCCGGTCCACCAGGTGTTCGGTCGGAACATTTACCTCATCGAAGACATGAAAATCCTGCTCGACGACCTGACAGCCGAAGCCGGCGTCGAGGTGCAGGCGCACACCCGCGCGGTCGGCGCGGCCAAGGACGGTGGGCGACTGCATGGCGTGTTTACCCAGAGCAAGTCGGGCCTGGAGTTCATTGAGGCGAAGATGGTGATCGACGCGACCGGCGACGGCGACGTGGCCGCGGCGGCCGGCTGCGAGTTCGAAATGGGCCGGCCCTTCGACGGCCGAACCCAGCCGGTCACCCTCTTCGGCACCATCGGCGGATACCGGGGCGAGCCGGCGAAGGGGCGGGTGCTGGTCGAGATTCTTGAGCGAGGCGGCCTACAGCCAAGTTATCCGCCCGTCACCCTGTTCCCCCAGCCCGGTCAACCCGGCGTGTTCGTGCTCATGGCCACGCAATTCTACGGAATCGACGCCACGAATGTGCGCGACCTCAGCCGGGCCGAGGCCCTGGGGCGGCAGGAAATTCGCAAATGCGTCGAGGTATTCAAAGAGCACGGCGGCGACGATTGGAAAGACGTGTTCCTGATCAAGACCGGCCCGGCCATGGGCGTGCGCGAAACGCGGCGCATTCGCGGCCATTACTACTTGACATGGGAAGACATGGACCGCGGCGCCCGGTTCGACGACGGTGTGGTGGAAATCAGCGCGCATTCGAACATCCACAGCGTCGACGACCCCTACGGCGACGGCCCCCCGGCCGGCATGCCCGCCCCGCCGAAGTTTCGTGTCCGACCGTACCAGATCCCCTTCCGCTGTCTGGTGACGCGCGACGTGGGCAACCTCCTGACCGCCGGTCGTTGCATTTCGGGCGATCATTACGCCTTGGGCAGCTACCGGCTCACCGGAAGCGTGGCGCAAACGGGCGAAGCGGCCGGCCTGGGCGCCGCGTTGGCCCTCGAACGGAACGTGCTGCCGATAGACCTGCCCGGCGAAGCGATCACCGAGCGGCTCGCCGCGATGCGTACCGAAGCCCCGGCTTAGACCCCGCAAGACAATAAACGTCGGGAGCGCGAAACGTCTGTATTGTTTGCACGACGCACGCTGAAGCGTGAACTCGAACCCAAGCCGATTCACGCCTGTTGGCGTTCATCGCCACGGCACGCCAATTCCCAGCCGCGCGAACTTGGCCTCCAATTCCACCCGCTCGCGGTTGGGTTTCAGACGATTCCCGTCGCGAGGTAGCAGGCCGGCCTGTTCGGCCGCGGTGACGGCCGCCTCGGGACCCTCCCGACCGAGGGCGCCGAGGATCGCCTGCTCGATCCTGGAAAGACTCATCGCTTCGATCCGGTAGTCGACGAATGCTTCCCACGTAAAGGGCACCCACGGCTGAACGATTTGGTAGCCGATGACGTTGGCGTACGCGGCAATTTCCTGCTGCGCGCTGGGATCCATGCGTAAAGCCAGGAAGTGCAGAAGGTTGTGGAGATTCGTTTTCCAGTACGCCTCGGTGAACGTGGAAAGAGGGAGGTCTTTCCGGGCCTGCTCGCGCGCGACGCCCCGCGCGAGTCGCTCCTCGTACACTTCGCGTGCGAGGGCTTGCAGTTCGCGTTCGCGGGCGGAAAGGCGTGCGCCGGTTTCCGTATCGAGGATGCCGCCGCTGCCTTGCCGGTTCGCGCTCGACTGCTGCCGCCAGGCGTCTTCCGCCGTTTGCTGCGTGGCGTCAATCGCCTCGCTGTACCGGGTGGAGTATTCGTTCACGCTGGCCGTCCGGTGGCGAATCCACTGCCGCCAGCAGTCCATCGGCACTCGGACGTGCAGTTTCAACTCGCACATCTCGAAGGGGGTCGTATGCCGATGTCGCATCAGGTAGCGGATCAGCCCACGGTCCTCATGTACCCGCTTCGTGCCTTTGCCGTACGAGACGCGGGCCGCCTGAACCACCGACGCGTCGGAGCCCATGTAATCGACCAGTCGGACGAATCCGTCGTTCAGCACGGGTAGCCGCCGGCCCAGGAGTTCGTCAATCGCCGCGACATGGCAACGATCGGCGCGGTTCTCGGTGGCGTCGGTGAATTCGTTTCGGGCAATGGGCGCCGAGGGCGTCTTCATGTTCTGCTTTTCCGAGTGTGAAGCATCACCGTTCATCGGGAGCCACCCCCCGCGCCTATTCCCGAAACGGCTTCAGTTTCCGACGTATCGCGCGTACACGGTCTTGGCTTCGGCCGGGTCGTCGGTGCCGGCGACGATGGCACGGGCATCGGGGAAGACGGTAATTTCGTAGGGGTCGACCTTCAGACGCAGGAGGAACCGGTTGCGAGTCACCTCGCCGAGGGCGTGGAGTTGTGCGGCCAGCGCGTCGAGGTCGACGCTTTGGCCCGGCCGCGTAAGTTGCACGGCGTTCCGACCGCACAACACGGCCGTTTCGCTCCCCTGCCGACCGACGAGCCAGGGAAACTCGCCCCGTTTGCAGCAGGGGCAGTCGACCTGCTCGCGCAGCGCGCTCACGTCGACCTGGTGGACCCGGGCGTCCCACAGTTCCACCACGGTCAGCTTTCGGGAAACGGCCGCTGAGTTGCCGCTAAGTATCTTCATTGCCTCGGCGGCCTCGATCGACGCGATCACGGCTACAATGGGCCCAAGCACGCCGGCCGTGTCACACGTGGGCGTGCTGCCGGGCGGAGGACATTCGGCCATGAGGCAGCGAAGGCAGGCGGTCTCGCCCGGCAGGATCGACATCGACTGGCCCTCGGCGCCGAGGCACCCGCCGTACACCCAGGGAATGCCGTGCTTCACGGCGGCGTCGTTGATGAGGAACCGGGTTTCAAAGTTGTCGGTGCCGTCGACGATTGCATCCACTCCGTCGCACAGCGCGCCGAGGGTCGAAAAGTTGATATCGCCGACGATCGGCTCGATGTCGATGGTCGAATTGGCCTCGCGGAGCACCTCGGCGGCGGCCACGGCCTTGGGCATCTGCCCGGCGGCGTGCGCCTCAGTGAAAAGGAACTGCCGCTGGAGGTTATGCACCTCGACGAAATCGCGGTCCACAATGCGCACGCGGCCCACCCCGGCGCGCACGAGGATGCTCGCCAGCATGCTTCCCAGCGCCCCGCAGCCGGCCACCAACACCGTCGACTGCATGAGCCTTCGCTGCCCCGCCTCGCCCAGCGGCGCATAGCGGATTTGGCGGATGTAACGGGCGAGGGGATCGGGGGAGTCCTTCATGCACGTAACCGTTTATCTGGAAAGGGTGCTGCTATTCGTTCAGGCTCAAGCGGGATGTGCTCACCGAACAAGACCTGCCTACACGGCGACATAGATTCTCCAGTGGCCCCCGAAACAGCGCGTCGTAGGTAATGTCGTCTTTCGCGAGTTCGTCCTGAATGTGCTTCTTGTCACCAGCAGGAATCTTTAAACACCACAACTTCTGATACCGCCATTTGTTCTCTTCGCTCTTGGATTCTTCCACCAGTTGTTCATCCAATCGTTGCGTAATCTTCGGTTGGAAGGTAAGCACCGCCTTCTGATGCTCGAATCGCCACGCTTCGTCAAGACCGATCATATTGCGCCACTGCTCGTAATACTTGCCGCTATCTCGCCAAATGCGAAACGGACGAACATACTCTATACTCGGTTTAGGAAACAGTCTCGCGCCGCCGCCCACACTTAGGGCTGTGCGGTCATGGAACACGTACAGGCCGCCGTCTTTCCCTTCCGTGTCCTTCCCGTTCTGGACTGCGAAAAATGCAGCGACGCGTGGACACTCGGACCAGTCAAGTAGCCTCGTCTCAATGCGGTAGTGCTGCGCAAACGCAATCAGCGGCAGTTGCCACTTCACAGGAATCGTCGCTTCGTCATTGTTGAAATTTAGGTCCGAAAAGAGTTCTGCCAATCGCGCCGCCAATTCTCTTTGCACACGCAAAACATCTCTCCGCTGGTATAGGACACGAAGCTCACTGAGTAACCGCTGAATCAGTCTTCTTTCTCGTTCAAGAGCAGTCTGTTCCGAACAATTCCGACCGACGCTCGGTACGAGTTTGTGCGCTACAACGTCAGGCACACCCCGAAAGTACATAAGGGCCTGTTCTCGCTGACCCCGGTGCTCATACCATTTGCGCGCTTCCCGCTTGAAGGTGTCCACTTCAGCATGGATCTCGCTGAGGCTACGAACAATCATGGATTCAACTTGGCCCAAATGGCTTCCCAGTCGGGTCCTTCCACCATGTTGATGGGGTATTTTCCGTTGCTACGGTCGGCCCACAGGCCGCCAACGGCCCACTCGTCCTTGGGGGCGTCGTTGGTCCAGAGGTACTCCCTCTTGGTCTACGTTACGAGGATGCGCCCATCGTATAACCTGTGAGACGAATTTTCACTATACCCCCTGCAGGCAGTGCGTAGAAGGGGCAGCGGCACCGCCTGACGGCCTTTCCCCAACCCGGTTCGGGGCTCCATTGGCCCATTGACAGCATCGCCGAAATGTTGTAAAATAATGCAACAGGCGGCGCGAGGGTGGGGGGCGGCTGATGATTCAGTTCATTTGGGATTTGCAGGACGATCCGCTGGGGAACATCCGGCACATTGCCGAGCACAACGTCACACCAGACGAGGTGGAAGAGATTCTGAACGATCGACACAGCCGCACGGCTTACAGCCAATCCAGCGGTCGGCCGATCACGTTCGGATGGACGTCGGAAGGGCGCCATCTGGCAGTGGTTTGGGAGTTGGTCGAAGAGGAACCCTTGAGGGTGTATCCGGTTACTGCCTACCCTGCACCCGAACCCAGGGCGGCGAGGTGATGCCATGACAAAGCAGCGAATCCACCGAAAGATCGAGCGAAGCCCGTCCGAGCAGCGGCAGTTGGAAAACATTCGGGAACGATTCCAGCGGGAACGGCCCTCACTGGACGATCTACGGGCAACCGGCGATGCCAGCGAGGCGGTCGAACACGGGGAATACTTGGATTTGCGGGCGATGCTTATCGCGATCAAGCGACATCGACAGGCGCAAGGACTCAGTTTGGCCGATGTCGCCGACCGGAGCGGAATGGACCGGTCGGCAATCAGCCGGCTGGAGAACGGCGTCTACGTCAATCCGACCGTCGATACGCTCTACCGTTATGCCGAGGCCGTCGGAACGCAAATCGGCTTTAGCGTGCGGATTCCGTAAGGCCGCCTACCCCAGCCCGGCAAGGTATTTGGCCGTGACCGACTGGGGGCAATTGGCCACTATTTCCGGGGTGCCTTTGGCCACCACGCACCCGCCTTCGTCGGCAGCCCCGGGCCCGAGGTCGACGATGTAATCGGCCGCCTTCATCATTTGCAAGTTGTGCTCCACGACGATGAGCGAGTGGCCCACTGCCAGCAGCGCGTCGAAGCAGTCGAGCAGTTGCACCACGTCGGAGAAGTGCAGCCCGGTGGTCGGCTCGTCGAGGATGAACAGGCACCGGCCCCGCTTCGCGCTCGACATGTAGGCGGCCAGCTTCAGGCG
>CAYPWB010000013.1:0-38115 GCA_964414315.1 uncultured Planctomycetaceae bacterium | reverse complement strand
GATTGGCGTTGGTTCGGGGGTTCTTATCCCGCTGAACCGGCGGGCCTAACGAATTAGCACGGCCACAGGCCGGCGGGATAAATACAAGTTCGGCCAGCAGCGGAGAATTGAAGATGAAAACGCTTTGCACCCTTATGCTTTTGACCATAGTTCGTTGCGGCCCCGTATCTGCGGATGAAGTAGTCGCGGTGCCGAAGGATGTTCCGCCCGTCGTTGGCACGGCCATCATGTCCAACGATTCCGAGAAGTGGGCTGTTCAATTGACGATCCCGAAAATCACATGGAAGGTTGTTGGTGAACGGCGACCGAAAATGGAATGGCCAGAATTCCAGGTCAATGTGGAGGAGGCGGTTCTGAAACTTTCGATGGGCTATCACCCAGCCACGCAATTGTCTGACGAGTCACAAAATCGGCTTGTTGATCTGAAGGGCAGGAGATTGAAACGCGACGAGGCAGTAAAACGCCTCAAGGGCAAGACGCCAGTGCTGATATCAGTCTCCGGTCGGATGCCCGATGCGTTCTACCTGCAATGCACGAGGCCTGATACGCTCATTGTTATACTCGGCATCCCAGACTCTCCGGCTCCGCAGTTTCTGCCACGCGAAGCAACAGACGACAGCCGAACAAAGCGGTGAACGGGAGCCGCCGATGACGTGGGATTTGAAATCATAGGTTTTTGGCGGCGGCCCCGTTACCGCCAACGATATGCCGCTAACCACGACCAACGCGACACAATGACTCAATTCACAATCAAGACAATCGCGATTTTTGCAGCCGCCTGCGCTGGCCTCGCCTCCCGCGCGGAAGCGTGCCCAAGACAAAGGCGGCCTAGCACGGAAAAACGCGACACAGAGATTACGCGCATTGCCATGGTGGGGCTAATTGACGTCGATAACGATGGGACGACTGACCTGGAATCCGTGCGGTGTATAGTCAAACGGAACGGTGGCGTAATCGACGCCGAACTCGGAATTGACGGAAGACTCACTGGAAAGCTCCGTCCGGACACGCAATACGTCATCGTCGGTAAGCTCGCTGACGAAACCACCGTATCGCCCAGGGTGGCAAGACAATTCGATGCCTTTATGCGCAGGGCAAGCGAATTGAGTATTCCCGTAATTCAACTGAAGGAACTGTTGGGGCGCGGCAGTGTAAGGTCTGGCGGCGAACCTGATGCCAAACCGGCGTTTCCGCCTCGTCGTCCGCCGCCGCAACCATACTAACGCGGCATATCAATCGGATGCACGCGAGGCGGGCTTGCGTGCGGATTCAGATGGACGATCATGCGTCCCGCCCGCGTGATCCGTAACGTTCGGCGGTGATTCTGTGACCGACGGGAGGGAATTCGATTCGGATGCCGACTATCTTGCGAAGCGGTCCATACCGCTTTTACTTTCACAGCCATGAGCCGAATGAACCGCCGCATATCCATGTTGATCGGGACGATTTGTCGGTCAAGTTCTGGCTGGAGCCAGTCGGACTTGCACGGAATCTCGGATTCACTCCCTCGGAATTGCGTCGGCTTCAAAAACTAGTCATTCAACATCAAACTGTCTTCTTGGAGGCTTGGCATGGGTATTTTGGCACTGACGGCCGATGAACGAGTCGCAGACGTCAAGTTTAGCAAAGACACTTTGAGCGTAGCACTTAGGGATGGGCGGACCATTATTCTTCCGCTCGTTTGGTATCCGCGCCTGTTTAACGCGACTGCGGCCGAACGCAAAAACTGGCAAATCGCGGGCGGGGGCTACGGTATTCATTGGCCAGACATCGACGAGGATTTGAGTACCGAGGGGCTCCTTCGCGGGGCACCCGCGCCGCGCGCGACAACGGCCAACGTCCCGAGCAAATCCGGCCGCCGAACCAAGCGGTGAACGGGAGCCGCCGATGATGCGGGTTTTGAATTCATAGCTTCTTGGCGGCGGCCCCGTTACCGCAATCGTTCTGCCACAAGACCATGGCTGACCAATGACTCGTAAACGCCGTCGATTGCAAATCGTTCTGATCGTCGGCGCAATCGCCGTCTCGCTTGCCGCGCTCAGCTGGTTCTTAGGCCTGTCCGGCACTGTCTACGGCGTTGAATTCTCCCCCGATCGGTTTTCGCATCGGTCTTTCCGTTACTACCAGTGGTGCGGTATCCAGATCACGCCAAAACAATCACGCGAATGGCGTTCGGAAGTTGACGATTACATTCACGAACATGGATTCGTTGCTAATGTCGATAGGCCAGATCCGCGTTGGCATCTCGTCAAGGGTTTTGCGCCTGGTGTTCGCGGCTGGCACGGAAACGCAAAACTCATGTGTCAATCTGTTGGCTGTTGGGGCGGCAACGACGAATGGGTAACATGGTCTGAAGATCACCCCGACCTTGCCAAAATCATCTGGCCGCAGGTTGTCGTATGGGCTCGCAACGAACAATACTATGTGATTATGACACTGTTTCGCTTCACCGAATTGGAGAATGCTACGTCGCCCGAAGACGTTAGAGCAAAGATCGAGCTTGCGAACGTGTATGCTCAAGAGTGACGCCAAATTTGGCCGAACCAGGCCGTTAACCGGAGCGGCCGAAAACGCCAGTTCTAAACCATGGTCTATGCCGGCCGCCCGGTTACGACTGTCGCCAAGCGGCTACCGCGGAAACATCGCATCGAAACCTAACGGTCATTGCCGAAGATAACCTCTCGGTTGGCGGAACTTGCAGGTGCTCGGCGTGGAGCAGGCGGGCACCGGGCCGGCGGCCCCCCACCCGGCCGCTACCGCGTCCGACCTCCCCCAAAGCGGAGGTGACAGCACTTCCCTATCTCCCAGCTCCCAACTCCTATCTCCCAGCTCCCAACTCCCAGCTTGCTCCCGGCCCATTTCTTTGCCTTGCCAACCGGCGTCGGAGTTGCCAGAATCGAGTATCTATACGCATGTACATATTTGGCCGGGGGCTGGAAGCCGGCGGCGGCGGGGCATAGTGTCGAAATCGAGAAAATTGCCACCCAAAAAATCGCAGCCCGTTTTCTCCGCTGCATGGCTGGGAGACCGTCCCGTTTTCGCGGCCTCGGGCAGCAGGGCGCTTGGGCAAATCGCCCTTGATGTCGCGAAAATCGGGACGGTCCCTCGTGAACGGTTACGCGCATTCCGTGCCGGATGCCGCTACTTCGGCGCGGGCAACAGGATGGTTGCGTTCTCGGGGAAGGTGGCTTCGCCGGCCTTGCCGTTCATCCGGTATTGGATTTTCAGTTCCTTGACGATGCCCGGGGCGGGGTCGCCGCCGAAGGCCGAGTTGTAGCTCGACGACGGCAGGAGGATCAGCGGCAGGCCGCGTACCGCGCGTTGAACCACGTCGGTAACGTCCTTGTATTTGCCGTTCGCGCCGTACTCGGCCTTGACGATTTCCAGCTTGATCGGCTCCTGGCCCAGCTGGGCCAAAAGGGTTTCGACGTCGACCGAGTCGCCGCCGATCTTCTGCGCGATGGACAGCGCGACTCGCGCGGCATCGTTCTTCAGCGCCGGCATCTTGCCCGCGTCGACCGCCAGCTTGAGCATATCGACGCTCGGGTACCGCTCCATCACCTCCAGGACGAGCGCGCGCTCCTCGTCGCGCGTGGCGGCCTCGAGCGCGGCGCGGCACATGGCAACGCGCTCTGGGTCGGGTACGTTGAACTGGCGCACCAGGCGGATATAGCCGCGCAAGGCGCGAACCTGATATCGCGAGTCCCGACTTTTCGCCACGCCCAGCAGCACCGGGGCGGCGTCGACGCTCATCCAATCGCCCAGCAGGCGGGTGGCGGCATCCTGGAGTTCCGGGCTAGGGTCTTGGGCCGCCGCGCCGACGGTGGCCAGTGCCCGGGGTCCGCCCATTGCGCCAAGGACTTCCAGGATCGCCACCTTCCCGGGCAGCGGCGCCTTGGCCATGGCGGCGGTCAGTTGGGCCGCGGTCGCTTCCCGGTCGGGCATGCGGATACACGCAGCGTGCAGTGCCTCGGCAGCCGCTTGCACGTCGTCGCCTTCTTCCGGTTCGACCACGCGCGAAATCAGGACAGCCAAGTCGCCCGGGCCTGCGGCCGAGCCGAGCGCCGTCAGGGCGGCGGCGCGTACGGCGGGGTCGGAATCGTCGGCGGCCTTCAGCAGGGCGGGAACCGCCGCGGCAATCCGCCGTCGCCCGGCAACCTCGATCAGCACACGGCGCACCGCGCTCTCGCTCGTGCCAAGCCGGGCAACCAGATGGGCGTCGACCGCCTCGCCGGGCAACTGCTCCAGCGCCGTCTTGGCCGCGTCGGCCAGCGCTTCATCCTCCTCCAGAGCGATGTCGAGCAGAACCGGCACGCAGGAAGCATCGCCAACGCGGCTAAGCATACCGACGGCCGCCAGCCGGACCGGCGTCGCGCCGTCTGCGGCCGCTTCGAGCATGGCGGGCAGCACGGACGGGTCGTCGCGGTCGGCCAGGGCGAACACGATCAACGCACGCCGGCTGGGCGACGCTTTGTCGAGCGCGGCCACCAAGGCCTCGGTGGCCTCGCGACCGGGCAGTTCCCGAACCGTTTGCAAACCAATGGCGAACATCGCCCGGTCGGGCGATTCGAGCTGTTCGATCAGCAGCGGCACGCCGGCCGCTTGCCGGGCGAGGATGGCCCCGCGGGTAGCCTCAACGATACGCTGCTTGGGCACGTCGGCCTGGCGGACCTTGTCGTACAGCTTCGCCGCCGCCTCGCGATTGCCGGCGGCCAGGAGCTCTTCGGCACACAGCACGCAGCCCTCGGCAACCGCCGAACGCACGGCGGCGGGCACCCGAGCCAGAGCCTGTTCCAGGGCCGCGGTGGCCGGGGCCGAGCCGATGCGTCCCAGGGCTGCGGCCGCGGCCGAGGCCACTTCAGCGTCGGCGTCGTTCAGCCGCGCGGCAAGCATATCGACGGCGTTGGCATCGCGCCGAACGCCGATCGAGTTGATCACGCCGATCAACTGCCGTCCTTTCACCTTGTCCATCGCATCGCGCAGCGCGGCGTCGGCCTCGGGTCCGGGAATCGCCTCCAGGGCGATGCGGGCCCACGAGCAGAGCCGCTCGTCGGCCAACAACGGCGCCAGGGCCGGCACGGCTTCGGCATCGCCGTAGATGGCCAATCGCTTGCAGGTGATAGCCTTCTCGGCGTCGGGTGTGGCATCGGACAGCAGGACGGCCACCAGTTCGGCCTGCCGCTGCGCGGCCGCGTCGGGTTCCGCGGGCCTGGCCGGACCGACCGCCGTCAGAGTGGCCGCCATGAGGGCGGCGAACATGGTGCAATAGCTGGTCTTGTTCATCTTGGTGTTTCCTGAATGGTGTTCACTTGAGGGTACGATTGCCTCGGAACTGTTGAACTGGCGTACGAAATGTTGTGAAAAAACGGGGTTGGATGTCGATTCGGCGGACGGCACGGCGGAGCGTGCCTGCTACAGCAGGCGGACGGCACGGCGGAGCGTGCCTGCTACTGTAGGCGGACGGCACGGCGGAGCGTGCCTGCTACTGTAGGCCGTCGGCATGTTTACAGCCTCCAGGGCGCGCGCAGTGCCTCGGAGCGGAGGCGATTGGCCTGTTCGTCGGCCGGGAACTCGTGATTCACGGGGTCGAACTGGACGGGGCGGTCCAGGAAGATGGCGATGTTCGCGGCGTGGCAGGCGATGTGCGAATAGCAGGCGGCGCCGGCGTTGGCCCGCGGCTGGTTCCGTGTCTTCACGCAATCGAGGAAGTCGCGTACGTGGAACGTGGCCGGGTAGCCGCCAATTTCCTCCACCTTCCGGCCGGCCAGCAGGGCGGGCGAGCTGAGCACCAGCTTGCCGCTGTCGCCGGCCTCGACCCAACCCGTCTCCCCCTCGAAACGCACGGGGCACGACCCCAGCGGCAGCCAACCATCGCCGCGGATGACCAACTCCACGCCGTCGGCATAGCGAGCCACGACGCGGCCGTTCTCGGGCGGATGGTACTCGACCGGAGCGGTGCCGTCGGTTCCGGCGGCCCACTGGCACAAGTCGACGCAGTGCGAGCCCCATTCCAGCACGCCGCCGCCGACCAGTCCGCCTCCCTTCTCGAAGTTGAACCCGTTCAGGTGGCGTCGGTTGAAGGGCCGCCAAGCCGCGGGGCCCAGGTACAGGTCCCAGTCGATCTCTTCCTTCGGCGGTTCCTGCTCGGGCGTCGCCCAGCCGCTGGTGCTCGTGCCCATGCCGCCCGGATGGGCGTGGACCGCCTTGAGCTTCCCGAGCCTGCCGGTGCGGGCCAATTCGCAGGCGAACGCGAAGTGGGGAAGGTTCCGCCGCTGCGTGCCGGCCTGGAACACCCGGCCCGTGCGCCGCATCGTCTCGGCCAGGATCAGGCTCTCGGCAATGTTCTTCGTGCAGGGCTTCTCGCAGTAGATGTCCTTTCCGGCACGGGCGGCGTACATCGAGGCGGTGCCGTGCCAATTCGGCCCGGTGGCGATGAGCACGGCGTCGATGTCGGGCCGGGCGAGTAGGTCGCGGAAGTCGCGATACATGTCGCAGTCGGTGTTGCCGTACCGCTGATCGACCATGGCTTTGACCGCCGTGCGGCGGGCGGCCTTGATGTCGCACACGGCCACGAACTGCACGTCGGGTTGCGGCAGGAAGCAGCCCAAATCGTACGTTCCTCGATTCCCGATGCCGATGCCCCCGACGACAATGCGCTCGCTGGGAGCCACGGCTTCGTCCATGCCCAGCGCGGCGCCCGGAATGACTCGGGGCGCCATCAGCGCGGCGCCGGCCTGAAACGCGGTTCTCAAGAAACGCCGACGGGTGGGGGATACGAACCTTTCAGCCATGGTGGGTCTCCTTTGGTAGGTAGTGCGTGTTGACTCTCATGGAATAAGCTTCCAGCATGTCATCGTCGTGGGATAAGCCTCCGGCTTGTCGAGTTCCGCCGCCTTGCCCGAATACCTATCCCACGTTGACAGGCTGGAAGCCTATCCCACGTCACAGGCTGGAAGCCTGTCCCAAGTTTGACGGTTTTGGACCGACTGACCGCTGGCCGGCCGGCCGATGGTCACGTCAGGGTCACTTCGAGTTTTCCCCCCTGCGGCACGCGGAGGATTTCAGGCCATTGTACCGTAATTCGCCGCCCTTCGCACCGGAGCGAAGCGGGCGATTCCTCGTCGGCGAGGCGGGCCGCCACGCTCGAAACTTCGACTCCGGCCGGCAGGGTGAGCGTCAAGGCTTTCACGCCGAGCGTGCCGTGCGCAAGCTCCAGCGAGGCGGTCATGGTTCCGCCCTCGATCTGCTGCCGGAAGGTGCCCCAACCCTCCGGGCCAACGAACGGGGCCTTGAACCGTTCGGGCGTCAGACGCGGGGCGAACTCCACCTCGCCCCGCGGCCCGTGGCACTGGAAGCCGCACAACGCCTGGAACACGCCGTAGCTGGCCATCGCGCGGGCGTAGTGATCGGAGCACTCGATTTCGTTGTACGGGTTGCGAAGCGAGGCGTCGTACCGGTCGTGGATGGCGCGGCTGACGGCCAGGCCGTACTCGAGCAACTCGGGGGCCTCCTCGCCTTCGTACACCATGTGCGCGGCTGCCTGCCATTCGAAGCCCGTCATGCACTCGTTAAAGTACATGTACTGCCAGTGCTTCTTCTTGGCCGGGTCGACGGGTTCTTTGGGCCACGAACACATGATCAACCCGGCGTCACCCGCCTTGGCGTACCATCGGCCACGCGGGAATTGCTCGCGGAAGGGGCCCACGTCAGGCACGAAGTTGTACCGCCACAGCGACTGCAGGGCGGTGTGCTGCTTCTCGCGGTCGAACAGCCGTCCGAGGCCCACCCAGTGCGCCCACGTCTGCCCGAAAATCTGGTCGATGTAGCAGCCCGGGCCTACGCCGATGGCGTCGGCATGTTTGGGGTCTTCCTTCTGGATGAAGTACTCGTCGTTGAACAGGTCGAGGATGCGTTTCGCGCCGGTGTCGGCAATCTGGTCGCACTGGGCGGCGAAGTCGTCGTCGCCCATTTCGCGAGCCATGGCGGCGCCGGCCCGAAGTGCGGCCAGGTACAACGAGCTGGTGAAGCTGATTTCGCCGAACCAGGCGGCGTCGAGCGTGTTCGGCTGCGCGCCGTCGAGGATGCCATCGCGGGTCGGGTCGCGGCTGATCATGAACTCGACCGCCTTCTTCACGTTCGGCCACAGCCGGCGAAGGAAGGCGTCGTCAGCCGACATCTGATGCTCGCGCAGCACGCCGAGGATGCGCCCGCATTGGCCGTCATCGGCGTGGTGCGTCTTGCCGCCCGGCCCGTAGGTGCGATGCGCGATGGCGCCGTTGTCGTGGAAACCCAGGCCGAAGTCGACCATCTCGCGGGTGCGGCGCTCGATTTCGGGGAACAGGCGGCCGGGCGCTTGGGCGTAGTGCCACACGTGGGTGCAGGTTCCCTCGCAGCACGCGACCCCTTCCCAGCCGTAGAACCGGCCGTTCTCGAACAGGTAGCAGGTGTTGGTGGCCAGCGTGGTCGTATTGGCCATGGCGCGGTCGAGCAGCCAATAGGGGAGGGTCGAGTCGTACCAGGTGTCGACCCAGCGACGCGTGGCGCCCGCAAGCTCGTCGAAATGGGCCGCGACGTGCTCGGCCACGGCTGCCGCATCGGCGAAGCGCGTGGCGTACCAACGGCCCGAGGGACCGACCGGCGGCACGTCGAGGTTCGGGAAATGCCAGGCGAACAGGAAGACCGCGTCGGCCGACTCGCCTGGGGCCAGTTCCAGGGTACGGGCGAGGGCCCCGATCAGCGGTTCGCCGAAAGGCCGGGCCGCCGTATCCACCGGCTCGCCAAAGAAGCCGTCCGACGCGGTCGCCCGATCGGCACCGCCGACCAGCGCCAAGGCCAGGGTACCGAAGTCGTATCGCCCTTCGAGTTTCCCGGCGTCGGCTTGCGGCCGGGTATCGGTGAACACGATGTGATCGACGCCCACGTTGCCCCACGGGCCGGCTACCCGATCGGCGATGCGCAACTGGGCCGTTTGACCCTCCAGCGCGGCGACGTCGAAGAACGCCTGGTGCATCCGGTTGTCGCTCTTGCCCGAGGCGCGGTGCACCACGGTGCCGTCCACAAGTAGCTCGATGCTCGTTCCCTCGTGTGCGCCCCCGCCGACGAGGAAACCGATGTACCGCCGCTCGATCGTGAACGGCCGGCTGGTGAGCGCGCCGGTGGCGCCGTCCTTGGGGCCCACGCCTTCGCCGGGCGCCGAGGCGTGCGAGTTCGCCACGCGCTCGCCCGCGCCTCCCACGTTACCCTGGTAGTCGGGGATGTCGGCAATCCGCACGGGACCTTCGCCGAACGCCGTGCCCTCGACGGTCCATCCTTCGTAGGTGGGCTTCTCAAAGTCTTCGAATACCACGTCGGGACGCGTCTTCTCAGGTTTGTCCGGCGGGGCAGGCCGTTCGGCGCTGCACTGGACAATCGTTGCCGCGTCGCGCCGCAGAACGCGGTTGCGGTGCAGCGTATCGGTCGGTTTTCCTGTGAACAGGCAAATCGGGTTCTCGGTCCGTCCGGCCAGGGTCAGTCGAAGCGGGCGGTCGGAGGTGTTCTTCACCGTGTACTGGAGAACGGTGGCGGGGTAGGCGGAGTTCTCCAGGTCCAACGGAATGAAGGGGCTGAATGCCTGCAACGACACCTCGACCGGACATGCCGGGTCCTGATACGACACGTTGCCCATCGGATAGCGGCCGTCGAAGACGACGCTCGCGAAGCCGCTGCGGTCGAGCGAGCGCCGCTGTCGTTCGTCGCCCTGCTCCACCTGGAGTTCGAACCGCTGCTCGAACCGCTGGAACTGCTCCAGGGGGTTCAGATAGGTTTCGCCCCCGGCGCCGCGCGACAGCAGGCCCCGTCCGTGGTGCTGGTTGAAAATATCCCAGAGCCACAGCCGGCCGTCGCCGCCGAGGTACACGCAGCCCGCACCGATGCCCCCGACCGGCATGCCGATGAACCGAAGATCCTCGCCGGTGTACGTCTGCTTCTCGCCGCGTTCGTACAGCGAGCGGACCCAGGCGGGATCGAGGCGTTTGTCCTGCGGGATGACTTCGAGGTACTTGTTCCCGCCGGGAAACGGGCCGGCCATGACCGGCATCGCCCGGCGGCTCACGGCGGCCGCCGCGCCGGCGCCGAGCAGCTTGACGAACTCGCGCCGCGGCATGGCGCACAGGCTGCCGCCCTCGCAGCAGGCCGATTCATTGTACGGCTGAGTATACGATTCATTCGGACCGTTCGATTCCGGCATCGTTTAACTCCTGAGTTATGTTTTATGACTTCTCAATTTGGAACAGGAGGCAACAGAGGGCCGGCTGTCTGTGTTCAATCTCTTCGGTGGACGACCGATCCCGTTCTTCTCTACCCCTTTGCGTCTTGGCGGCTTAGCGCCTTTGCGTGTAAGTTGTGCCGGACCCAAAATCACACGCAAAGGCGCGAAGCCGCTAAGTCGCCAAGAAGTCAAAGAGAACCCATAAAATCCCGGTCACCAGCTCCTTCCTTCTCAACTCGCAAGATTCCTTCCAGTCTCTGTTACCTCAGCTCCCTCCTGGTCACTCCCCTTCTCGCCCTTCCCTCATCCCTTCTCCCTCCTCACTCACTCCCTCCTCACTTGCCATCGGGCTGGCGGCGTCTTGTCTCTGCCGGCGCGAGGGCTCGGCGTACTCGGCTCGATGCCGTTCAAAAAGCCGCACGAAGTGCTCGGTATGGCCGCTGGCCGTCTGCGCTTTGATGTAGTCGTACGCGAATGGCGGCTGGTATTCGGCAAAGGTCTTGGCGGTGCTCGAAATCCACGTAATCATTTCGGGCGGAACCGTGCCCAGGTGCTGCTGCAATTCGCGCAGGACCCACCAATGCAGGTGCAGCCCGTCGTATTCGATCATCTCGCGCAGCAGGCTGAACTCGACGGCGCAGTCGAGCCGGCCGGTCCGGACGCGCTCGGCCATCTCCTGGTGCCGGTCCTCCTGGTGCAGGTTCGTCATCTCGAAGATCAGCACGCTGACTCGGTGCGCCCCCTTCAGCGAGTCGTTCAGCCCGATAAACCCGCGACCGTCCCGAGTGTAGGCCACGCCGCCGGGATAGTCGGTCGTGGCGTAGATTTCGTAGCCGCCGCGCCGGTCCACCTCTTCGGCCATTCGCAAGTAGAAGGGGCTGTGGCCGCGGAGCCATTGGTCGGCCCCCTGGTCGGAATCGAACTGCGGCAACTCCCCTCCGGCCGCGACGCAGGGCAGCAGAAGCAGCAACCGTAAAACCGGTCCTATCGTACACTTCATTGGATGGCTTCCTTCCCGCTACTCCGACTGTTCGAGGACTCGGCGCAGGCGGGTCTCCTTCTCCGGGCCCCAGTAGCCGCAGTCGAGTTGCACAAAGACCGATGTGTACGGCACGGTCATGTCGGTCTTGATGACCAGGACGCGGAACAGACGCGCCGCGTCGTCCAATTCGCGGATGATGTCCTCGTGCGGCATCGTCTTCGCTGACCGGCCGTCCAGCAGGCGCCCCAGCTTCTTCCGGAAGTCGTCCACGCCCGGCGCGTCGGCCTCGGGAACGGCTTGCAGTTCGGAGTCGATCATGGGCACCGCCTGCACGTGCCGTGCTGCGTCCACCGCTTCCAGCACGGCCTGAACCGCTTCGACGTGGTCGCCGCCGGCATAGATGGTTTCGATACCCGGCCGGGTCTGCGCCGGGTAGGCCGAATCGGCCACGACAATCCAGTTGCGATGCCCCAGCAGCGGCAGTTCTTTAACCAAACGGGCTTTCCAGGCCGCTTCAGCGTTTTCGCGGCACTCGGCCGCCCGAACGGCGCCCGATATGAGCGGCAGCAGCGCCCCCGCCGAAAGAAACGCCGAAAAGACAATCGCCCGTGGCGAAAACAGAGAACCTCGCATGGGAAACTCCTTTCAGTTCGGACAGGTTTCAGCGGGCTCGCGGCACGCACCTGCGGATAGGATATCACATAACGGGCGTCCCGCGGTAATGAATTCCTGGAAACCGGCGGCTGCACGTGCCGCCATACCCCGCACCTGACCCCGGCTGAATGGGGGGCTACTCTTCGAGCAGTTTCTCTTTGAGGATCGCGGCGATGTGTTCGTTGTACTCGCCGTCGATGGTGCGCGGCGGAATCCATCGCTCGTAATCGAAGTCGGGATAATTCAGCGGTTCGTCGAGGTGTTTGTGAAAGACGTAGAAGTCATGCACCCTCGCGGCGACCTCGGGCGACGTGTAGTGCCCCAGGTGCCTGCGGCGCGGAGGGCGCCTCCCGACCGGCCGCTGCCACGAGCAGCCCACGTGGACGTGAACTCCGCGGAAGTCCATGGCCGTATTGATCTGCGGCCCCTCGCCGTAGTCGCCCACCCAAAGGTTGCGGTAGGTTTCGCTCACGCGGTCGGGCCAACTGACCCCGAGGCGGACCTCGGCCTCGGGGTCGAACTGGCGGAGGGCGTCGATCAGTTCCCGGGTTGTCATGCTGATGCCTTTTCGTGTCCGCTAGGGCAATACCAGAAGCAGCGTCCGCAGGCGACACAGGCGCCGCGATCGGGCTGGTAGTCGACGCGCCGGCGGCGGATGGAATGGCCGATGAGTTGACCGCCGATCACCAGCCCGATCCAAGCGCCGAACAAGCCCCCGCCCAGTCGCATTCGCGCAAGGACGTCCCGGGCTTCCTCGTACAATTCGGCCGCCGACCGGCCCGTATTGCGGAACGCGTCGGTCATGTCGACTGTGCCTTCCACCTCGCCGGTTTCCTCCTGGTGCAGGCGTTCGGCCAGCCGCACGGTATGGTGCAGCCGGGCCAACGGGACCTCGAGCCCCCGGCCCAGCCACCACCCGGCGCCCACGAGTACCGGCGCAACCACCAGCAGCACGGCCAGGCGGGTACGGCCGCGGCGCCGTTGGTCGGCCGTCGGCGAGACGGTCGGCTCGCGGATGGCGCCGTACGGACAGGCCTCTTCGCACAGGCGACACTGGATGCACGTTTCCGGCGGAATGCGCACGTGCCAACGCGAAACACGCGAACACCAGCGCAACAGGACGCCGTACGGACACAGGTAGCGGCAATACGGCCTGCCGATGAACAGCCCGATGGCCAGGAAGCACAGCCCGACGATCAGCATATTCAGGCTGCCGCTGAGCCGGAAAAAGGCAACGAACGGATCGTACCGGCAAATGACGAACCCCGCGCCCGTGGCGGCCAAAAGGACCGCCAGACCCAGGTAGGTGTACGCGAGCGTTCCCAACGCGGCGTCGACCCATCGGGGCACTTGGACCGGTCGCAAGGCGACGAGTTCCTGCACGGCGCCCAGCGGGCACACCGCCGCGCAGAACACCCGGCCGAAGAACAGGGCGAACACCAGCGGCAGTACGAAGAAACCGACCACCACGGCGGGAATCAGGTAATTTCCATCGGCGGCCGCCAGCGCCACATTCTGAACGGCCCCGATCGGACAAATGCACCCCCCGCGCCAGAACCCGAACACCGCCACGGCCACCACGCCGAGCGCCAGCAGCCCCCGTCGCGAACGGCTCCTCAATGCCAGGTACGCGGCCAGCGCCATCGCCGCGGCAAGCCCGACCAGCGCCGTGTACTCCACCCAAGTGCCCACCGCGGCGGGAACTTGGGTGGCCGGCAGTTCGTGGTCGGTGAAGTCGGGGGGTGGAAAACGTTCAGCACCCGGCGTCTGCCCGCAGGCGAACGCCAACAACAGCAAAGCGGCCAGCGCCGGCAGCCTGGAAGCATTTGCAAAGAAACGTGCCATTATGCGTCGGCTTCCCGGTGCTTGAGCAAGTAGGGTTGGTCGGCGGGCACACGGCGAAACGCCTCCGAAGGGCAGGCCACGGCGATCGCGCACTCGTTGCAGTTCTCGCAACGGTCGTGCATCACCTGGAGGTACAGCGATGCGTTGCCGAACGCGCTGCACCCCTTCACGCACTTGCCGCATCCTATGCAGAGCGACTCGTCGATGTGGTACTCGTAGTACGGATCTTCGATGAACTTGCGGACGATCGCCCCCGTGGGACACAACTGATTCTCTGCGCCCGTGTCGAGCGCCGCCGGATCGGGCTCGAAGAAACCGGTACATAGCTCGCAATAGCCGCACATCCCGTAGCTGTGCACGCACTTGACGGCCGATTCGTCGAGCACGCAGTAGGTGGCGCAATTCCCGCAGGCGACGCATGCGTGCGGGTCGATTTGCCAAACGAGGTCGCGGCCTTGGCTCTTGGCAACTGCGATCGCGGCGGCCCCACCGCCCAAAGTCAACACTCCCGCCCCGCGGACGATATTGCCCACGAATGCGCGCCGATCCAGGTTGTCTTTTGTCGTATGCGAATGGTCCATGGCTTGCTACCTTTTCGCTTGCGTTGCGTGTCGGCGTTCCGGCAGCGAGCAGCCTGCCGTCGCAGGGCAATCGGAACAGGACCGGGTGTACGGGCAAACGCCGGCCCCGGTACGGCCTCGACGCGTTAGCAACAGGGCCGCTCCCCCGCCCAGTCCTCCGAGAGCGACGGCGCGGACGGCGGTACGAAGCCACTCACGGCGGTTGGCACGTTTGGCTGGAGTATTCGACATGGTTACGGTATCTCCTCAAAAATCCGGAGCGTTCTCGACGCCCGGTCGAGCACGACAATGCGAGCCCGACTGTCGACGGCGACCATCGGGGCCCGCAGTCGATAATCGGTCCGAGTTTCCACAATGGCGGCAGCGTCGGGCGTCAGGTCGGCCGGCGTGGCCACCACACTCTGCAAGTCGCCCTCGTGGCTATACACCTTCACCCGAAGAATTCCCTTTTCGGCCGTCACCGTTCGCCCATCGGGTAGCAGTGCGATGGCGGCGGGGTTGCAGCAGCCGCAGAAACCGTCGGTTGCGATTCCCGCCCGCCCCCAAATAAGCGGTTGCTCCAACCGTCCTTCCGGGGTATAGTATTCGATTCGATGCCGTCCCGGATTGACGACGCGTAGTAAGCCGTCCGTGCCATGGGCCAAATCAAAGTATTGGCTTGGAATGGCAAAGCCGGGAATCTCCCGCTCGTCGTCCCTTCGGCCGATTTCGCCCAGCACCTTGCCCGACGGGTCGCACCGCAAGACGAGCCGCCGCCCCGCGTCGGCCAGGAAAACCGAGTCGTCGGCCAGGGCGATTCCCGTAAGCGCCGACGGTTCATCAAAGTCGGGCCACACCGCCTCGCGCGTGCCGTCGGACCGGTATGCCTCGACATGCCGGGTAAAGACGACGTACAGCCGTCCGGGATGGGCATGGGTTTCACCCGCAACGGCCACTCGCCACGGCTCGTCGTCGAGGTCGATCCGACGGAACGTTTCGCCCTTTGCACTGAACACCACGACGGCCCGGTCGCCGGCCACGTAGACGGCGTCGTCGGCACTCACTGCCACGGCCCGCGGATCGGCCAGTTCGGTCGGGAACGACTCCGCCTCGCGCCATTGGAGCAAGGCGGGATCGACGGCCGTGTAGTCTTCAACGCTGTACGAGAAACTGTCCGGCAGGCCGCTCCCCGACTCGCCGTGCGGCCGAATGGCCCAAACGGCCACGCCGGCCACGGCCACCGCCACAACGAGAACCGCGCCGATCAGCAAAGTCGACGGCGAAGGATGGATGCGTTGGCTCATCATGGGAACATTTCTTTCGTCGCAGGGCCGAGCCGCGCCGAGGGCCTGGAGCGATCGTAGCCCGCCTCTGCGAGTCGCTAAACAAATTGTACGCGCGGCGACTCGGAGAGTCGCCCTACAGTAGCCCGACTCTCCGAGTCGGGAAGCGGATTTTATATGTGCGGCGACTCGGAGAGTCGCCCTACAGTGGCCCGACTCTCCGAGTCGGGAAATCAATCGGAATTTGCGCCATCCTCTCGTACGTCGAGGCACACCATGGTGGTGAAATCGCGGAGGAGAAGCCGACCTTCGACCATGGCCATCGGGGCCCACGACTCGTGCCCTTCGAGCACTTGGGCTTCGGCCAGTTGCCGGTATTCGTCCGGGATTGCTTCGGCCAGCGTGAGCCGGCCTTCGTCGTTGAGGATGAAAAACAGCCCGTCGGCCATCAGGTACGGTCCCAACCCGAACTGATGGGCGGAACCGCTCGCCCACACTTCATTGCCTTCCATGTCGAGGCAGACGAACTGCTTGTCGGCCTCGCGGACGCCGTACAGGAACCCCTCGCGAAAGATGGGCGTATGCTGCGTCGAGCCGAACTGGCGGGGCCCCAGGCGGAAAAGGGTTTTCACCCCAATTTCCCCGTCTGCCTCCTCCAGTTGCATCATGACGGCCCCGGCGTTGTATCCGCCGGAGAAGAAGATCCGGCCCTCGGGCAACGCGACGGGCGACGGGCAGGTGGCAATGCTGATCCGCCACTCGGTCGAGTCCCACAGGTAACTCCCGTCTTCGGCGTCAATGCCCGCGACCCCGCCCTTGCCGCAATAAACGTAGATGCGCCGGCCGGCGAACTCGATGGGCACGATCGAAGTGTGGGTGATTTCCCATCGGCGCGGGTTCGGGCTTTGCCAAAGGACTTCACCCGTTACGCCGTCCAGGGCCACCAGGAGCGATGCGCCGCCTACGGCAAGAACGACCTTGTCGCCCTCGACCAAGGGGCACTGCCCGTTGTACCAAAGGGGAACTGTCGCGCCGTACTCGTCCACCGCGTCGAAGAGCCAGTTCTCTTCGCCGGTTCGCCGGTCGACGCTCAAGGCATGGCATTTCGGCCCAAAGCTGACGACAAACTGCTCCGTGACGGCCGGCATGGTGCGCGACATTCCGTGGTTGCGTTTGATAACCACCGGATAGCTGAAACGCCACAGTTCACTTCCGTCGGTCAGCGACAGACATCGCAACGCGTCGGCTTGTTCGTCGCGCAGGTAATCGAGCACGTACACCGCGCCGCCCCGAACGGCGGCCCCGGCATACCCCTCGCCGACTTCGGCGGTCCAAAGACGGGGCGGGCCGTCCGTCGGCCACTGTCGGGCGAGCGGCGGCGAGTCGTGGGCGATTCCGTCGCGCTGCTCGCCCCGAAACCAGGGCCACGCGCCAGGCAAATCCGGCGGTGGATCGGCAAACACGGTGAGCGTTCCCTCCAAAGGCAACGCCGGCGGCGCTGCCGTATCGCCCGGCGTCCGGTCCATCGCAGGCACACGTAGTTCCGAACGACGGGCCGGCTCCACCCTCGCCCAAACCACCAGCGCCGCGACGGCGACGGCGGCCAACGCGCCTGGCAGAATCGTGGTGGGAAGCGGATACCGCATGGTTCTGTACTACTGACCCCAAACATCGTGAACTTCTTCACACATTCGTGGTCTTGGCTTCGAGCGGAAGCTCGCATTGGTTGGCGGCCCTGCCGCCCTGTGCTCAATGCCGAACAGCGCACGCCGGCCGGTCCGAATTCCTCGGACCGGCCGCGCATCGATCGGCCGTTGGAGTTCACGCTTTCGCGCGCCGGAGGCAGCCCATACATGGTGCGCACGCTAGTGCGTGAACTCCAACGATGAGCCCACGGCTACGCTCCGGCTTCAAGCTTTGCTAGTTCGCCTCTTCCGGATGGAAGACCACATGGCAGTCGTGGCAGCTTTGATCGAGCTTTTCGAAGGCTGCTTTTGCAGCCTCTTCGTTTTCCGCTTGGGCGGCAGCCAGTAGTTCCGCCGCCGCATTACGCATTTGCAAACTATATTTCTCCCACTCCTCCGGCTTGTCGGGTTCGATCGTCTCGTCGGCATTTGCAACGGTGCCCTGGGCAATCGCGGCCACGGTGGCGGCATCGCCCGCGATACCTTCGACATTCCGTTCAAAACGACGGCTCACCCGGCGACGGATGCTCGCATGCACCAGCGGCACATGCTCCATAAGCTCCTTCAGCGAGGCAACCTTTTCCCACTTCAACTCCGGCCCTTCGCCCCCTTCGGCAATCGTCGTCTTGAGCTTGTCGACCGCTGCTTTGGCCGACTCGTAATCGTCGGTGGCGGCAACCGCCTGGGCCGCCTGAAGAATGGCCGGCGCCTTGGCCTTCATCGCGTGGTCCTCGTCGTGCAAGCCCAGCGCCAGCGCGAGGACGATCATGGTATTTGCATCGCGCGCGACCCGCGCCTCGAAGTCTGCGTACTCATCGGGAGTCGACACGGCCTCTTCCATGCGGGTCATATAGATATCGACCTCGGAAACCAGATTCGCCGCCGGAGCGTACGAGGAAACCGGGGCGTCCAGGGGCAAAGCGTCAAAATCGCCAGCCGGCTCGTCGACAGGTTCGGCCGGCTCGTCGGCAGGTTCGGCCGGCTCGTCCATGGGCTCCGCCGGTTCATCGGCTGGCTCATCTGCGGGCTCGGCCGGTTCGTCCGCCGGTTCATCGGCAGGTTCATCGGCAGGCTCATCGACTGGCTCATCGACTGGCTCATCGACTGGCTCATCGGCAGGCTCGGCCGGTTCATCGACCGGTTCGTCCGCGGAGTCATCGTCCGGTTCGACGGCATCGATTTCCGGCTCGGCGCGAGGCTCCGGCGGCGCACAGCCGGCAAGCTGGCCAAGCAACAAGCCTCCGCAAGCAACGACTGCCAGGAACACGAACAGACAACGCAACCGACTCACTCGCATCATGGTTCTCTCCTTACGGGCGGGAAAAAATGACAGGACACTCCGGGAGGCGCCAGTAACAATCGCCACATCCGAACTTCTCGAAACCACGCGAACTTCCAGCGTCCAGGAGCACAGGGCGGCAGGGCCGCCAACCAATACGAGCTTCCGCTCGAAGCCAAGGCCATGACTGTGTGAAAACGTTCACGATGTCTGCCGTTCGCAGCACAGAATGCCACGCTCCCGAACCCGGTAGGCCTTCAGTGTCGCACCGAAAAAGGCATGGGTCAAGGCCCTGCCCCGTTTTCAGCCTGCCTCGCGGCACTTACAATAGGCCGCGTGCGGCTCCGGAGTCGCAACCCCACCCCGCTGCGAGAGGGAACGGGAATGCTTCATACACCATTTTGCAGATAATCATTCTGCCCTCGTCAAGAGCCGAGCAGAGCATCAGGAAACAGTCCATGGCGAAGGCAACGTACAAGGACGCAGGGGTCGACCTGGAACAATACGCCGATGCGATGGCCCGGCTTCCCCGCCTGATCGGCCGAACCTTCACCCCCCGCGTCAAACGCTGGGATAACGGTTTTGCCGGCCTGTTCCACCTCGATTTTCGCAGTCCGCTGTTCGCTCGCAATTACGACAATCCTCTGTTGGTGGCGTGCACCGACGGCGTGGGAACGAAACTCAAGGTGGCGTCGGCCCTGGGCGTCCACAACACGGTGGGAATCGATCTGGTGGCGATGTGCGTCAACGACGCGCTGTGCTGCGGCGCCGAGCCGCTGTTCTTTCTCGATTACGTGGCCCTTCCTCACGACAATCCCACGCTGCTGGAGCAATTGGTCGCCGGCATCACCACCGGCTGCCTGGATGCCGACTGTTCCCTGCTGGGCGGCGAAACGGCCATCCTGCCCGACCTGTACGCCCCGGGCGATTACGACCTGGCCGGCTTCTGCGTAGGCGTGGTCGACGAGAAGAACGTGATCGACGGCTCGGCCATCGCGCCCGACGACGTCTTGATCGGGCTGGCCTCCAGCGGCCTGCACTCGAACGGCTACAGCCTCGCCCGCAAGATCGTATTCGACCTCGCCGGGCTCGACGTCGGGGAGGACGTCGAGGAACTGGGCGAGACGGTCGGCCAAGCCATGCTTCGGCCGACGCGCATTTACACGCGGGCGGTGCGGCAAGTGTTAGCCTACTACCGCGTGAAGAGCGTGGTGCATGGGATCGCGCACATCACCGGTGGCGGTCTGCTCGAAAACCTCGCCCGGATCGTACCCGACGGCATCGAACTGGCTGTCCGCCGCGGCAGTTGGCCCGTGCCCCCCGTGTTCGATTGGCTCCAGCGGCTGGGGGGCGTCGAGCAGGCGGAGATGGAGCGCGTATTCAACATGGGCCTCGGCCTGGTTCTGGTCGTCAGCCCGTTCTACGCCGAGAGCATTCGCCAGCAGCTTCGCCGCACCGGCCTGGAGAGTTGGATCATCGGCACGGCGCGCGCCGGCCCGAAGGGAACCGTGTGGGACGAGAATTAACGCCTGCCCTGCGTCAATGAACCGTCCCGCCTCCGGGCTCTCAGTAGGCGGGTGCCTCGTAGTACACTTCGCCTTCGGAAACCACCATTCCGTCCCCGGCCAACGGCAACGGCGGCGAGAGAACGGAATTGGCGCGGGCCATGGGATCGCACGTGCCGCAGCCGTCGGCGGCGGCCGTTGGAGGACAGTCATCATACACATTGCTGCACATCGCGCACCCAGTGCCGGCGATAGCCACGCCGAGCAGAAGCAACCCGAGCAAGAGACGCGTCATGAAACTACCTCTTTCGCAGTCGCGACAAGCGTAATTCGAGGAGAAGCAGAACGATTCCAATTCCCGAAGGTATTGTTCGGCCAAATAGTTTGCCTAATCCGCATTGTTTTCAGAGAATTGCCTAGCATTTATCGATTAGAGGCGAAATACAACTACCCCAGACTACACAAGCCTCCCATTTACCCGCTTCAAGAGTCGGTATTGCCGGGCCACCCGCTTGTGGGACCGGCGCGGCCAAGGTACGATGGCGTTCGGTGCAGTAGCCGCTGACGCGGAATGGTGTCGCTCCGGTTCCCCTGAAAGAAGGTCCCCGAGCACAATCCCCCGAGCGGTTACTCCTAATTCGCCACACTCTTACTGCGAGGGCATCACCATGCAACGCCGACAGTTCCTGGCTAGTTCTCTTGCGACGGGCGCGGGGCTCGCGATGTTCGGTTGCGCCGGAGCGGCCGATTCGGAACCGAAGCCCAATGCCGTAACCCCTCAAACCGAAGGAGAGTCTCCCATGGCATTCCAGCAACCCGAGCTTCCCTACCCGCTTGACGGACTGGCCCCGTTCCTCTCGGAGGAACAGATGGACTTCCATTACAACAAGCACCATGCCGGGTACTTCACCAAGTTGAACAAGGCGGTCGAGGGCACCCCGCAGGCCGATATGTCGCTTGGCGATCTGGTGGCTGAGGCGGAAGGCGGTGTGTTCAACAACGCCGCCCAGGCGTGGAACCATTCGTTTTTCTGGAACTGCATGACCCCCGACGGGGGCGGCGAGCCAAAGGGCGCCCTTGCCGAGGCGATCCAGCGCGACTTTGGCTCTTTCGCCGATTTCCGCGAGCAGTTCACCACCGCCGCGGTCACCTTGTTCGGCTCGGGCTGGGCCTGGTTGGCCAAAGACAAGGACGGCAAACTGGCCATCTCGCAGGGCAGCAACGCCGATGTGCCGTTGAAGCACGGCATGACGCCCCTTCTGACCGTCGACGTATGGGAACACGCCTACTACATCGATTACCGAAATCTTCGCGCCAAGTTCGTCGAAGGTTATTGGGACATGGTCAACTGGGAATTCGTCGAGAAGACCTTCGGGGAATCGGCGTAACCGTTCGCGGGTCGGCGGGGCAAAACCCGTTTCTCCGACGGGTACGAATCGTCCGGCTCGCGCCATCGACACGGAAGCCGCGTCGGACCGGTTGCGTTGTGCGATTCGAACCGGGTCGTGCAAGGCTTCCCGGCGGGCGGCAATCAGGATACACTGAGGGGGTGGCCGTTGGGGCCGCAGCGACCCCTTGCCGTCCCGCGCGGAGATATTTCGTACTCTCTATGGCCGAAATGCAATTTCAGAATGTCTGCCTCGAAGCCGTCTCTTGCACCCTGCCGGAGGAGGTAGTCGACTCCGGCGAGATTGAAGCCCGGCTCGCCCCGCTTTACAAGCGGCTGAGGCTGCCCGAGGGCCGCCTGGAACTGATGACCGGCATCCGTCAGCGGCGTTTCTGGCCTCCGGGCATGCCGCCCAGTCGGAAGAGCGTCGAGACGGCCGAGAAAGCCATGGAAGCGGCCGGGCTCGAGCGGGCGGAGATCGGCGCGCTGGTACACGGCTCCGTATGCCGCGATTTCCTCGAACCGGCCACCGCGTGCAGCGTCCACCACGGCCTGGGCCTCGGGCGCGACTGCCTCGTGTACGACGTGTCGAATGCGTGCCTGGGACTGCTCAACGGCATCGTCCAGGTGGCCGCCATGATCGAACTCGGACAAATCCGCGCCGGCGTCGTCGTGGGAACCGAAAGCGGCCGGAACCTGGTCGAAACCACCATCGCGAGGCTTAATGCCGACACCTCGCTTTCGCGCAACGACATCAAGCCCGCCTTCGCTTCGCTCACCATCGGATCCGCCAGCGCCGCCGTGGTGCTGTGCGACCGCGAACTGAGCCGCACCGGCAACCGGCTGCTTGGCGGGGCGTTCCGCACGAACACGGACGGCTGCCGCCTTTGCCAAAGCGAGGGGCTGACCGAGTTCATGGAAACCGACAGCGAGGCCCTGATGCGCGAGGGAATCGCCGTCGCCCGCGAAACTTTCGAACAGTTCCTCGGTTCGGTCGGATGGAACGCCGACGGCCTGAACAAGACCGTCTGTCACCAGGTGGGGCGAACGCATCATCGGCTGATGTTCGAAGCCTTGGGGCTCGCCCCGGAACTCGACTTCTCGACGTTCGAGTGGTTGGGCAACACAGGCGCGGCGGCGCTGCCGGCCACCGCAGCACTCGGGATGGAGGCGGGACACTTGCGGCGAGGCGACCGCGTGGGACTCCTCGGCATCGGGTCCGGCATCAACGTCGTGATGCTTGGCGTCGAGTGGCAGCGCAGCCCCACCGCCTCCGGGCGTTCTTTGCCAGGCCGGCACTTCGGCCAAGTGGACGCGGCAGACCGCGACTGCTCGTCGTTCGTTTAGTTGCAGAAAGGGAGGCCCCTTCATGTCGCTGCCGTTCAAAGTGGAAGACTGCATGGTCCGGAAACTCGTCACGGTGTCGCCCGAAACCGATGCGTACGAGGCGATCGATTGTCTCTTGCGGCATCGGATTTCCGGTATGCCGGTCGTCGACGACTCAGGACGACTGGTGGGCGTGCTTTCCGAACGCGATTGCATGAAAACGCTGAGCAACGCCCAGTATCACAATTTGCCGCCGGCCCTGGTGCGCGACCTGATGTCGACCGCGATGTGTACCGTCCCTCCCGACCTGGGCCTGCTGGAAGTGGCCGAGCTGTTCGTCCGCCGACGCCACCGGCGGTTGCCCGTCGTCGACGCGGACGGGAAGCTGGTCGGTCAGATCAGCCGGCACGACGTCTTGCAGGCTATTCAGAAGATGCACGCCAGCCACGGCCCGCCTTCCGAGTAGAAGGCGAGGCCCGGCGATTCACCACCGGAAACACCAGGCCGAGAGTTCACGCCGGGTATGCAACCTGCATGGATCCTCAGCGCTACGGATGGAGGAGACCGTTCACGGGGCGACTGCGAGGGAAAGGCGAGGCAGTTCGTTGGATACGCTTTCAACCGTACCCGGCACCACCCAGACAACGGACCCCGAAATCGTCATAATCAAAGTTTAGTCGCACTCGGTGCAGGGAAATCGAAACAGCCATAGCAGTGAGGCTTCATTCATGCATCTTTCCACGACGCCCGTAGTTACCCTGACCGTCCCTCCGCGCAAGCGCGACCTTCTGAGAAGATGCTGGGAGAACGGAAAGTTTGCCCTCCTGCTGTCCGTCGCTGCGGTGTGGGCATTGAGCCTTGCGCCGCGGGCAACCGCCGCAGAGCAGGTGCCCGCTGCCGGCTCTCGGCCGAACGTAATCTTCCTGCTGCTGGACGACGCGGGCTGGACCGACACCGCTGGTTTTGGCGGGCGGATGCTCACACCGCATCTCGATCGGCTCGGGGCGGAGGGTATGCGTTTCACCGACGCCCACTCGCCCGCGCCGAATTGCTCGCCGTCGCGCGCCGCGATCCTGACCGGACGCATCCCCGCCCGGACGGGAATCTACAGCTATTTGCCCCAAGCACATCCGATGCACCTGCGTGCCGAGGAAGTTACCGTGGCGGAGCTGGCCCGCCAGGCGGGCTATCGCACGGGACATTTCGGGAAATGGCACCTTTCCGATCTGGACAACGACTCGCAGCCGGGACCGCTCGACCAGGGGTTTGAGACTTCGCTCGGCACCTCGAATAACGCCGCGCCAAGCCACCACAATCCGGTGAATTTCCGCCGCAACGGTGAGCGTGTCGGCAAGATCGAGGGCTACTCCTGCCAGATCGTGGTCGAGGAAACGCTCGCCTGGCTCGAGGCCATCGATGCCGGCAAAAAAGACGCCTCGCCCTTCCTGGCCTGCGTTTGGTTCCACGAGCCGCACGCGCCCATCGCTTCACCGCCGGAATTGGTCGCGGCCTGTCGGGAGCGGCATCCCGACCTGAGCCGGCGCGCGGCCGAATACCTGGCCAACATCGAGAACGTCGACCGCGCCGTGGGACGGCTCCTTGCCTGGCTCGAGCAGCGCGGCCTGGCCCGCGATACTGTGATTTGGTTCACCTCGGACAACGGCCCCCTCAACGCCTTTTCCAAGGGCGACCTGCGCGGCTTCAAGTCGAACGTTTGGGAGGGCGGCCACCGCGTGCCGGCCATCGTCCGCTGGCCGGCACGAATTCAGCCTGGGGGGCAATGCGCCGTGCCTGTGACCGGGCTGGATTTTCTGCCCACCTTTTGCGAATTGACCGGAATTGAGCCCCCTGCAGATCGCGCCATCGACGGCGCCAGCCAGGTGCCGCTTTGGTTGGGGCGCGAGCAGGAGTTCCGACGGGCGACTCCGCTCTACTGGTATTTCTACCGGCTCAATCCCTCACTGGCCCTGCGTGACGGCGACTGGACCATCGTGGCGTGCACGGACGATGCCGATCGCCCCAAGGCGCACCCCCTGCTGTTGGAGGACATGCCGCATGTATTGCAGTCGAAACCGGTGAGCTGGCAACTATTCCACCTCGGGCGCGACCTCAGTCAGACGCACGACCTCTCTGCCACCCACCCGCAGCAGTTGGAAAGGATGAAACGCCGGCTTGCCGAGCTGCACGCCGACGTGCTTTCCGAAGGCGTGAACTGGGACATCCCTGAGAATTACCGGACCGGCGCCAAACGCCGATTGTGGAACTCTGAGTGAAGCAATTGGAGGAGTGCCTGCTTCCGCGCCCGAGCGGAAGTGCCACCAGTCGCACCGGACTACGCACATGCAAGATCGTGAACTTCTCCACAAAACTGTGACCCTGCCTTTGAGTGGAAACTCGCATTGGCCGGCGGCCCGGCCGCCCTGTGTTGCTGCACGAACCTCGAACTCACGGAGATCCCGACCATGAAACCGTTTTCTTACCTCGCTGCTATCGCACTGGTGACGGTCTTCGCCGGCCATGTGCTTGCCGTCGACCGGTTGCCGAATTTTGTGGTGATCTTTTGCGACGACATGGGCTGGGGCGACGCGGGATGCTTCGGCAACCCGACGATCCGCACGCCCCACCTCGACCGCATGGCCGCCGACGGCCAGAAATGGACGCAGTTCTACGTGGCCGCGCCGGTCTGCACGCCCAGCCGTGCGGCGCTGATGACCGGCCGCTATCCGATCCGCAACGGCATGACCAGCAGCCAACGGGTTGTGCTATTTCCCAACTCCGGAGGCGGACTGCCGGCTGAGGAAATCACACTCGCTGAGTTGCTCAAGCAGAAGGACTACGCCACCGGGCTGTTCGGCAAGTGGCACCTCGGCCATCTGCCGCAGTACCTGCCCACCGCCCAAGGCTTCGACACGTACTTCGGCATCCCATACTCGAACGACATGGACAAGATCGGCGGCCCGAATTACCGGGCCGAAGTGGTCAAAGATCCGGACTATTACCCCGAGATCGAGCACTTCAACGTGCCGCTGATGCGCGACGAGGCGATCATTGAGCGCCCCGCCGACCAGAATACGATCACGCGGCGATACACGGAAGAGGCGGTGAAGTTCATCCGGGAGCACAAGGATCGGCCGTTCTTCGTATACCTGCCGCATTCGATGCCGCACATCCCGCTGTTCGTGTCGCGGCAGTTCCGCGGAAAGTCGATCCGCGGCTTGTACGGCGACGTGATCGAGGAGATCGACTGGAGCGTCGGCCGGGTGCTCGATACGCTGCGCGAACTGGAACTCGACACGAACACGCTCGTCGTATTCAGTTCCGACAATGGGCCATGGTTGGCTTTCCAGACCCACGGCGGGTCGGCCGGACCGTTGCGGGCCGGCAAAGGCACGACGTTCGAGGGTGGCCAGCGCGTGCCGACGATCTTCTGGTGGCCCGGAACGGTCGAACCCGGCGTGGTGACGGGCCTCGGCTCCACACTCGACCTGATGGCGACGTTCGCGGCCCTCACCGGCACCTCCTTGCCGGAGGACCGCAAGCTCGACTCCTACGACCTCTCGCCGGTACTGCGAGGCCGTGGGGCGAGCCCTCGCCGGGAGATGTTCTACTGGACGCGCGGCGAGTTGCACGCCGTGCGCTCGGGGCCCTGGAAGCTGCACGTAAAGATGCGCGAGCCGGTCAATTACGGCCGGACGGTTGTGCCGGACAAACCGGAACTGTACCATGTCGAGCGCGACATCTCCGAAGCGTACAACGTCGCGGACCAGCATCCCGAGGTGGTCAAGCGGCTGCTCGGAATGATGGAGGATCACAAAGCCGACATCGAACCGCATGAGGACATGCTGGCGATCCCGATGAAGAGGTGATCTTGCGCGGCCGGCGCACACGCGGATCGACGTTTCCATGAAGCCCCTGCCGGGAGTGAGCAACCATGATCCAACGACTTCTTGCTTTCATGGCCGTTTTGACGTGCCCGCACGCGGCCGCGACGGCGCCTGCGGCTGAGCCGGCCGCAGCGACCAAGACGCGCCAACCGCCGCCCATCGTCCTCATCTTCGTTGATGACATGGGATACGGCGACCTGGGCTGTTACGGGCACCCCGTGGCCGAAACGCCCCACCTCGACCGCCTGGCGGAGCAAGGCGTACGATTCACCCAGCATTATGCGAACGGGCCGGAATGCACGCCGACGCGCACCGCGCTTCTGACCGGGCGGTATCAGCAACGCGCCGGCGGCCTGGAATGCGCAATCGGGACGGGAAACGTGGGCCGTTACGACGACGCGATCCGTCTGGCGCAGCAAGGCGAGTTGGGGCTGCCGCCGGACCTGACCGTGATCCCGGCCGCATTGAACGAGGCGGGCTACACGTGCGGCATCTTTGGCAAGTGGCACTTGGGCTATGAGCCGAAGTTCAACCCCCTGGAGCACGGCTGGCACGACTTCTTCGGCTATCTGGGCGGCAACGTGCACTACTTCAACCACCGCGAGCTGAGCGACTTGCACGTTCTCTACCACGGGCGCGAGCCGGTTCGCGCCGAAGGCTACATGACGCATCTGATTACGGACGCGTCGATCGCCTTCGTCGAAAAGCATCAGAACCGTCCCTTCTTCCTGTTCGTCTCGCACGAATGCCCGCACTTTCCGTACCAAGGCCCCGACGATCGCGACAAACTCGTCACCGAAGAGAACTGGATGGAGCCCGACGCCCGGACCTATGTCGCGATGTTGGAGGATTTGGACCGCGAGGTCGGCCGCCTGCTGGCGGCGCTGGAACGGAAACGGCTCGCGGAGAACACCCTGGTGGTGTTCGTGTCGGACAACGGCGGTTTTGCCGGCGCGGCGAACATGGGGCCGCTTCGCGGCGCGAAAGGCACAACCTTCGAAGGCGGTATCCGGGTGCCGCTCATCATGCGCTGGCCCGGCCGGATTCCCGCCGGCGCGCGGTGCGAGCAGGTATCGGCCACGTTCGACTTGACGCGCTCGTTCCTCGAAATGGCCGGTGCCGACGTACCCGCCGAACCATTGGACGGGTACGACATCGTCGGGCACGTTGTCGGGCGACGGGAGGATTTTCCCCGCACGCTGTTCTGGCGAGGCCGCCGCGGCGACCGAACCTGGTGGGCGGTGCGCGACGGCGATCGGAAGTACGTGCGAAAAGTCCAGGGCACCGAGTCTGAGGAGTGGATGTTCGACCTCACCCGCGATATCGGCGAAAAGAACAACCTGATCGCAGACGAACAGGCCGAAACCACGCGGCTGAAGGAGTTGCTCCGCGTGTGGGAAAAGGACGTGAGAGCCGTGCGCTAAGACGCGAAGGGGAACCGTCTCCAGGGGACTGTCCCGATTCTCTCGGCACCAAGGGTACTTGGCCCGTTCGGCTTCGTCCTGCCAAGGTCCCGGGGCGTTCGGGAGGCCGTGAAGCACGACACACCATAAGAACGCACTACCGGCGCGACCGGGCCCTTACTGCAGTTGCATCTGTTCTTGCTCCTCCACCTTCTGAAGCTCTTCTTGAAACTGCTGTTCTTGCTCGTCAGTCAGCGGCTTGGGCTCCGAACTGCAGCTACAGCCGGGAAGATAGGCGAGGGTCAGGGTCGCTGCCAAGATCAGAACAATGCGTGCCATGGGGTTCCTTGAGGTTCGTGGAAATCGGATCGTGTTTCGGGATCCTACCAGGGCAGGCGCCCTGGCTACCGCCCGGAGGGCGCTGATCTGGGCAAATATGCTGCTGCGGCCCATCATTCCAGCGTAACCGGCAAGCCGTCGTTCCGTACGCTGAGGCGACGAAAGGTCTCCAGATCGATGGAATACGAGATGGATCGAACGGAACCGTCGGCCATGACGCCGTTGAAGCCGCCGGGGTGGGACGATCCGAATCGCTCGATCCAAAGCGTGCCCCCGCCCTGGTCCGGGGCCGAGGAATCCGGCCCCGGGGGCCCGGTCGTTCCGTTCGAGTTGAGTGCCCGCGCGTTGCGCACATGGTCTTGGTCGACCCCTGCGTTGACGTAAACCTCGTTGTCGCCGCCACATCTTCCGAAATGATCGGGATGCAGCATCTTCTCGCCAAGCATAAGCGTATTCGACGTTCCGTCGCGGATCATGGCGAAATCGACGGCTGGGTCGCAAACACGAACGGCGATCACGCCGTTGGAACGCGTTCTTCCTGAGTTGATCTCCCTGTCGCCCGAACTGCCGGCGTAATCCGTTCTCGCTGTCTTGGAACTTCCATACACGTCGGCGCGTCGGCGGGAGGGGCAGTAGTAGGCGGGCACGGGGCTCCTGTAGACGACCGAGTCGTTCGGCTCGTCATACAGACCCTGCTGCTCCATGTAGGGCATGATCTGGTAAAGGAAGTTCCAGTCGCCCCGGTGCGGGCTGCTGCAGCAACCGCCGCAGGGGGTCGAGGCGTTTTTGGGCTTGTCTTTGCCGGCGTCGGGCAACACTCCCCACGCCACTGCGTAGTTGTGGAAGGCCAACCCCATTTGCTTGAGATTATTGCTGCACTGCAAGCGTCGCGCCGCCTCCCGCGCGCTCTGCACGGCCGGCAGCAGTAGTGCGATCAGGATTCCGATGATCGTAATAACGACCAGCAACTCAACCAAAGTGAAGGCGCCGCGACACCGGTTCGGCCCCCCGGTGGCTTGATGGTCCAATATCATGCGAAACACTCTCCTTCGGTTAGGATGATCCCTGTCTGTTCGACGCTACTGAACTGCGCGGCGCCGAATGCGCCGCGGGTGACGTTCGTCATGCACGCCGCCTTCCTCGCCTCCGATTTCCCAACGCCAGGAAGCCGCCCAACGCCAGGACCAGCAGCATGGCGCTTCCCGGCTCGGGGATCTGGAACCTCACGAAGGCGAACGAAAAGGCAACGTCGTCCAAGAGGGCGCCGGGCAGGTCGCGCGACTGAATCAGGAAGTCGTCGCCAAACGGTTCGTAGGAAAGGACGTTGTCGGCCGGAGTGCCACTGAGCATCTCGGAGGCCGTCAGCAGGAGCATACCGTCTTCCGGCGTGAAACCGCGGCCGACTTCCAGCAGGTACTCGCCCACGTCGGTCTTCGAAACATCGAAGAAGCCGTCGCCGGCAAGCACCGTACCATCGGCGTCCACCCGCCCTAAGGCGGCAATGCTTGCGGTCGTCGTCATGGGCAGATACAGCAGGCTGAAATCCTCGTTCTGAAAGCTGCCGAAATCGGCCTGGTTGTCGTAGCTGCCGATATCCCAGCCGCTGCCGTCGTCCATCACGCCGGCGGTGAAGCTGTTGTCGCTGTTGCTCCCGTTGATGGCGAACAGCAGACCGTCGGAGCGCGAATCGACATCCGGGAAGCTCAGTTGGTAGCGGCCGGTGGCCGTTCGGGTCAAGCTGCTGCCGGCCGGAAGGCTGTCCTTCAGGCTAGCGCCCGACGAATTGAAGTGTCCGCCGATGTAGCCGCCCTCGAAGGGGAAAAAGCCGGCCGCCAGATCCATGTTCGTTTCGCCGTTGGAGCCGACGCGATCGACCGGGATCCACATGTTCGGATTCAGGCCGTTATGCTCCACGCTGACCACGCCGTAAAGGGCACCTGCCCCGTCGCCGTTGTCGCGACCGTTGTTGCGGGCGGTGGCCATCAGGATGCCGTCGGCCAGGCTCACCGGGTTGCCGTCGATGGAGGGATGGAAGTCGCCCTTATTGGCGTTGTGGACGGTGAAGTTGTCCGAGCCGCCTTCCGTGTAGACCGAGACGGAAGTCGCACTGTTGCCGGTATCGTTCTGGATCACGCGGATGTTGGCCGCTGAGATGGCCGTTGGATTGAATTCCCGCAGCTTCGGGTTGGCGATCGGGGTGTCGAACGGAAGGAAAGCGAAGTTGAAGTTGGTGTCCTGAAGTCCGGCGGCGCCCGGACCCGCGTCCAGGCCGTGGATCAGGAAGTCGTCGCCGTCGGCTTGGTAGGTCAGCAGGTTGTCGCCACTCCAGCCCTCGTGCGTGGCGTTCAGCAGGAGCATGCCCGTGTCGGGCGTGTGGCCCGGAATGTTCAGCCGGTACAGCCCCGCCCCTTCGCGAACGAGCGCGAAGTTGCCGGTCTTGCTCTGCAGATAGCCCGCTTCCAGCACGTGGCCGGCGACGAGGTTCTCCGTGCCGTAGGGCAGGAAGGCGTAGCTGAACGGATCGTTGCCCGTCTCGGTGCCGCCCGAGTTGTCCAGCAGGCGGAAGGTCCAGCCGCTGCCGTCGCCGAGGGTTTGGATGGAGACGAAGTTGTCGTCGTTGCCGTTGGCGTTGCCCAGCATGACGCCGCTGCTGCGGGTGTCGCCGGCGCCGGGCAACTTGAGGGTCTTCTGGCCGCCGGTGATCGCGTCGCGGCCGACTTCGAAGCCGGCCCCGAACGGGAAGAACGCTGCGGCGAAGTCGGTATTGATCTCGTTGGAGCCGGGGTTCGCCCCATGCGCGGGGTGCAACGAGACCTGGTAGTCGTTGTAGGTGTTGTTCGCCTGGGCGATGCCGTGTCCGCTAAGGCCGCCGGTGGCGGAGTTGTCGCGGAAGTTCTGCCGCACCTGGGCGAGCATCACCCCTTCCGCCCAGTTGATGCCAACATCGTCGTACGCCATCGGGAAATCGCCCCGATTCCCGCCGGAGATGGTGAACAGGGGGTCGCCCGCCACCGTGGAGGTGGTCACCGACGTGGCGTCGTTGCCCGGGTCGTTTTCGATAACCTGGAAGTTGGCCCCGTAGACCTGCGGTGTGAACGGTCGCAGTGCGTCTTCAGGCAGCGCCGGCGGATTGTCGTAGGAGATGTACGCGAAGTTGAATCCGGTGTCCTGCGGACTGGCCGGGCCGCTGCCCGCGTCGAAGCCCTGGATCAGGAAGTCGTTGCCGTCGGCTTCGTAGGTCAGCAGGTTGTCGGAGCTCCAGCCGGAGTGGTTGGCGTTGAGCAGCAGCATACCCTGCGAGGGGCTGCCGTCGTCGACCGAGAGCCGGTAGCGCCCGGTCCCTTGTTTGGCGAGGGTGAAGCCCCCGGCGCCTCCGATCGCATTGCCGTTGGGATCGACGTACGCGCCGACCACGTTCTCGGCGTTGGCCGGAATGAAGACGTAATTGAAGCGGTTGCCGCCGTTGTCGGTTTCCAGGCCGCCGCTGTTATCCCGTACCTGAACGTCCCATCCGCTGCCGTCGGCCTTCGGCTCGACCGTGGCGAAGTTGTCGTCGTTGCCGAACGCGTTGACGAACATCAGCCCGTCGGTCAAGCTGTTGCCGCCGGGCTGGTTGACCAGGATTTCCGCTTGGCCACCGTCGGTCCGCACGGCGGCACCGGCCGCCCAACCCTGGGCGTAGGGAAACAGAGTGGCGGCGAAGTTCGCGTTCATCTCGCCGGGGTTTCCGCCGTCGGCGCCGTGCGTCGCGACCACCCAGCCGGCCGTGGCGCTTGCCCACGGCGCGGCGACCGCGTTACCTGAAACGCCCCCGGTGGCGGAGTTGTCGCGGTCGGTCTCCGACGGCGTGGCCAGCACCACGCCGCGATGCGGGTGGATGGCTTGGCCGTCGACCGCGAACGCGTTGTCGCCACGATTGCCGAAAATCGAGGTCACTCGGCCCGTGCTGCCGTCGATCGTCACGTCGATGTCGTTCGGCCCGTTGCCCGAGTTGTTCTCGGCCACGGCCGCGTTCCAGGCGGTCACCTGGCGGTCGACGTCCATTACCGTGCGGATCGCGCCGGGCGCGGCGGGCGGGGCGTCGAACGGCAGGAACACGAACGAGGCCACCGGCTCGCCGTCGCTGAGATCCTGCAGGCCCATCCCGGTGATGTCACGCGTCTGGATGATCCAATCGCTGCCGCTCGGTTGGTAGGTAACGATGTTGTCCACGTTGAGATTGACACCGCCTTCGGGTGAGACGATCAGTGTGCCTGTCGTAGGGCCTTCGCCGGGAATGCTCAGCCGAATCTCGCCCGTTCCAACGCGCTCGAGGTTGAAGTCGCCCGACTGATTCCACACGCCCTTGCCGGTGCCGCTGTGGGTGAACTTGCCGGCAACCACGCCGGGGGTTTCGTACGGCACGAACGCGAAAGCCACCGGGTCCTGCTCGTAGCTGTTGGCGTTGGCGCCGTTGTCATGGCTGATGATCGAGAAGGAGCCGTCGGCGTTCGAATGCGCCATCGCGAAGTTGTCTTCGTTCTTTCCCCCGTTAACCAAGAGCACGCCGCTCGAGTTGGAGTCGATGCCCGGCAGATACAGTTGTGTATGACCCGCGCCGTGGTCGATCACGTGGGTGCCAAGCGCCAAGCCGGGCGATCCCTCGAAGTTAACCAGCGCCCCGCCGTTGCTGTCGTTCCAGGCGTTTCCGGCCGTCCACGTGTCGTACGGAAAATAGGCGGCCGCAACGTCGATGTTGAACTCGGCGCCGCTGGGGGCCTGATGCAGAGGAATGAAGTAGCCTCCACCGCTCCGTGCGATCGAACTGGTGCCGATCTGGAAGCCTTGGCCCTGGCCGTGATCGACGCCGTTCTGGCTCACGCTGGTGATGAGCACGCCGCCTGCGGCGTCGTCGGTGTGCGTGGCGCCGATCTGCACGTTGTAGTCGCCCCGGTTCGAGCCTGAGCGGACGAGGAAGTCCGGCGTGCCTTGGGCTTTGGTCACGGTAACCGACGTGGTGTTGTTGGCGGTGTCGTGCTGTTCGACGTCGATATTGGCGAACTCAATTGCGGTCGCACTGGTCGCTGTGCTCAGTGCGAGGGCCAGCGCGGCGAGGCGGATTGAGTTTGCCGCCGTCTGTCGCGTGGTGCTGCAAGAACTTCCTGAGGTTGGGGGGACATGGATGCGACGGTTCATGGGCAGTTCTCCAAGGTTGAACATTCGAGTGACGCAATGATGCCGCCCGCAATGCGGCCCGGTGGTCTTACTCTGCGGAAGGGGGAACGGTGACGGCTGGGTCGTCGCGCAGCGTTGGTCGCCGTATCCCGTGCCGACAATCGGATTGCCTGCACGCGAGTAATCCTAGCAACGGATTACTAGGGAACGGTTAGAACGGTGTTAGAAATCTGTTAGAAGCCCATTTTCCCGAAACTAGCACCAAAGGAAGGGGCTGTCGGGAAAAGGGTCCGGACTCCGCTTGCCCTGCCGAAGGCGCGACGCTTGTGCAACAGGCAAGGTACCCGTCTGCTCTTCGGAAAGCCTCCAAAGAAGCCTGTTGCAGCATCTCCGGCGTGTTGTCGCGTTCAGCATGCTGCCCTATACTGGCTGCACGCGCGCCGGTTGACCGGTGTTCAAGTCGTCTCGCCGCAAAGGAGCGTTGCCATGAAGCGTCTTTCGGCCATGCCGGTGCTTGTTCTCCTACTGGCCCTGGGAGCGAACCACTCACTCGCGGGGGATCAGCCGCAGTGGGGTGAACGGCACACCCGCAACATGGTTTCGCAGGAAACCGGCCTCCCGGCCACGTTCGATCCCGGCCGTCGCGATCCGGCTTCCGGCGACATCCTGCTGGACGAAGGTTCCCTGGTGCGCTGGGTGGCCCGATTGGGCGGCCAAACGTGCGGGACACCTGTCGTGGCCGGGGGACGAGTCTTCGTGGGCACGAACAACGATCGACCCCGCGACCCGCGCATCGAGGGCGACCGGGGTGTGCTCATGTGTTTCGAAGAGCGAACCGGCGAGTTCCTCTGGCAACTTGCCGTGCCGAAGCTGCTTGAAGTGAAGTGGTCTGACTGGCGCGGCATGGGGTTCCTGTCGCCGCCCACGGTCGAGGGCGATCGTGCCTACGCGGTGACGAACCGGTGCCAGGTGGTCGCGCTCGACGTGCACGGCCTGGCCAACGGCAACCAGGGGCCGTTTACCGACGAGGCGCGCTTCATCGTGCCGGCAGGCCAACCCCCGCTCGAGCCAAATGAACAATGCGGCGACATCGTTTGGCTGTTCGACATGTACAAGGAACTGGGCGTGGAGCCGCACAACGCGTCGAACGGCTCGGTCCTGCTCGACGGTAACCTCCTTTATGCACCGACCTCGAACGGGGTGGAATGGACGCACTCGCGGGTGGTCAACCCCGAGGCGCCTACCCTCATTGTGCTCGACAAGCGGACGGGCAAACTCGCGGCCCGCGACGACTTCGGCGTCGGCCCCGACATTACCCACGGCCAGTGGAGTTCCCCGGCGATGGGTGTTGTGAACGGGCGCAAGCTGGTGTTCTACGGTGCGGGCAACGGCTTCCTCTACGCGGCCGAAACGCTCGACGAGGAGCGTCTTTCGGCCGAGGCCGACCGGCCGGCCCTACTGAAAAACGCATTTCGGTTCAACGGCGAACCCCGCGCCCAAATCGAGGACCACGTGCCGCGCGACCACCAGCACGATAGTGTGTCGTACCAGGTGACGGCCATGCCGGTCTTTCACAAGGAACGCGTCTATTGTGTGTTTACCCAGGAGCCGTTCCACAACATGAAGGAGGGCCGGCTGGTGTGCGTCGACGCGACGCAGACAGGCGACATTACGCGCACGGGCATCGTGTGGGCGTACGACGGCCTGGGGTCGAGCGTCTCCACGCCGGCCATCGCCGAAGGGCTCGTTTACGTAGCCGACTTCTTCGGCCGAATGCATTGCCTCGACGCCGAAACGGGCGAAGTGCAGTGGGTTCACCCGATCGACCGGCCGGTCTGGGGGTCCCCCCTGGCGGCCGATGGCAAGGTGTACCTGGGCACGGGCCGGGAAACGCTTTGGGGGTTCCGCGCCGGAGGGGAGTTGGAAGTACTCGACCGCATTCGCTTCAACGACGCCATCCACACCACGCCCACCGCCGCCAACGGCACCCTGTTCATTGCGACCGGCCGCCACCTGTATGCGATCGGCGGACGCTGACAGACTGTCCGGAAACTCCCCTCTCCCTTTGGGAGACGGGTTGGGGGTGAGGGTTTGCCCAGTTCGGGCAAGATAACGGCAAAGTCTATCGGTAGATTTCCCTCACCCTAACCCTTTCCCGGAGGGAGAGGGGACGTGGATGCGGGCTTTTCCGGAAAGCCTCTGAGGAGCCAGTCGGTCAGGGCGGGCACACCGTCACCCGTGGTGGCGCTGATCTGAAACACGCGGCCCTCGGGCGCCAGGCGCCCGTAATCGGCTGCGATTCGGGCGGGATCGAAGTTCGTGAGGCCCAGCAGGTCGCACTTGGTAATGACCAGCGCGTCGGAACCCTGGAAAATGGCTGGGTACTTGACCGCTTTGTCGTCGCCCTCGACCGTACTGAGCACCACGACGCGCAACTGCTCGCCCAGGTCGAATCCGGCGGTGCACACCAGGTTGCCGACGTTTTCAATAAAGAGCAGGTCGACGGTTGCCAGGTCGAGATCGGTCAGGGCGGCAGCGATCATGCTGGCGTCCAGGTGGCAAGCGCCCTCGGTGTTGATTTGCACCACCGGCACGCCGAGCTGCTCCATCCGTTCCGCGTCGATCGCGCCGGCGATATCGCCCTCGACGACCGCCGGGCGCGCCTTCCCGCCCAGCACGCCGGCAACCGCTTCCAGCAGCGTGGTTTTGCCTGCGCCGGGCGAGCCGACGAGGTTCACGCAGTACACCCCGGCCGCCGCTAGCCTTTCGCGGTTTTCAGCGGCAAGCTGGTCGTTGGCCTTCAGCAGTCGTTTTGCGGCGACGATTTTCATTTTTAGTTTGGCTCCAACTCGATACTATCGAGCGTCAATTCGCGGCCGCCTTCGATCACGACGTTGCCGCTACCGCACTTCGGGCACTCGGCCACCAACTCGTCGATCGGCTCGGTGTGTCCGCAGTCGCGGCATCGGCAGGCGGCCTTCGGTTCTGCAATGTTCACCTGGGCCCCTTCGACGATCGATCCGGGGCTGAGCAATTCAAAGGCGAAGCGGAGCGAACCGCTGTGCACGCCCGAGAGGCGGCCCACTGCCAAATTCAATTCAACGACACGGCCCTCTTGCCCCGCCCGGTGCAATTCGCGGCTCACCTGCTCGATCAGCGATTCGACAATCGACAACTCGTGCATAGGGTTCGTGCAGAATTTTGTGGCGAGCGGGAGTCTTGCGGCCCCTGTTTCCGGGAAGCGTCGTTCCGTTCATCGCGCTTGCGATAAACTCCACCGCCGATGGGTTTGTGCGAGGCGGGCTTGCAGGCAACGTCCGAGGTGGTGCGCGGGGCAGAAACAGGGGCCGCAAGACTCCCGCTCGCCTGTTGGGTCTAGCCGATGGCCGCCAACTGGACCCGGGCCCCCTCCAGTCGGTGGGCCAGCAGTTTCGCCACCTGCGCCGTCAAGCGGTAGCCTAAAAGGGGGTCTTGTTCACACAATTCCCGCAAGCGGGGGGCGTTGACGCAAAACAACTCGCAGTCCTTGGTCGTGGTGCCAATGGCCGTCGTCTTGTACGGCTCGATCAGGGCCGACCAGACGAGCAGGTCGCCGTCGACCAGCGTGTCGACCGTTCGAACCTCCCCGTTGCCGAGCAAATAATCGATGTTGACCTCGCCTTGGACGATCACGTACAAGCAGTTGGCCGGGTCGCCTTCGCCGAACATCCGGGTACCCGACGGCACGCGTTTCTCCTCGGCAATCATGGCAATTTCTTTGAGGCTTTGGTCGCTAACGCCGGCGAAATAGGGGTAACGGCGCAGTAGTTCAGGCGAAATCATTTCCTTGTCTCCTTGGGGTGGTGCACAGCGGCCGACGGTGCATCTTCCGGAGCCGGCGCCGCGTCTGCCAGAATCTGCATGACGAGTGCCACCGCCCGAGGAATGGCTGCTTCCACCTCGGGCGTGAGCTCCTCGCCGAAGTTCAGTATATCGGCCGCTTCGATGCCGACAAGGACGACCGCCTCGTCCGCGGGAAGGTGCATGCCGGCCTGACGCCCCAAAGCCAAGGCGGTAGGCAGGTTGGCGTCGTGGGCTGAGGCACTCCTCTGGGTGGGAAGGTCGTCGGGCCGAAGTCGGTGAATCGTGCCGGGCGAAGCCCCGGTTTGGATCGCGTCGATCACCACGGCCCGGTCGTAGCCGATCAGCCGCTCCATCAGCCGCAGGCCCCCCCAGAAGTCCTCATCCACCTCGACTTCGTCCCTGCCTGCCAGTCGCGAACGCAATTCGGCCGCTACGCGCAAGCCGATGCTATCGTCAGAGACGATCGGGTTGCCGAGGCCGAGGACAAGGGTTTTCGGGTTCATCGGCAGGAATGCGATTCAGTTCGGTTTGGCGCAACTTGGGGCTCGCTCGTCGGAGCACGCGGCGGAACGGTAAGCCCTCTCCACGTATCGTAGCACGGACGCCGCCGAGGCGGTAGGAGTGCCCTGCGACCGGCCAACTGCTCGACGCATCGGGCTTACGCTGCAGGAAGACGTGACGCAACCATTCACAGGGCGGCAGGGCCGCCAACCAATGCGAGCTTCCGCTCGGAGCCGAGA
>CAYPWB010000012.1:0-38359 GCA_964414315.1 uncultured Planctomycetaceae bacterium | reverse complement strand
GCTGGGCTCGCGTATCGCGCGCGACGAGATGCCGCTTCACTTCGATGTGAAGGGTTGGGACGTCGACCCGACGGCGTTTGACGTCCTGGTGTCGATTCAAGGCAGCTTCCTACGGCACTCGGAATGTGCGGGGTGGAAAGACGTGCCCACGGCCATCTTTGGCGATCTCGTTCCACCGGATGCCGATGTCCAGTGGATCGCGGCCGATTGTCCGCCGCGGGCCCGGGAGTTTGCCTGGCGGTTCCCGACCGTCGACGTCCGGCATGGCGTGTGGGGCGTCACGGCGTGGCCGCGAAAGCCCGATCCCTACCACGCGATCCATGAAATGGATCAGTTTGCGGGGATGGCTTCCGAGGTGTGCCGCCGGCCGGTGGTGATCTATGCCGGGCTGGTCTACAACCGGAACCAGCTACGCTGGCTGAATCGCCTCGCGGACCATGACGACTTCGAGACGTGGTTCGTGGGGTTGTTTCCGCAGGGCGTGTTGGATCCCGAGGCGTCCGAACCGTCGAGGCTTTCTGGTCTCACCGACCGGCAGCGCCGCCTCTTGAATCCGAGGCTGAGACTAATCTCCGACGTCTTGGGGGCAACCGCGCGAGGCCACGGCCCGGCCGCCGCCGGTACGTTCTCCGCCTTCTTAGAGCACGCGGCCGTCGGCCTCAGCTTCTACAACCCCGGAGCCGTCGGCTGCTCGTGCAAGTTGTATGAGTACTGGGGCTGCGGCTTGCCTGCGGTGTGCGAGAGTGACACGAACAACGCCGACCACGTGCTCGATCTTCGCGGCGGGATGCTCTTTCGCCAGAACGATTTTGACGGTCTGGTTCAGGCCGTCCGCTTGGCGCTCGCTCGCTATACGTCGGCCGATCGCGAGCGGCTCCGTTGCGAGGCCGTCGCCCGCTGGGGCTGGGACGCGATCGCCGCGCGATGGGCGCGCGTGTTTCGCTCGGCCCTGGAGATCTAAACAATGCCACGCCGCGCGAACAGCCCCGAACAACCGCTGGGCCCTGAACCAACCGCCCACGTCTTGCGGCCGGCTGCTAAACGTCGGTTGCGGCGTGTTCTGACCGGCTACACACCCTCCACTGCCTTTCGGCGTCGCGCGGCCAGCTATCAGGAGCCGCCGCCATGCGAGTTCGTCTAGTCCGCGCCGTCTCGGAGCCGTGGGGAAACGGCCCGGGCAACGGCCAATACGCCCTGCAGCGCGCTTTGTTGGCCCACCCGGATCGGCCCGACTGGTTTTCGATCGGCAACGACGACACCGAGCCCGGCGTCCTGCCCTGGTACTGGTGTTGGCTCGACCGCCGCCGCGCCGTCCGCTGCGCCGTCGACGGCCGCCCGTTCGTGATCGGCCCCAACATGCTCTGGGCCAACCTCACCCGGGCCTGCGCCGCCCCGGGCGAAAAGCTGCTGTGCCACGCCTCGAGCTGCCGGCTCCAGTTCACCGAATCGGCCTGGTATCGCGACTGGATCCGCGCGCACCTGGGCCCGGCCAACCGCGGGCCGATCGTGCTGTGGCCCTATCCGATCGACCCCGAGCCGGGCCCACCGATCGACCCGCCGGCCTACGATCTGCTGATCTACGCCAAGCACGCCGCGTACCACCCGCCCACCGTCGCGGCGCTGCTCGACCGCTGGCCGCGGTCGATCCTGTTTCGCTACTCGGCGTCGCGCCGCTACCGCCGGGCCGACCTGATCGCCGCGGCGCGGGCGGCCCGCGCCTGCGTGTACCTTTCGGACAACGACCGCGGACCGCTGGCCCTGGCCGAGATCCTCCTAACCGGCTGCCCGGCCGTGGGCATCGAGCGGGGCGCCCCCTGGTGCACCGATGGGCGGCTCGGCGTGGTCGTCGAGCAGCTTGACGCCGAGACGCTCCTGGAGGCGGTCGACTTCCTGCGGTTGTTCGACCGCGAGAAGGTCCGCCAGATCGCCAAGGCGACGTTCGACGCGCTAGCCATCGGGCGAACGGTCTTTCGCAGTCTGGACCAGGCCCGCCGGGTCTAGCTCAGCTCCACGCCTGCCAGCAGCTGATCGCGACGTTGCAGAGGCCGGCCCAAAACCCTAGCGCCAGCGCGCCGAAAATGACGAGCTCGATCGGGCCGATGCGATTCATCCCGGCCGCCACGATCAAGACCCAAAACCCGCCCCCGCACGCGCCGCTAATCAGCCCCAGCACCAGCAGCAACACCGTCCAGCCCACGGCGAACCGCTTGATTCCCTGGGCGATGTCCTCTGGGTCGACGCGCACCAGGACCGGCCGCTGGCTGCCCGCCTGATCGCCGCCGGCGACCTTGGCCGACGTCCGGGCCGCCTTTGCGGCCGGCGCCGCGACGGGCGATTCTGAGGGCCCTGGCGAGTCGGTCGTTTTTGCGGCGGCTTTCCTCGCCTGGTTGGTGTTGATAACCGGCCCGGCCGCCGGCGGCGGCTTGGGTGCGGGGATCGAATCGGGAAGCTCTCGATTGCCCATGGCTTGGCCCTCGTGTTACGTGCCCGGCCGCGTGTCGCGAGGCGGCCGAAGTTGTCTCGGGTGACCACGGCGGCCCCCTGAACGCCGCCCCCAGACTACCCACTGACGCGCTGCCACACAAGAGCGTACCGGACTGTCGATCCGGTGGTTGCGGGTTCGAGTCCCGTCGGCCTCGCTCCAAAGGCGGCTGGTTGCGCGCAACCAGCCGCCTCGCAAGCGGTTAACGTTAGCCGGATAAGCTACCGTGGTACCGGATTAAGCGTCCGGTACCAGTGCGCCCGACGGCGAGAAGGGGCGCCGACGCAGACGGCCCCGGCCGCGAGGCGGGGCAGGTGGAATGTCGCGAAATCCAAGTGCCTACGGGTGGTGCCGGGGCCAGTGAGTGACACGCGGCAATCCTCCCGGTTAACGTCTGCGGCGACGTCCTTTCCCGCCGCCGGCAAAAGGACTCCTCTGCGCCCGACGGCGAGAAGGGGCGCCGACGCAGACGGCCCCGGCCGCGAGGCGGGGCAGGTGGAATGTCGCGAAATCCAAGTGCCTACGGGTGGTGCCGGGGCCAGTGAGTGACACGCGGCAATCCTCCCTTTTGACGTCTGCGGCGACGTCCTTTCCCGCCGCCGGCAAAAAGACTCCTCCACAAAATCCAGGGCTGCTAGCACCCGCCAACCACAAGGCCTTGTGGTTTGGGCGGGTTTTTTGGTTTGTGAACGGATGTACAGACTTGTGCTCCCGCTGGCGTCGAGCTAGACTCCCCGACGCTGCGGATGATCGGCTTTAACCGGCCGATTGCCGCGGTGCGAAGTTTGTCACTCACTTCGACCGATTCTTGGCCACTCTGGCGCTACCGCCTCGTGGGCTGCGATCGGCCGTTGTGATCGGTCGGTCGGAGTGACCGGCCCCCCAACGAGGCTTTTTTGCGGTGCCCCACCCCCGTCGCTTGCTGCGCGTTGCGATCCCCCTGCGCGCGCTGGCGGCGGGGCGGCATCGCAATCGACCGGGAGCGGACGATGGATCGCTCGATCGCGCAAAGCACCCAGGACTGGGCCGGGGAGCAAAATGTTGCGGTTTCCCGTGACGTGCACGGAAACCGAATTACACTGGTAACGCGGCGGCCCTACCGCCCAGCGTTCCCCGATCTGCGAGGGCTTCGGCGTGGCTCACGTAGACCCAAGCTACCGACGATCGCACCTCCGCCTTTGGCGCGGGGAGACCAGCGAACCTCCGCCGCCCGGGCCCGGCGGCCCCACCCTGTCCGACGTGTTGGCACTGTGGGTCCAGCGGGTCCGCGTGCCCGAGGGGGCCGAGCTGCGGACGCTCGAAAAGGACCGGGCGGCCGTCGGGCTCTTCGACGCCGTGTTGGATTCTCCGCCGGTCGAGCAGCTCGACGGCGACTGGTGGGCCGAGTACCTCGAGCGCTTGCGGCTGGTCCGCGTCCGCGGCAAGCCGCTTTCGGAGGCGACGGTCCGCGGGCACGCGATCCACTGCGCGGCGATCTTGCGGTACGCCGGGGCCGGCGGCCGGCGGGGCGACGGGCTGCGGTTGTCGGGCTCGTTCTATTTGCCGATCCCACCGGCGCGCCAGTCGGACGAGGCGCGCACGCCCTACAGCGATTACGACTGCGAGCGGCTGTTCGCGCTGGCCGAGGGGGAGCCGCCGGAGTTCGGCCGCGTCCGCGGGAAGCGGGCCGCCGATTGGTGGCTCTGCTTGCTGGCCTTGGCCTACAACACGGGCCTCCGGCCAATCAGCCTCTTCAATGCGCGCCGCGAATGGATCGGCCGGAATCGCCCCGACTGGCTCTGGCTGCCTCCTCGGGCGTTGAAGCACCGACGGCACGCCGAGGAGTTCTATTTGAACGGCGCCGCGCAAGAGGCGATCGCGCGGCTGGGGACCGGGCGCAGCGGACTCGTGCTGCCACTGACTGCCTCGGAGAAGCCGGCATTCTACCGCGCCTACGCGCGCTTGGAGGCCGCCGCTGGCGTCCAGGGCCAAGCGAACCACAAGCTGCGTCGGTTCCGGCAGTATCTCGCTACCTGGCTGGCACCGCGATCGCTGGCCGCGGCAAAGTACGTGCTCGGGCACGCCACGGGCGACGTGCTCCTGGAGCACTACGCCCGCCGGTACGACATCGTCCCGCCGCTGCTGGACGCGCTGCCCCAGCCGGGCGCGCCCAAGCAACTCTCGCTGTTCTGAACGTTCGTTCCGCAAGCCGTCCGGGGCCCGCGCGGCGTACGCGCGGCCCCCGGGTGGCTTGCATCCGCTGCGTGGTCGCGGCGTCGCGCGGGGCTTCGCACGAAGCGACTCCGCCCGGCTGTCGGTGGTCTCCTCCGCTCGCGGTGAGCGGTGCCGGCGGCGGCGGAGCACGGCGGGCTGGGAAACCGCCAACGCCCCGCGCGGCGCCCGCGGCCTTTTTCTTGTGCGCTGCCGCGCACGGGCAGAACGCCATCTGTCCGCGGTTCTTGTGCGGGCGCGGGAGCACCAACCGAAGAACGCTGCCGCGCACGGGCAGAACGCCATCTGTCCGCGGTTCTTGTGCGGGCGCGGGAGCACCAACCGAAGAACGCTGCCGCGCACGGGCAGAACGCCATGCGCGGGCGCGAGAGCACCAACCGAAGAAGGAAGCCGACGATGCCTATCGACTACAAGCCACAAACGCCGCTCCACGACGTCGCCCAGCGCCTCTGCCGCCGCACACGCCGCGCCGCGCTGTCCGAGTTGATCGCGGCCGCCGAAGGCGTGATCGCCGAGAATCCGCACGCGGACCTGTCGCCAACGTTCTGGGCCGCCCGCGACCGCTTGGTGGCCGCGGTGGCCGTGGCCAAACACTACTACTTCGAGCACTCCCTGCCAGAGGATGCGCTGCCGGCCGCGGACTAAGCCGACTGTCACCCGACTGTCACCCGACCGCGGCCAGGCCGCAGAAAGGAGGGATCGCCGCAGGGAGGATTCTGTCGTGTCATTCGCGGGGTGGCGCAGCGGCTAGCGCGCCGGGCTCATAACCCGGAGGTCGTCGGTTCGAATCCGGCCCCCGCAACTCGCGTTCGATTAGCGGAAGTTAACCCACCACACATCGGATCGCCCCATGTCCCGGAAACTGACCACGCTTGACCGGCCGCTGATCCGACGGATCGGCGGATCCAGGCTGATTGTGCGGATCAGCCCGCGGGGCCTGGAGATCCGCGGCTACCGCCGGCGTCGGTGGCGGTTGTTCACCTGGGAGCAAATCGCCACGCTGGCGCCGGAGAGCCAGCCGGTTACCCGCCAGGCCGAGCGCGCCGAGGGCCGGCGACTTCTCGCGCGGCTCGGCGCGAATTGAACCTCGTAGTTGAAAGGAGTCATCCCATGTCCAGCGTTGTGTGCGACCCGAAACGGCGGCCCCGCGCGGCGGTGCCCCCGACCACGGAGCAAGTGGTCGCCAAGTCCTCTTTCGTCGTCCACCCCTACTGGGTTGTCACGATCCTGTTCGTCCACCGCTGGCGATGGCTGTTGCCGCGGTGGTTGCGTCCGCTGGAGCGGCGCCTAATGGCATGGATCCAGCGGCGCTGGTTCCGAATTGACACCCGAACCCGGGTCCGCTGGGGTGGGCGGCACTGCCCGTGCACCTATCCCTGGAACGCGGACGAGATCCGGCGGGCCTGCTACCACCGTTCCTCGAACTGATCGACGGATCGACCGATGCCGCCACGCCGCGCGAACCGCCCCGACCAGCTCGCGCTGGACTTTGCCACGCCCGAGGCCTCCTGGGCCGAGCGACGCGACCAGGTGGGCAAAGCCGTCGTCCAACTCGGCGGCGACTTGCACCTGCGGGAGTTGCTGATCCGCGTCTTGAACTGCGAGCGGGACCGCGGCGAGCCCCTGGTCAAGTCGTTCGCCGAGTTGGCCCTTCGACCGTGGGGCCTCTGCTGTAGTGTGTCGAAGGCGCGTCGGACCGTTGCCTTCGCCACCCGCGCCGGGATCCTCGCGGTCGAGGACCGGCGGCGGGACAACCAGTCGCAGGCCCGTAACGGCTACCGGCTCGACTGGCAAGGAATCCGGGCGGTGATTTTCGGAGACTCACCACCCGCTGGTGCTTGTTCCCAGAGAACAAGCGGCTTGCTCTCTGAGAACAGGGGGCCTGTTCAGCCTGAACAAGCCCATAAAAGGAATAACTCCAGTTTAGACTCCAGAGATTCCGTTCCGGGCCGGAAGGCCGGGCCGGGCCGACGCGCGCTGCGGAAGCCGACGGGTGCTTCCGCACCGCCGGCAGAAATCCTGGAGACTCTGGAGATTCCAGAATCGCCGTCGCCGGAGTCGTCGGCTGAGCTGGGCGCGACAGCCGCCGGAGGTTGCCCGCCCAAGCGCCTGGCCTCGTTGGTCCGCTCGGTCCCGGAGTTGGCCGCGGCGGCGACGAGGCGTGTGATCGGGCTGGACTGCCGATCGCTACGGTATGCGATCTACCAGCCCGTCAGCTACCGCCACCTGCAAAGCCCGCTGCGGATCGTGGAGTGGTGGCGACGGCAGCTCACCGCCCGCCGGCCCGCAACCGGCGACAGCGAGGCGGAGCTGCTCTTGACGCTGGCCGCGGCCCGTTACGCGCGGGAGCTGGACGCCACGCGGGTCCGGACCAACCGCGTGGCGATGTGGGTCTCGCTGCTCAGCCGCGGCGACTGGGAGACGTGCCTGGTCGCGCTGGATGAGGCGCGGGCGGAGCTGGACGCGCTGCTCGCGCGGTATCCGGATCTTCTCTCAAGCCCGACGTGGCCGCCGGATTCGGCCCGCCGGGCGAAGCCTACGGAGATGCACGATGCGTAATCACACGTTCACGGTGCCGGCCGAGGCAAAAAAAAGGCTGGGGCCGGGCATCTACGCCATGCCCGACGGAGCGCTCCATTTGGAGATCCCGGAGATCCTCGATGCGCTGGCGTTGCCCGACACGCCGCAGAACCGAGAGGCGGCCCTCTGCGCCGTTCGCAAGGTCTGCGGCGAGCTGTTTCCCTCGGCGGTAATCGAAGAGCAATGGCAATGAGCGTCTACGTCGACCCACTGCGGCAATACACCCGGCCGGCGGCCGGGCTGTGGCGGTGGCGCGAGAGCTGCCACTTGCTGGCCGACTCGGCCGAGGAGCTGGAGGCGTTCGCGCGGCGGCTGCGGCTCGCGGCGGCGTGGCGGCATCGCGAGCACTACGACATCACCGCGGTCAAGCGGCGCGCGGCCGTGCGCCTGGGCGCGGTGGAAATCACCCACCGCGAGGCGGTCGCGCTGCGGCGCCGCGCCGCGGAAGCAGGAAAGGACAACCGATGCGCACGATAACACGCACACGCCGCAACCCCGAAGGCACCACGATCCAGCGCCGGGGCGATGGATGGTGGGTCGGCTGCGCCGATCCGGACGTGCTGGAGATGGGCCCCTACGACAGCCGGCGGGAGGCCCGCGAGGCCTGCCGCCACCTGGTCGCGACGCTTCGCAATTTCAACCGCCGCTCGTTTTTCACCAGCGACCCGGAGCCGAGGCGATGAGTGATCGCCGGAGGACCAAGGCGCCACCGCCGCCGGATGGCGCGCCGGCGTTGCGCCGGACGTGCAACCGCTGCCACGCTGCTCGCGATTGGACGGTGGCCCGCTGCCCGCGATGCGGCTGCGCGGAATTTCGCCTGGTACCAGACACGGAGAAACCCAAGCCATGAGCCCGATAACCATCCCCACCGCCGCCGAAGCCCGCGCTGCGCTGGAGCTGCCCAACGCTTGGCCCGAGGCGACGATCGTCGACGAGATCGAGCCCGGGGCCGCGCCCGGCATGGCGCCGCGCTTGATTGTCCGGCGCAACGCCACCGAGCTCGCCGGGCCGGCCGATGAGCGCGTGTTTTGTCTGCCAGGTCAGCCGGCGATCAGCCTGTTCAGCGGCGCCGGCGGCATGGACCTGGGCCTCGAACAAGCGGGGGTATGCGTGTTGGCCCAACACGAACTGGACGCCGCCGCCTGCGAGACACTGCTCGCCAACCGCCCCCGCTGCTGTCGCCACGCCGCCTTGATCCAGGGCGATCTATGCCGCACGCCGACGGCCACGATCCTGAAGGCCGCCGGCCTGCGTGTCGGCGAAACGTTCATGCTCACCGGCGGCCCACCCTGCCAGGGATTTTCTACGGCGGGCCGCCGCGACCCTACCGATCCGCGCAATAGTTTGCTCTACGAGTTCCTTCGCGTGGTCCGCGAAGCCGCGCCGCAATTTTTCGTGATGGAAAACGTCCCCGGGCTGGTTACGATGCAACGCGGCCGCGTGCTGCATGACTTTCTCGACGCGACGTGCGAATCCTACTACGAGCCGGTCTATGGCCTGCTCAACGCCGTCGAGTACGGGGTGCCCCAGGACCGGACCCGCCTGATTGTCGTCGCTACGCGCCGCGACTTATGGGAAATCGAGGGCAAACTCGCCGCCATGCCGTCGCCCGAGTACTTCGAGCCGGAGGTTGCCAGGTTTCTTGATTGGGCCGACGACCGGTTGCTACTGCCGGACGTGCGCGCGGAGGCGTGCGACGCCACGACCGTGTACGGCATCCGCCACGTCCCGGGCCAGCCCTACATTCGCCCCCTGGCGCCCCTGACCCGGCGCAACGGCGCGTGCTATCGCTCCCAGGCCTATCTGGACCTGTATCGCCGTCTGATGGCCACGGACCCGGACCGTGTGGTCCATCAGCCCCGCGGCCATGAACCACGAAAGGACTCTCGCCGTGTCCCTAAAAGTGCTTACTCTCGATAACCTCAAGGACGTGGATTTCGGATCGGCCGAAACCGCGTTCCGCCGCCCGCGAGGCCTGCCGCCACTTGGTCGCGACGCTTCGCAATTTCAACCGCCGCTCGTTTTTTACCAGCGAGCCGGAGCCGACGCCGCCGACGCGGCAGGAGGGGAGTTGTGAGCGACTACCGAAGGCTTGACGACGGACAAAAAACTGACGCGAACGATCCGCATCGCGGCGTGTGGTACGCCGTTAGCGGTCTGTGCGGTTTTTGGACCGATGACTGGGCGACGTTACGCAAATCTGCGATACCGGTTTGCCCGCACTGCGGCTGTCCCGGGATGCAAACGACCGCTGCCGACTGGTTTGCTGGCGCGAGGGCGTTTCAAGCCAGTCATCCGCGTTATGTGGAGTGGTTGCGGAGCACGAAAGAGCGCTGTGGCAGGCAGTCGCAGCGAGGTGGTAGGCAGTTTTTAGATCGTTACGAGGAGTGGCTTGCAGCCGCCGAGGCGGGAGGGGAGGGAAGCAGTGAGTAATCCCATTAGACCCATGGCCGTCGCACGCGCCCGGACGCTGGCAAACGACATCGAGGCCGACGCGATGATTATCGTCGCGTTTCGCGGCGATTCGTTCGCGACGACCAGTTACGGGAGGTCGGCCCAAATCCAGAGAGACGTCGACAAACTAGCCGAGTACATCCACGATGATCTTGTCTATGGCGTGTTGGACGTACCGCAGTTTGTGCGACGCAATCAACAACGCCGCCGGCGGCGGCAGGAGGGGAAGAGTGACTGACAATGCCCGGCTCACGAAACTGCGGCAGGCACTTCGCGCTTGCGAGGGGTGCGGCAACGATCACGACTATATTTGTCGCTGCCGGCCGGTCGATGTCCGCGCGGCGCTGGATGAGATCGCGCGGATGCGAGGCGCCCTGCGAATAATCGCCACTCGCGAGCGGCCTGGCCCCGGCGCTGCCGTGTGCGTCACGACAGACACGCTGGCTAAAATCGCAAGACAGGCACTAGCCGCCGAGGCGGGAGGGGAACGTGACTGACGAGGAATTACTTGCAGCGACCGGGTCGATCTGGCAAGTCAAATGCTACGGCGACGGCAACCGGCGGCGATTGCTGCGAACAATCACGGTGCGTGCCGAGTTGCAAATGGACGCCCAGTCCGCCGCCCGCCGTTACTCGCCGGGCGCGCGAGTCTACGACGCGGTGCCATGGGACCCGCGCCGCGAACGATGGGGAGGGGGGATTGATTGCGTGTTGCGTGAACGAGCCGCCGAGGCGGCAGGAGGGGACACACCGTGACTAAGTACCCTGCCGGTGTCGAGCGGATGGACGACTACATCGGCTGCGTCGTGCGGCTCGTGCGCGATCTGCGGCTACGAAGCGGCACCACCCTAAAGGCCGGAAGTTTGTACGTCGTGACGGGACACCACCGGGGCCGGCTGAATTTGCACCACCACGAACATGAGGCCATCCTCGCCTGCCGAGGCGCTGACCGCCGCCACGTCGCCATCGTATCGCGGCACAAGGAGGATCGGACACCATGAAAACCCTGACGATTTGCCAGCCGTATGCCGAGCTGATCCTGCTCGGCGAGAAGAGGGTCGAAAACCGCACGTGGTCCACCCGCTACCGCGGGCCGTTGCTGATCCACGCCGGCAAAAGCCGCGCGTGGCTGTCGCTGCCAGGCCAAGCGTTGGTGACTGCGGCCGGAGGCAACCCGGATCGCCTGGACTTCGGGGCCGTCGTTGGCCGCTGCGTGCTGCGGTCGATTGTCAGCCTTACGGCCATTCGCCGCGGCTCAGGGCTGGCGCCAGACTATCGTTGGTTGAGCACACACGAGCACTGCGAAGGCCCGTATTGCTGGGTGCTCGACGAGGTCCAGCGGCTCGAGCGCCCGGTGCCGTGGCGTGGCAAGGGGGGTCTGTGGGATCTCGACAAACTCGCCATCGAAATGGCTTTCGAGGGACCGGCCTGGCTGCCTGCTGGTCCACCGCCGCGGCGGTGTCGGGTGTGCGGATGCACCGACCATAGCCCGTGTTTCGGCGGCCATTTCGATGCGGTAGCGTGTCATTGGATCGCCGACGATCTGTGTAGCCAGTGCCGATAAGGGAGGCGGCTGCGCTGCTCGCCGCACTTGGGTCGTTCGACCTCGATCCGTGCACCTCGCCCGACCAGCCTGGGAGGACGGCGGCCAAGATGTACACGCCGGCCGGATTGACCTTCCCATTGGGCCAGGCGTTGGGCTAGGTTGAAAAGCTAGCCGGGGGCAGTTCCTTTTGCTGCGCGACGCCGCCCCGGCTTCCAGCGCCGGCCGGGTCGGCCTCTTGTGCCCTCGACCCGCTCGTTGCCCCCCGGGTTCGTCGGCCCGGCCGGCCGTTGATTTTGCGCTGCCGCGCACGGGGCAACGACGCCCAAGGAACGCGACTGATGGCCAAACGAGCCGCCAAGCGGAAGACCGCCCGCCGGAAGACGGCCAAGACGAAACCGGCCGCGGCGCCGGCCGCGGAACTCTCCCCGATCGCCGACGATCTGCGGCCGCTGGCCGTGCCGATCGAGGACCTGGTCCCCGATCCGGCCAACGCACGGACCCACGGCGACGGAAACCTCCAGGCGATCGCCGCGAGCCTCTCGCGGTACGGCCAGCGCAAGCCGGTCGTCGCCAACCGGGCCAACCGCCAGGTCGAGGCCGGCAACGGCCTGATCGCGGCGGCCAAGTGGCTGAAGTGGACGCACGTGGCCGTGGTGTGGGTCGACGACGATCCGAACCGTCAGCGCGGCTTCGCCTTGGCCGACAACCGCGCGGCCGAGCTGGCCGGCTGGGACCAAGGCCTGCTCGATGCGCTCTTGCAGGAGCTTTCGGCCGAGGAGCCCGAGCTGCTGGCCACGCTGGAAGTCGACAGCCTGATCGCCGACCTGGACGCCGCGGCCGAGGCCGAGGGGAAGCAGTTCGTGCACCCGGCCGACAAGCCGCTGGAAGAGACGCCGGCCCCGGCGGCGTTTCAGGGGATGCCGCTGGAGGAGATGCTCGCCGGCTGCCGGCGGCGCGTGGTCCTCTTCTCCGGCGGGAAGGACTCGATGGCCACCGTGTCGTGGATGCTCGATCGCTTCGCGCCGGAGGAGTTCGAGCTGATGTGGAACAAGACCCCGCTGGACTATCCGGACCTGGAAGGGTTCGTCACCGAGTTCGCGGCGTCGCTGGGCGTCACGCTCCACAAAGTCCGCAGCGACTACGAAGGCCCGGCGTTCATCGAGCAAATCAAACGCAACGGCCTGCCCGCCGAGATGCGCTCCTGGTGCACGGGGAACTGGAAGGTGCGCCCCACGGTCCACTGGCTGAAGGCCGAAAAGCTCTTCGGCTCGCGCGAGGACGTGCTGGTCGTCGGCTGGCGGCGCGAAGAGGGGCTGCGGCGTAGCCAGGCAAGCGACCGGGTGCTCAGCCCGACGCACGACATGGTGATGGCCCGGCCGATTTTGGACATGACCGAGCCAGAGGTCTACGCGGAGGCCCAGCGCCGCGGCTGGGCGCTGCATTGGTGCTACGAGTACGACAGCCGGCTGGGCTGCTTGTACTGCCACAACCTGCAGCCGAAGACGTTCGTCGAGCTCCGCCGCCGCCGGCCGGATCTATGGTGGTACATGCTCAAGTTGCTGGCGATCGGCAGCCGCGCGGCAAGCTACCAGCCGCAACTGGGCAAGGCGATTCGCCGGCTGGTCGGAGAAGACCTGGACGAACCGTGCCCGTTCGTGGTGCCCGAGGGGGCGGCGGCGCTGGAATGGCTCCCAGAACCGGGCTAGAATGGCGCGTGTAGCGGGGCCGGAAGCAGAAGGGGCTTCGGATATGTCCGGCTGGCAACCTCCGCCAGACGCGACGCGGTGCGGTCTAGTAGCCTTGGGGGAGATACATGCAAGCCACGGATCGCTGCCCCCGATGCGACGCGATCTGTCCGCAGGTGGGGACGCTCAGCGAGGCGGGCGCCGCGCTGTGCGTGTTTCAGTGCCCCGACTGCCGGCAGGAGGTCGCGGGACTGCCCGTGGCGTACACGTGGGCCCGCCGGCTCGACGGGTCCGTGGTGGAGAGCACGCCGGAGGTCGACTAACACCGCGGCCGCCCGGGGCGTCGCGGGAGCCGCGCGAACCGCTGGAGCTCTTGGTGGGGAATCGCCCAGTTGCGGCCGATCTTCTGCCCCAGGCGTCCGGCTTTGCAAAGCGCGCGTACCCGGCTGACGTCCAGCCCCAGGTACGCGGCCGCCGTGGCCGTGGTGTGCCAGCCGTACCAGGTCCGCGCGTCGCGGGTGTACTCTCGCCAGTCGCCGCCGGCGACGTAGGGGCCTTGTGGGAACGCCTGGAAGAGGTAGATGTCCGCGCGGGTGCCGTCGGCCAGCCGTTCCCGCGATCGGTAGTAGACCCGCGGGTGCCCTTCGTGCCGGTCCAGCGTCCGCAACGCGGCGCGGGGAATCAGGTAGACTTCGCCGCGGATCGCGTCGGTGCCCGGCACGACTTCGGGGCACCACCGGTTGGGTCGCGCGTGCATCGCCCATTCTCGGCGCGTGGTGGCCTCGCCCACGAAACGCGCGCCCACCGCGCGAAGCCGCCAATGGTTCGGGAAGCCGCGCATCAGGGTGCCGTAGACGAACACGCGGCGGTACCGCGGCGCGCAAGGCGTCGGCCCGGGGTCGGGGAACAGGCGTGGTTGTCGCATGGTTTGGTTCTCCGTGGTCAGGGGTTCAAGCGTCGCGGCGACGGCGCCAGTCGCCGCCGGCGATCTGCGGGCGGTCAAGGTAGTGATCCGGCCGGGTGAGCACGTACATCGCCGCGCGGGTGCCGTCGGCCAGCTCGACCGGGCGGCGGCGGTAGAACCGCGGGTGCCCTTCGAGCCGGTCCAGCGCGGCCAGGGTGGCGGCGTCGACGTCGTAGACTTCACCGCGGACGCGATCGCAGCCCGGCACCACGCCGGGGAACGCCCCCAGGTCGAGCATCGCCCAGCGGGGCAGCGTCTCGGCCTCGCCGGCGAAGCGGGCGCCGTCCAGCAGGCCGTGGTTCCCTTGCCCGCGGCGGAGGGAGCCGTAAACGAACACGCGGTAGGTCGCCTCGGGTGCGCGTGGCATGATCTGGTTCTCCGTGATTTGAGAGTCGGATGGTTTCCCCGAAGAGCCCGCGGGCCCCTCGGGGAAACCCCCGAGCGGTTTCCTTTACGGGTTGGCGTTCTCGTTGCGCTCTCGGGTGTACTGCCGCGCGAGCCGCTGAAAGGCCTTGCGGATGGCGTCGAACCCGATCGGGTTGTCGTCGATCCATCCGAACGATCGCCCGCGGAGGTTCCGCCGCCCGCTCTTGTTCCACCCCAGGTAGTAGAAGAGATTCGAGACCGCCTTGGTCGGCGTGTGCTCCGCCCGCGGCGTCCACTGGTTGGTGATCCGCACGTCCACGGACTTCTGGACGCACCCGAGGCAAACCATGATCCACCCGATAACCTTCACCGGGTCGAGGGAGCCGGAGAACGCGCGGAACTCGACGGTCGGCTTGCGACCGGTCGCCAGGTTGTAGAGGTTCAGCACGTGGTAGCGGTAGCGCATCGCCCGCTGGCGGAAGTTCTCGACGTCCCCGTACCGTCGCACGCTCCCGCACCACGCACCGCGCTCGCGTCGCGTGGTGCCGGTGATCGCGTAGAGCGCGGTTTCCAGATAGGAACACATCAGCACCAAGCGGGAGAGCTCCGCGCTGGTCCGCTGCGCGGGGTCCCAATGCACGTGCACGTGGACCCCGCAGGTTGCGTTGACGCGATGCCCCTTTTCCCGCAGCGCGTCGAGTACTTGCTTCACCTGCCGAAGGCCCTCGCTGCCGCGGAGAATCGGGGAGACGATCTCACAGGACAACTCCCGTCTGCTTCCCCGCAAGCTGCTGTCGTGCATCGCAATCCATCCTTCAGGCAGATAGGGCACTTGTCGCCCGGCGTGGTAACCGCCGATCCGCAGCCCGTGCTCGCGTGCCTTGTCCGAGCCGATCAGCGTTTCGATCTCGACTCCGAAGGTAAGCTCCGTCGCGTGCATCGTGTTTCCCCCGCGGAGCAACGTTTTTTGCGAATCCGCGGGGAACGACGGCCCGGCCCCCTCAGGCCGGGGCTTTTGCGGCGGATCGCGCGAGCCGCCTTGCAAACTAGCACGCTACCGAGATAATAACCGCGTGGAATCCAACACGGTTCGATGGTTCAACAAGAAGGGGACGACGATGACGCCGATTGACAACATGCCCGATACCGCGATACTTAGGGGCGAGGCGGAGGACGTGCTCGCCTTCCGGCTGCACCGGCTGCGGTACAAGGTGCTCGTCGTGCCAGGGCTGCGGTCCAGCGGCCTGTTGCACGCGCGGGTGATCCGCTACAGCCGCCGCCGCTGGAATCACCCGGCCGAGGAGCCGGAGCCCGGACGGCACGGCCGCGGCGGCTTGTGGGCCAACCGCAGCTTCGGCCACGCCCGGGCGCTGGCGAAGTACTTGAAGCGCAAGCACGGCCTGCGGACGGTGATCTACCTCTGCCTGATCGACGAGATCCTCTACGAGAGTTCGTACCGGACGAAGACCAACCGATTGTTTCTGTTAGGCAGGGCGTGCTGATGGGCGCGACGCGGTATCTGACGACCGAGGAGGCGGCGGAGCGATTGGGGCTGGACGGCTCGCGGGTCCGCCGCTTGTGCGCCGAGGGACGGCTGGGGCGCAAGATCGGCCGTAACTGGGCGATCAGCGAGGCCGACCTCCAGCGGTTCGCCCAGGAGGAGCGCCGGCCCGGGCGGCCCCCGGCCGACAAGCGGCGGAAATGACGCGACGAGCCGGGGCGGCAAAAGGGATTGTTTGCGGGCCAGGCGATTTGCTAGGCTGATCGTGGCAACGGGCGTCCTCTTCACTGACGCTCGCGTGATGCTCCACCCCGCCACCGAAGCCGAGCTGGAGCGGCTGCTCGACTCGCCGCTCTCGGACCGCGACATCGCCCGCCGCGCGGGCGTCGGCCGCGGCACCGTCTCCAGCATCCGCCTGGGCCGCCGGCCGATCGACCTCGCGCGCCGCCGCGCCGCCCGCGGTGAGCACCGCGAATCGCCCCAGGTCGACCGCTGCCACGGCTGCGGCCGGCGGATCGCGTTGCCCTGCCGCGCCTGCCAGGCCGCCCAGGCACCCAGGCGCGGCAACCCGATCATCGAGCCCGTCGAGCCGGTCGGGCTGAAGCTCAAGCCCGAGCACCTTCGCCGCTACCTGGTCGTCCGCGCCCGCCGCGCGCTGGCCGGCCACTGACCCCTCATCCGCTTACCTCTCATCCGCTTACCTCACGAGGCTGCCATGCCCCGCAAACCGTCCGCCGCGGCCGCCCGCGCCGTGGTGCTGGCCGCGCTGAAAACCCTCGCCCAGCGCGAGGCCCGCCCCGACCAACTGCCCGAGGGGCAGAGCCACCAGCTCGTGATCGCCGTCGAAGCCACCGTCGGCGGCCGGGACGTCTCGCTTGCCTGCGACGCGACCGCGCAGGTCGGCCACGCCGGCGAGGCGGTCCGCTCCAGCGGACCGGACACGGCGCACCTGGTCGCCTACCTGCTCTCGCTGCTGCCCCCGGCCCGCCGCGAGCGGCTGCTCCAGGATCTGCCGCAAACGTTCGACCGACGGGGCGACTTGCCCGACGTCGCCCACGCCGAGGTCCAGGCCGCCGAGGGCCTGGTGAAACGGCTGCGGACCAAAAAGACCAGCCCCAAGGCCGCCGCGGTCCAGTTGACCTACCAGCTCCGGTGACGCCTGGATGTCACGCCGAGCTTCCCAGCCCGCCTGTGGACCGGGGCCGTGCAACCCCTTGCTCGCTCCCCTGTGTCGCGGCACGTGCCCCGGTCCGCCCTCTGCCAGGAAAGGACGTCGAGCGATGCGCAGCGTCGTGTTCTGTGCCCTCGTGCTGTTGGTCTGCGTCGCGGGTTCGGCTGCCCGAGGGCAGCGGCCCGATGCCCCGCGGCGCGGCCCGGGCGCCGCCTACATCGCGCCTGCGGACGTGACCGCGGCCTACGAAAACCGCCGCGGTCCCAAGGGGGAAGGAAGTTGCGTGTGGGCCTCCTGCGCGATGTGCGGCGCGCACGCCGGCTACTGGCCGGCGGAAGCGCTGTTGCGGGATTCGCGGTACGGTCCGGCCGTGGGCGACGGCGCCCACCCGGCACGGGTGGCGGAGGTCTTCCGGCAGCGCGGCATCCGCGCGTGGAGCATCGAGGGCCGGCAGACGATCCAGTGGATCGAGTGGGCGCTGGCCACGGGCCGGTGGTGCGGGATCAGCTACGGCACCGCGCACATGATCGCGGCCGTCGGGAGGCGGCCCGACGGCCGCGCGTTTGCGATCGTCGACAACAACTATCCGGGCGAGGTCCGCTGGGTCTCGCGCGACGTCTTTCTCCGCGAACATCGAGCTTACGGCGGCGGCTGGTGCGTGATCCTCCGCACGCCGGGCCCGCCGCCCTGGCGCTACGTGCCTCGCCAAACCACGGGAGTCCCGCCATGACCGGTTTCGTCAGTCTATTGCTGCTGGGGCTGCTCGCCTTCCAGGCGACGCTGTCCCCCGGATTAAAAGCACCGCAACACCCCGGCGAGGACCGGGTCGTGCAAATCGGGCCCGGCGACGCGCAAGAGCTGGAGCCGTGGAGCCCGCACCAACCGCCCAAGGTCAGCGCCTTCCGCCGCCACCTCGAGCGCGAGCTGCCGCGCGACGATCGCGGCCGGTGGTATATCACGATCTTCGTGACGCCCGAGGGCGAACAATCGCGCCGGCTGATCCGCGATTTGCAGACGCACCCGAGTCTGCGTGTGCTCGCCCAGTGGGCCGACGTCCAGCAGATCGACTTCAGCGAGCCGGTGAACCGGGCACGCTGGCGAGAGCAGCGGGTGACCCAATCGCCGACGATTCTGGTCTACCCCAGGGCGGATCATCCCACGCTGCCGTTTCGCTGCGTGACCGCCCAGCAAGGATACGGCGGCGACGCGGAAATGCTCGCCCGGCGGATCTACTCGGCGATCCGCACCATTTATCAGAAGTACGGGGCCATCGAGCAATGCCCCGGGCCCTGGTGTCCCAGCCCGCAGCCCGACCGGCCGGACGTGCGACCCTGGGAACCGCAACCCTGGAACCCGGACGGGTATCAGCCGTTTCGGCCCGATCGGTACCCCCAACCGGCGCCGCTTCCCGATGTCGACGAAGCGCAGCCGCCAAGCCCTGTGACGGGCTGGTTTGATCCGGGGATCGTGGCGCTGGCGGTCGTGCTGCTCTGTGTGGCGTGTGGTGTCTATTTCTTCGTGAAGCGAGACCTGAAGCGAGACCTCTGGTATGCGACCCATCTGGACCGTGATCGTGGCAGCGACGCTGATCGTGGCGACGCTGAGCCAAGCCCAAGCAGCAAACGGACACGCCGCAAAACAGGCGGCTGAGACGCCCTGCGCACAGAACGACAAGACGTCGCCCGCGCCATCCTCCGACGGGTTGCTGCCGGCGGACGAGTGGCGGCCGGGTGAGCCGCCGTTGCACGGTCCGTTGGTCGACGCCGTGCGCCGGGAGATCCGTTGCCAACTGCTGCCGATCCACGAGCAAATCGGGCGGGTCATCGACTCGGCCAAAGCCGTCGCCGCCCGCGTGGGCGACGTGCTGCGCTGGCTGGCGTGGGTCTTGCTCGGCGTGGCAAGCACGCTCGCCGTCGGCGGCTTGGCGGCGCTGGTGACGTTGCTGCGGATGCTCCGCGTGCTGCGCAGTCTGGCGCGGCTGGTCGACCTGGCCGCGGCCGAGCGCTCGGGGGAATCGAACCGTTGAGCGGCGCGCAAATCACCTTGGGACAACGGTCTAGACACACGCCCCACCCCCCCCCTAAGCCGACGGGTCCTTCCCCAGAGCCGGTTCCGGGTCAGGGTCGCGGAGACACTCGGCAGCTAGAACACACTTACTTGCGCGATGGGAAAGCGAAAAACCGCGAAGGGTAAATCACCCCGTAAAAGGTCACCGCGCAAGCGGTCGCCGGCGTCTGGAAGGCCGCCTATACGGCCGGAGACGATCGACAAGATCGTGCTTCTGCTGGTTTCGAGCCAATCGCGCGAGGCAATCAAAACCGCCGCCGCCAATCCGGATGGCCTGAACGTGCCGCCGGACCAGGTTGACGCCGCGATCGCGGAAGCCGAGGCCCGGATCTACGATGCTGCGGCTGCCAGCGTCACGGCGGAGATCGGGGCGGCGATCGTCCGGCTCCGCGACCTGTACGCCCGGGCACTACGCACCGGCGATGTTCGATCCGCGCTCTCATCCCAGAAAGAACTCTCCAAGCTGCTCGGTCTGTACCAGACCAAGCGGCAGCCGGCCGAATCGCCTGGCCCCGATGATGCGATTGCCGCCGAGCTCGCCGCGACCCGCGACTACCTCGAACCTCTCGGCCTCGGCCCCGAGGCCGACGGCACGGCCGAGCTCGCTCGCCTGGCCGTCGCCGAAATAACCCGCCTCCGCCTCCATGCCCAATGACTACGCCAAGGAACGGGAGCGCGCCCGCCGGATCGCCGCCGAGCGATCCCTGGCCGGGCGCGACATCGGGCGGCTGCCGCCGATTGCCGATCCCGGCAGGCGAGCAAGCGCGGGCGACGACTTCGGCCGGTTCTGCACAGTCTACTTCGCTCATACGTTCGCACTGCCATGGTGTGCTGATCATCTGCGGGTAATTGACCGCATCGAGACGTCGGTGATGGATGGCGGCCTGTTTGCGATGTCCATGCCGCGCGGGTCAGGCAAGACTTCGCTTTGCGAAGCGGCGGCCATCTTCGCGGTGCTCAACGGCTACCGACGGTTTGTGATGCTGTTCGGTGCCGACGAACACCACGCGCAGACCATGCTCGACTCAATCAAGACCGAGCTGGCAAGTAATGCCGCGTTGCTCGCCGACTACCCGGAGGCCGTCTATCCAGTCCATTGCCTGGAGCAAATCACTCAGCGTGCCAAGGGCCAGCTTTACAGCGGCGAACCGACGCGCCTGGGCTGGGGGAAGTCCGAGATTGTCCTCCCGACGATCGCCGGCAGCCTGGCGGCCGGCGCGATAATCCGCGTGTCCGGCATCACCGCGGGATTCCGCGGCACGAAATACAAGCGAGCCGACGGGCAGTCAGTGCGTCCCGACCTGGTCGTCATCGACGATCCGCAAACCGACGAATCCGCGCGCTCGCCCAAGCAATGCGCCGACCGGGAACAGATCGTTTCTGGGGCAATTCTCGGCCTGGCCGGGCCGGGCCAAAAGATCGCCGGCATCATGCCGTGCACCGTAATCCGGTCGGACGATTTGGCCGATCGGCTGCTCAATCGCGAGCTGCATCCGGCCTGGCACGGCGAACGGACCAAGCTTGTCTACTCGTTCCCTTCAGACCAAGCCCTGTGGGATCGGTACCGCGAAATCCTCGAAGCAGAGCTGCGCGACGGCGGCGACGGCTCACGAGCCACTGAGTTCTACCGTCAGAACCGCGCAGCGATGGACGCCGGCGCACAGGTGGCTTGGCCGGAACGGAAGTATCCCGACGAGCTGAGTGCCCTCCAGCACGCCATGAATTTGCTGTTTCGCGACGAGGTGGCGTTCTACGCCGAGTATCAGAATGAGCCGTTGGAAGAGCAGCTCGCCGCGGAAATGCTCACGCCCGAGGAGATCGCCGGCAAGCTCAACGGGTACCCTCGCAGCATAGCACCGACTGACGTCACCCACCTTGCCGGTTTTATCGACGTCCACGACCGGCTGCTTTACTGGACGATTTGCGGCTTCGGCGACGGGGCGACCGGGTGGGTGGTCGACTACGGGGCGTGGCCCGAGCAGAAGCAAGCGTACTTTTCGCTGAGCTCCGCGCGCAACACGCTTGGCAAGCAGGCCCCAGGACAGACGAAGGAGGCAGCGCTACTGGCCGGTCTGACCGCCTGTTTCGACCACCTCTTCGCCCGGCAGTGGAGGCGCGAGGACGGCGCTACGCTGTCGCTCGATCAGGTATTGGTCGACGTGGGTTACTTGCCCGAGGTTGTCCAGGCTGCAATTCGCACGCACCCGCAAGGCTCGCGGCTTCTCGGGTCGATGGGCGTGGGCATTACCGCCAAGAACAAGCCGTTCTCGGAATACAAGAAGCACCCGGGCGACCAATTTGGCCACTACTGGCGCGTGCCGGCCGCCAGGGGCGGCCGGGAGAAGCGGACGGTGCACGTCGACACGAACTACTGGAAGAGTGACGTGCATGGACGGCTGGGGCTGCCGCTGACCTCGCCGGGAAACCTCTCGCTGTTCGGCAAGTCTCCAAAACTCCACCGGCTCCTGGCAGATCACCTCACCGCCGAGTACGCCGTCCCCACCGAAGGGCGCGGCCGCAAGCTGATGGAGTGGTCACTCAAGCCAGGTGGCCCGGACAACCACTGGCTGGATTGCCTGGTTGGCTGCTGCGTGGCGGCTTCGATGCTCGGTGTGTACACCCAGGCGCAACGAGCCGCCAAACCCAAGGGGCCACGCAAGGCCCGCGTCTCTTACCTGTGAGGCTAGCTACGATGTCCACCACACGCGCCAAAACGCGGAGCAAGCCGGCTGCGCACAACGGCGAGATCGCGGCCCGCGGCCGGCCGCCGGGTAGCCCGAATCGGAACCCGGAAACGGTCGACGCGGAACGGACCCGATGCCCGAAGTGCCAGAGCACCGACCGGCAACCGTACTACCGTACCACGATCGCCGCCTACCACGGCACCGACCCGGCCGGCCAACCCTGCACCCACATCGTCCGCCGCTGGACGGCCTGCGCTGCCTGTGGCCAGCATCGGATCGACCGAACCTATGAATTTCGCAAAAGATAATGGCATCACCATTATCTTTTCTTCCGCGGCGTAGCTTCTGGCCTTTGCCATGCGCGAAATTGGATGGGTTGGTCGCTGAACCCGCCTGCAACCACTTCGCGTCTTCTAAGGTGCACTTTTGTCCGCTGAAGAAATGGTCGCCACGCTCAAGGCCGCGTTGGCTACGGACGCCGCGATCGTAAGTGTAAAGATCGACGGCACTGAGGTCCGTTACGACCGTCAACAGGCGTTGCGCGAATTGAGTTTCTGGGAAACTCGCGCAGCCCGCGAGAACGGCACCCGACCGGTCGCCAGCCAGATCCGTCTCGACAGCTTCTGATCGACCATGATTGCACCGACCTTCGGACAACTCGGCGCGCCCAATCCGACGCAAACGCGATTCGGCTACGACGTGGTGACCGACCGGCAGCGTCGACGCCGCGTCGCGACCGTGCTGAAGAGCGAGGATGACGAGCTCATCGCCAGCCGGCGCAAGGACGTGACGGCCCAATCGCGGGACTTGCCACGGAACTTTGCGATCGCCGCGTGGCTGGTCCGCAAGCACCTCGATTACGTGGCCAGTTTCAGTTTTCAGAGCCGGACCGGAGACAAAAAATTCGATCGCGAGTACGAGCGATTCATCCGCCGCTGGTCGACCCGCTTCGGGTCGGACGTGGCGCAGCGCCATCCGCTCCGTCGGCAGATGCGATTGGCCGAGGCCCGTCGGACGCTCGACGGTGACATCTTTACGCTGACACTGGCCGACGGCCGGCTCCAGTGGATCGAGAGCGACCGAATCAGAAACCCGACGCTTGGCGGCCCGCGCGAGATTCGTCGCGAGGACCTGGTACATGGTGTGCTGATCGACCGGGACCGCGGCGGCCGCGCGCTGGGGTACTGCGTCCACCGACGAAACACCGCCGGCGGCTACGTGTTCGAGCGGCTCGTGTCGGCCGACAACATGCTCCAGCACGGCTATTTCGACCGCTTCGACCAGGTTCGCGGCGTCGGCCCGATCACCCCGGCGATCGCAAGCCTCCGCGACACCTACGAGCGGTTCGACTACGCGCTGGCTCGCAGCAAAATCGGCCAAATGTTCGCGCTAGCGGTGTTTCGCGAAGACAACGACTCCCCTGGATCCACCTCAGAGGAGGATGACGGCAAGATCACGGTGGACTTCGGACGAGGCCCGGTGCTGCTGGATCTGGGCCGCGACGACAAAGCCGAATTCCTCTCGGACAAGACCCCGGCCGCGGAGTTCAACGAGTTTTCGACGCACATGATCCAGGCCACGCTCAAGGCGCTGGATATCCCCTATTCGTTCTACGACGAAGCCCACACAAACTACAGCGGGCAACGCCAGGCCCTCTTGCAATACGAGCAATCCGCCGCGGAAAAACGCTCCGACAACCAGGAACTGTTGCGTGAACTGACCGCTTGGCGGACGAGCCTTGGAGTTCGCGACGGCGAGCTGTCACTGCCCCGCGGCTGGACCGTCGGTGATTTGGAATCGGAGTGGATTGGCCGCGGCTTGCCGTGGATCGACCCGCTGAAAGAAATCAAGGCCGACGAAATCGCGATCCAGAACAAGCTAACCAGCCGGCAGCGAATCCTGAAACGCCAGGGCCTCGATTTCTGGGAAGTCGCCGACGAGCTCGACGCGGAGGATAAACGGCTCGGAAACAGCCAAACGACCGGAGAACCAGCCAATGCCGACGATTGAAAGTTTGCCCGCCGCCGCGCTGCAACTGGCCGTCGGCCCCTGGGAGTTCGCCGACGGCGACATGGACGGAGAGAAGATCCCCGTCCGATTGGTCGCGCTGTCCGGAAAGCCGGTCTATCACTGGTTCTGGGGTCAGATCGTTCATGATCTTTCCGGGATCCAGGTCCACAAGGACCGGCTGGCGATCGACTACCTCCACGACGATGGCGCAATTCTCGGCTATGTCGACGACGCCAAGGCCAACAAGCAGCTCATCCTCTCCGGCTACCTCATCCGCTTGGCCGAGGGAGACCAAGTCGACCACATCGTGCGCCTGGCCAAGGCGGGGGTGCCCTATGAGGCGTCGATTTTCTTCTCCGGTCCGCTTCGGCTGGAGGAGCTGGAACCGGGAGCCACGGTCAAGGTCAACGGCTACACGGTTCGCGGCCCCGCCATCATCGTGAGGGAATGGAGCCTGCGCGGCGTGGCCGTCTGCCCGCATGGGGTCGATCGGAACACCGCCACGAAGTTTTCCCAATCGGACGCGACCGTCCAAGTCCAATTTCAGGAGTCTTCCGCGATGCCGCTTTTCAAGCAAGCCGAAAAGTCCGTCCAACAATCCCAGCAGTCCATCGAGACGCCGCCAACCGGCGAACACCCGTCCGCCGCGCCGTCGGCCGAAGACGTCCGCCAACAGCTTTCGCAGTTCGTCGAGGCATTTGGAGCCGAGCACGGGGCCGCCTGGTTGAGCGAGGGGAAGACCTTCGACGAGGCGGTCGCCGCGCACCGTGAGCAGCTCATTGCCGAGGCCGGTCAACTGTCCGAGCAGGTTACCGCGCTCGAAAGCGAGAAGACCGAGCTGGCCGAAAAGCTCGCCGCGCTCGAGGGCGAGAAGACCGAGCTGGCTGAAAAGCTCGCCGCGCTCGAGGGCCAAAACGGCGAGCTGTCCGACGAGGTGCAGCGCCACGAGCAGGCCAATCGCGGCGAAGAAACGCCGCTGTCGGCCAGCCCGGAGCAAAGCAACCCCAACGCCGGTCGTCACCAGCAGAATCTCGGCGATCGGCTCGGCCGCTTCGCCTCCGGGATCACGTTACCCAAGCGCAATTGATTCGCCCCGTCTTTTCCCGCCGCGCCCGGGCGCCGCCTCATCCCACCTCAGCCCGGGCGCTTTTCTCCTCCCAATTCGTCTCCTCCTCTTCTCAGGATTCCCGCCATGAGTATGCCTACTCTGCTGGACATCGCTGTCCAGAACGCTGCCGATCCGGCCGTGGGGCTGATCGACGAAGCCATCCAGGCCACGCCCGAGGTGATGGACGGCGCCGCCCGCACCATCAAGGGCTTGCAGTACAAGACGCTCGTCTGCTTGGAAGACCCTACCGTCTCGTTCCGCAATGCCAACGAGGGCACGGCGCCGGCCAAGGCCCGCTACGAGAACCGGCTGATCGAGTGCTACATCTTCAACCCCCGCTGGGTGTGCGACAAGGCTGTGGCCGACGCGAATGAGGACGGCCCAGAAGCCTACATCGCGCTCGAAGGCCTGCGGATGACCCGCGCCTCGATGAAGCACTTGGCCAGCCAGTTCTATTACGGCTCGGCGAACGACGAGAAGGGCTTCCCCGGGCTGATCGCCGCCTACGACTCGACCAACATGGTGGTCGACGCCGGCGGCACCGCGGCCAAAACCGGCAGCTCGGTGTGGGCCGTGAAGTGGGGGCCATTAGACGTGCAATGGGTCTACGGTCTCAACGGCCAGCTTGCCCTGGATGACGTGAGCGAGATCCAAGCGAGCGACGACGACGGGAACGAGTACACCGCCTACCTCCAGGAGCTACTCGCGCGCCCCGGGCTGCAAGTCGCCTCGAAGTACTCGGTCGCGCGGATCAAGAAGCTGACCGAAGACGAGGGCAAGGGTCTTACCGACGACCTGATCGCCGAGTTGCTCTCGAAGTTCCCGGTGGGCGTGGTGCCGGACGTGCTTTACATGAACCGCCGCAGTTTGCGGCAGTTGCGCGAGAGCCGCACGGCGACGAATGCCACCGGTGCCCCGGCGCCGTTTCCCAGCGATGCGTTCGGCGTACCGATCAAGGTGACCGACTCGATCGCTAGCACCGAGTCGCTGACCCTCTGACGTCGCGCGGACCGCTCGCCCAGCGGCCCAAGGAACTCGCCCCCACGTTCACCGACCACCAACTCAAATCGCGAGAGATACCATGGGTTTTTCCGTGCGAGACCAGGACCTCATCAAGACCCAGGCGCTGCCCTCCGGCGCCGCAAGCGTCGAGACCGGCGCCATCGACCTGGGGCACTCGACCTCCGGGACCGGCGATTTCGTCGCCGACTGCGAGGCCGTATTGACCGCCCCGGCGTTGACCAACGCGCAACTCGGTTCGGGTCACACGATGACCTACCGCGTCGAGATGGACAACGACAGCGACTTCGGCAGCCCGACCGTGATCGCGACCGACGCGATCGTCCAGACCGGAGACGGCTCGGGCGCCGACGCCGCGACGAAGCGGATTCGGCTGCCACTGGACGTCGAGCGCTATATCCGCGCCGTGGCCACCGCCAGCCACGCCGACGACGCCAGCGGCGCGTCGATGACTCTCGACCTGCGGTTCTGACCCGATGGGCGAGAAGTTCACCAACGCGATCGCCGGTGCGCGCGACAAGCTGTCAACCGCCGCCGGCGAAACGATCCGGTACCGCTTCGCCAGCGGCGAGCCGGCGACACTGGAGGAGCTGGTCGCCATCCCGGGGAACAGCACCTTTGACGTCACGGACGACTACGGGGCCTTCCAGCGAGTCGACAGTTACGACTGGCTGATCGACCCGGCCGCGCTGCGGCAAGGGGACGCGGTCCACACGCCGACGCGCGGCGATCGCATCGAGTGGACCATCGGCGACGAAACCCGCGTGTTTGAAGTGACCGCGCCCGGCGACGGCCCTCCGTGGCGCTGGGCCGACGCTCGACGAACAACCCGCCGCCTCCATACCAAGCAAGTGCAATGACCGCCTCTGTGATCGAGCTGGCCGACGCCGTGGTCGCGACGTTGAGCCAGGCCCAAACAGCCGGCACGATCGACGGCCTCGACCAGTACGCGATCGTCCGGGGCTACGCGCCGCGGCAGTCGCTCGCGGACATCGAGGGCCAGGCCGCCATTGATGTCGTGCCGAAGAGCCGCACCAGCGAGCTGTCCAGCCGCGCGCACGCACGCCGAACGTTCGACGTCGACGTGCTGATTCGCCGTCGGGTCGAGTCTCCGGCCGGGGTGGTCGATCAGTTGACGGCCGACGTGTTCCTCGCCCTGGCGGCCGACGTGGCCGACTTGTTCGAGGGGAATACCTTGCCTGCCGTGCCCATGGCTACCTGTGTCGGTTTCGAGCATCGGCCGATCTTCGACCCGGTCCACCTCAACGAGCAACACCAGCTCACCACCTTGATTCGACTCCGTTTCCTGGCGTTCGCATGAACAGCGTGATCGTCGTTAGCTGTGACTTTTTTCTCGACCGGCCCGCCGTGGTTGACGCGATGGATCAGGCTACGCGCGAGGTAATGCAGGAGGCGGGCCAGATCCTCCGCAAAGACGCCCGGGACTCGATGCCCCGTGCGCCGCTGAATGTGCACGCCCCGCCTGGCACGCCGCCGCACCGCCACGCCAAAAGCAAGCGTAACCCGTCCGGCGGCGGCCTGTGGCGGTCGATCATGTACGCCTACGACCCGATGGCCGAGGTGCTCGTGGTCGGGCCGTCGGTCGTCGTCGGCATGAATATCGCCAAGGTTGCGCAGCGCCACGAGTTCGGCGACTCCGCCGCGGCCGTGAAGAACCCGCGTCGCACGCAGCGCCGCCTCGGCGAAGTGGGCGAGATCCGCACCGGCGGCCGCCGCGGCGGGAAGATTGCCCGCAAGACCCTCCGCGGTCGCGTCCGGGTGCACTACGCTCCCCTGGAGACCCCTTCGCAAGTCCGCCGGGCCACGGCGATCCAAGAGGAACTGTACGGCCCAGAACACCTCCAAGCCACCTATCCCGAGCGGCGTTTCATGGGTCCTGCCCTGGAGCGCAAGGCTCGCGAGCTGCCAGCCGAATATCACGGCCTGGTCGGCTGACCCTCCTCTTCTTGTCCTTTCCCTGAGAACCCGCCCTCACCTCCTCATCTCTTTCCCGAGGTGCCCTATGTCCGTGCGATTAGGCCTCAACGGCAAACTCTACGTTGGCACCGCCGGCTCGCAAGCGAACACCGAGCTGGACAATGCCAAGGACGTTACCATCACCCTCGACAAGGCGATGGCCGACACCAGCCGACGCAGCGGCGGCGGCTGGCGGAGCCAGAAGCCGACGCTCAAGAACTGCGCGATCGAGTTCGTCATGTTCGACGACCCGGCCGACGGCAACCTCGCCACCATCCGCGACGCCTTCTTGAACGACACCACGATCAGCCTGTGGGCCCGCGATGCCGCGACGGGAGAGGGGCCCGACGCGGACTTCAACGTGGCCCAGTTCAACCGCAACGAAAGCCTGGAGGAAGGCATCCAGTACAACGTCCGGTGCGTCGTCGATACCGACCTGCGCGTTCCCACCTGGTCGTAAGCCGTCCAGATGCCGGACTCTTCCTGACTGATCATCTTCACCGCGAGCCCACTCATGTCCACTACCGCTACGCTGCAAACCACCGTCTCAGCCGGCGGCGTGTCGATCAACGCCCGTGCCCAGCGGACCGCCGAGGGCCAGATCGGCGAGTCGATCGGCACCGACCGGCTTCCGGCCGCCAAGACTGCCACCGCCTGGACCCAGACCGACGCCGATACGGGCGTGGCCACGCTGTCCAGCGGACACGGCCTGACCACGGGCCAGGAGGTCGACGTCTATTGGTCCGGCGGCGTCCGCTACGGCTGCTCGATCAGCGTCTCGGGAGATGACGTCACGATCGACGGCGGCGCCGGCGACGATTTCCCCGCCAGCGGCACCGATGTGATCGTGGCGCCGCTGGTCTACGTCGACACGGACTTCGATGGGGACGACCTCGGCGACGCCGACACGTTAAAGGGCCTGATCGCCATTTTTGGCAAGTACCGTTGCCACTGGCACTTCAAAACCTCTGAGGCTTCGGGGGTCTCGGGCTCCCTGATGGCGCGCGAGCTCCAAGCCGGCGAAGCCTGGAGCTGGGTTTCCGGCCAAGGGCAGGACAACCCGCTTACCGGCGTGCCCGTCGATCGCATCTGCGTGTCCAACGGCGACGGCACCTATGCCAACGAGCTGAAGCTCGTCGTCTTGCGCGACAACGTCTCTTAACGTCTCTTGAGGTGCGCCGCCGCGGATGCCCACACGAGCGTTCATCACAGCAAGGAAACTCACACTGCCATGAAGACTTTTACCGACCGCACGGGCCGCGAGTGGACGATCGACGCCAACGTCACGAGCCTTCGCCGGGTCCGCAGTCTGGTGGGCGTCGACCTGATGCAAATGGTCACGCCCCGGGGCGAAGACGAAGCCGTAATCGTGAAGCTGCTGCGCGACCCTTGTTTGCTGGTCGACGTGATCTACGCGATTTGCAAGCCCGACGCCGATCGGCAGCGCATCAGCGACGAGGCTTTCGGCCAGGCGATGGCCGGCGACGCCTTGGACGCTGCGACCCAGGCGCTACTGGAGGAATTGCCGGATTTTTTCCCAAGCCGGAGGGACCGAGAGCGGGCGAGGCGGATTCTCGCCAAGATCGACGGCCTGATCGACCAGGTCAACGATCAGCTCGACGCGCTGACCAGCGACGAAGCGATCGACCAGCGCTTTCAAGCCCTGATCAGTGCTGGCGCCACGTCTGGGAGCTCGCCGGCGTCGCCGGCGTCGACCCCGGCCCGCTGACCTGGCGGCAACTCTCCGCGATGGCACGCGGCCGGCAGCGGGCCGAATGGGCCCGGACGGCCAAGCTGGCTGCGCTGCTTTGGAACCTCCACGTCTCGCCCCAGGATCGGCGCAGCGAGGCCAGCTTCAATCCCACCTTGAGCGTCGAGGAACGCCGCGAGCCTCCACCCCCGCCCGCGACACCCGAAGAGTGGGCGAGCCTCAAAGCCGACTTCTGTAATTGACCGACCATGGCACCGACCGGACCGATCCGCGCAGGCCGCGCGTTTATCGAGCTTGCGACCAAGGATAGCGAGCTGAACAAAGGCCTCAACCGCGCCCGCCGGCGGTTGCGGGCCTTCGCGGCGTCCGCTGCGCAAATCGGCCGCGGGATGGCGGTCACCGCCGCGGCGATGGCCGCGCCGCTGCTGGCAGGGACCCAGGTCTTCGCGACTTATCAAGATCAGTTGGCCGAAGTATCCACGATGCTTCAGGAGCCGGCCACGCACCTCGAAGCGTTCGACGACCGCCTGCGCGAGATGGCCGTCGAGTTCGGCGAATCGACAACGACGCTCAGCCGCGGTTTATACGACATCCTCTCCGCCTCGATCGCGCCGGCAAAAGCGCTCGATGTCCTGGCCGTCTCGGCCAAAGCGGCCAAGGCCGGTATTACCGAAACCGGGGTGGCTGCGGACGCGATCACCACCATCTTGAACTCCTACGGCATGGCTGCCGAGGAGGCGGCCAGCGTTTCCGATCTGCTCTTTTCCGTGGTCCAGCGCGGTAAGACCACGTTCGCCGAGTTGGCGCCGAACATCGGCAAGGTCGCTTCGCTCGCCGCGTCGGCCGGCGTGTCGCTCGAAGAGCTTGGCGCGATGATCGCCACGCTCACCCGCAATGGCGTCCAGACCGACAACGCGATCACCGCGCTAAACGCCGTGATCTCCGGCTTCTTGCGTCCCGGGGCCGAAGCCCAACAGGTGGCCCGCGAGCTGGGCATCGAGCTCAACACGGCGACGCTGCAGAGCGAGGGCCTGTTGGGCGTCTTCCAGAAGCTCGGCCAGTTGGACCCGGAAACGGTCGCCAAACTCTTCCCGAATATCCGCGCTTTGCGAGGCCTGTTTCCCGCGCTGCAGAACCTCGAAGGTTTCAGCGAGGACCTGGCCGCGATGGGCGATCGCGCCGGGGCCACCGAAGTCGCGTTCCAGCGAATGAGCCAGTCGGCGCAACACGATTTCAACCAGGTCCGCGAGGCGGGCATCGAGGTCCTGCGATCACTCGGCGAGGCGCTGGCCCCGGCGGCCGTCGAAATCGCCCGGTCACTGAAGGAGTGGGCGACGTCGCTGAGCGAATTGATTGCTGACCACCAGGACTTGGTCGTGTGGGTGGCAAAGCTGGCGGGCGGACTGGCAATTGTGGGCGGGGGATTCTTGATCGCCAGCCAAGCCGCCTCGGCCGTCGCGATGTCGATCACTGCCGCGCAGCACGCCGCCGCCGGCGCGGCGACCGCGTTCAAGCTGCTGTCCGCCGCCAGCGCCTTCTTGTTGGCCAATCCGCTCGTCGCGGCGATCGCCGCGGCGACCGCGGTCGTCGGGGGCCTGGCCCTGGCCCTGGCTTACGGCGCCGCCCAGGCCCGCGAATGGTCCACCGCGATGCGTGAGTCCCGGCAGCGCGGCGACGAAATGCGGGCTACCCATCAGGAGATGGTCGCGCGGCTCGACCAGTTGAGTCAAAAGCAAAGCCTCACGAGCGAGGAACAGCAAGAGGCCACGCGAATTATCCGGGATCTCGAAGCCGCCTACGGAGACCTCGGCTTGGAATTGGACGAGACGAGCGGGAAGCTCGACGGGGTGGCCGGCGCCCAGCAAAAGGTCAATGAGCAGATGCGTGCCGTGGCGATCACGCAACTGCAAAACGAGTTGAGCGAGCTAGGCCGCGAGGCCGAGCAAGTCCACAAACAGCTAGCCTGGGCGACGGGCGGCGGCCTCGATCGCATTTACGGCCCCCAGGACCGTGCCGCCGAAAGCAAGCTCAACGCCCAGTCCCGGCGCATCGCCGCGCGGGAGATGGAGATCCGCAACCGCCTGGCCGCGCTCCGCGATGGCGACCCGGACGCCCTGACGGGCCAGCCGAAGGCCGACGGCCCGACGGCCCCGGACCCGGCCGCCGCCGCCGCGGCCGCCCAGCGCGAAGCGGCCGAAGAAGCGATCGCCCAGCGCCGCCGCCGCCTGGCCGAAGAGGGCCACCGCCTCGAATTGCAGCAAATCGAAAACCGCTACGACCGCGAGCGGGCCCTGCTCCAGTACAACTACAACCTGCGGATCCGCAAAGCCAAGGACGATCCGGCCGCCCAGGCCGCGCTGCGCGACATGCGAGACCTGGAAATCCGCGCCCTGGACCGCCGCCAGGGCGAGGAGCGCGCCGAGGCCGAGCGACGCGAGGCCCAGCGCCGCGACGCGGCCGCCGAAAGCCTCGACGAGGAACTGGCCCGCGCCGAAATCCGCGGCTCGAAGACCGGCCGGGCCCGCCGCCTGGCCGAGCTCGAGCTCGAAGAAGAGGCCTACCGCCAGCGGGCCCGGGAGATGGGCCTGGACCAGGAGAAGGTCGATCACCTGTTCGCGCTACGCCGTGGCGAGATCCTTGAGCAATCCACGCGGCAGACCACCGTCGCCGGAACGTTCTCGGCCACGGCCGCCGGCATGATGGCCGGCGGCTCGCCCGCCGAGCGAACGGCCAAGCACACGGAGCAAATCGCCGCCAACACCGACAAGACCAACGACAAGCTCACCCGACTGGAACGCCGCCGCCTGGAATTTGCCTAATGGTCTACGTCGCCGAAAAATTCGAGAGCCGATCGGCCCAACTGGGCGCCAGCTCCCGCCGCGAGCTGATCGCCACCGTACACGGCACGGCCGACGAAGACGTCGCGCTCACCTACTTCAACGCCTGGGCGCCGGCCACCTGGTACAACCTCACCAAGCAAGCGGTCGAACTGGACCGCGGCGGCGAAACGTGGTGGCTGGGCCGCGCGGAGTATGGCCCGAAAAAACTCCCCGAGGTCGGTCAATCGAGCTACACGTTCGACACGGCCGGCGGCTCCGCCCACATCACCCAATCGCTCGAAGTGACCGACTCCGACGCCGTCGACGGCGTCCCGGACCATTTCAACGTGATCGGCGGCTCGGCCGACGGCGTCGACGGCCTCGATATCCAGGTGCCCGCGCTGGAGTGGACCGAAAACCACCAACTGGCCCCCGACGCGGTGACCCACGCCTACGTGCGCTTTCTGGCCCGCATGACCGGCCGGACCAACGACGACACGTTCCGCGGCTACGAGGCCGGCGAAGTCCTCTTCCGCGGCGCCCAGGGCAACAAGCGCGGCGAAGAACTCTGGACCGTCAACTACCACTTCGCGGCCAGCGAAAATCGCGACGGCCTGGAAATCGGCGACCTCCGCGTCAATAAGCCCGGCTGGGGCTATCTCGATGTCCGCTACGAATGGACCGAAGACGCCGCGGCCAAGATCCTCGTCCCCAAGCCGATCGTCGCGTTGGTCCACCGCGTCCATTACGAATTCGACTTTTCCACGCTCGGTATCGGCACCGCCCCATGAAAAAGGTAACCGCCGGCGACCCGCTGGAAATTTCCGCGGCGACGTTCAACACGCTGATCGACGCCGGCCGGGACTACCAGCGCCGCCAACGCTCCCGCCAGCCCGGCCCGCCCGGCCCGGGCCGCGACTTCGCCTCAGGCAATCGGGTCCTCGTGCGCAACGACGCCGGCCTGGACGTTCACCGCTTCGGCGTGCTGGGGATCGACCAGCCGATCGTGCTGCCCAGCGAGAACGCCGGGACCTTCGCCGACCGGGTCGCGCTGGCCTGCGTGCTTCCCGACGCCGCGCATAAGGGACAATTCGTCATCACCTGCGAGCCGATCGCCGCCGGCCGGACCGGCCACGCCTGGATCGACGCCGTGTGCCCGGCGAAGGTCAACGTCGACAGCGGCCAGGAATCGGCCACCACGGCCGACGTGGCCGACGAACAGCCCAACCACCTGGAGGCCGGCGCCGGGACCGGCGCCACGATCCTCTGGAAGGCCAGCGGCACCGGCGTGGTCTGGGCCGTGGTGCGACTTGGCCCTGAGCAAACCGCGCCCATGCTCTACGAGATTGTCCGCGGCGAAAACCACACCCAAGTCGCCGGCGACTACCCAGGCGCCGTCATCGTGCCCGCCAAGCCTGTGTTGCCACAAGGGTACGACAGCGGCGATGGCCTACAATACGCCGTTCAGGACGACGCGACCGCCGAACTGGTCTACCTGCCGACCTTCAGCGAGTTGACCGACGAACTGCCCCCGGTCGATGAGGGCCCAACCACTGGAAACCTGGTCTACCCTCCGGCGTGGCCGAGCGTAGGCGAACGCCTCTGGGTAATTCGCGCCAACGGACGCCTAGAGGCGCTCTGCTACGACCGATCCGGCATCACCGCCCGATTCACCGCCAGCGGCGACCCGTCCAAGTACCGCACGGCCGCCTACCGATGCTTTGAACTGGTCGACAGCTTCGTGCCCCGCGACGACGAAGCAGGGAACTTTTCCGTGGAAGGCTATACGAATTGGCGGACAAAGAGCCTGTTTCTGCCTGTGGCCAATGGGCCGGCCGAACTGAATGATGCCGACGATACCACCCACGCGCGGATGCACTTTGCGACCGACCGACCGGTGATCCTGGAAGTTCACCCCGACGTGGGCGCCGACAACATGCAGAGCGGCTTCTGTGCCGGCCCTTTTCCGAGCACAACGTACATGGCACCCGGGCTGCCAGGGTTTATCTTTCTCGATTGGGTCACCGAACCGCCAAGTAGTGGATTCGGCGGCTTCGGCTGGTTTGTGCGCGCGCCGGCCGAAACCCTGTACCAAGCCCGCGCAACGAGCGACTGGAACAACGGCTCCACGGTCCTCAGCGTGGCCGTGGAACCGGTGTTGCAACTGTGCTTGAATAAATACTCCGCTACCGCGCCCGCGACGGCGTGGGGCGACGTCGCCGACTTGCCGACGCTCTGGGGCGGCTTCAACGTCTGGATTCCCCCCGTGAACGGCAAAGACCCGAACATCTTCTACGACGACTGGATCCTCTACCGCCTGATCGGCCAGCGCAACGCAGGGAACAAAGTCTACGGCACCGTTATTGCCGGCGACTACTACGACGACGCGATCGGCACCGTCAAGCTCTGGTGTGGTGCGGAGGCTGACATCCCACCAGGCTGGCGGTTGCACTCCTATACCCAATCCGAAGGCAAGTACCTCCGCAGCGTCCCCAGCGGCGGCTCGGTTGGCTACGGGACTTTCGGTGCCACGGGCAGCGACTATCAAGACGCCCGCTACTTCGTGATCGAGCGCTACAAATGACCTGGCGAAATTCGCGCCGCGCGCCAAAATCGCCCCCCGGCGCCCCAGTGACGGCGCCGATCTCTCGGGCCTCGGATTTGGCCGCGCCACCGGCTAAGCTATTTCCATGGACCGTTTCTTCGTCTACGGACTCCCCGGCCCCGTCGGCGGCGCGAACACCGAGCTGTACCACACGCTCTGCATGTGGTGGGCCGGCGGCTGGCGCCCGACGATCCTCCGGCCCGAGCCGCGGCAAAGCACGGCGATGCTCGACCGGCACGGTGGTGCCGATGTCGTCGACGTCCCGCGCGGCTCGTGTCTCGATGTCCCCGGGATGCGCGGATCGACGGTCGTCAGTTTCTGCCACGCGGCCTTCTTGCAGGCGTTTGACGCGCTGCGGGACCTGCAATGCCGGCTGGTCTGGGTCCCGTGCATGACGGCCGTGACGCCGCTGGAACGCAAGACGTTCCGCCGCTACGGCCCGCCCGACGTCGTCGTCTTCCAGAGCGACTTTCAGCGGAGTCGCTTAGAGCCGCAGTTGGCCAAGTGGGGCTACACACCCCACCAGGGCCGTGTGATCCGCGGCGCGTTCGCGTTCCGTGATCCGTGGTATCGTCGTGATGCGGTCGTGCCGCGGGTGGGCGCCTCGGCGGCGCGCGTAAGCCGGATCGCCCGCCCGGACCCGGCCAAGTGGCCGCGGAACTATTACAGCGTGCTGGAGCGGATCGCCGACCGGCACGCGGCCCTCTGCCGCGGCGAACCGTCGCACCCGCCCTTTGCCGCCGAGCTGCTGGGCGTCGACCGGCGGATCGACCGGCTGCTGGGCCGCCAGCCTGCCTGCGTCACGGCCCGCCCGCCTGGGTCGATCGACCCAGGCGAGGTGCTGGGGCGGTCGGCGGTGCTATTGCAACTCGACGGCCAGGCCGCCGAAAACTGGCCCCGGGTGGGCCTGGAGGCGATGGCCGCCGGCGCGGTGGTCGTCGCCAGCCAGCGGGGCGGTTGGGGCGAGCTGATCCGCGACGGTCAGACCGGCTTTCTCGCGGCCAACGACAGCGAGGCCGTGCAGGTCGTCACCCGCCTGTTGCGCGACGACGAACTCCGCTACCGTGTCGCGTGCCACGGGCACGCCTGGCTGCGAGCCGAGACCGACCCGGCCGTGTTGCGGCCCCAATGGGATGAGGTGCTATCGTGAGCGTCGCCCGAATCCAACACCCGCTGATGATCCGCGTGCCACAACTAGCCCAGTTGGGCCTGGCCGTGCAATCCTGTCGCCGGCTGGGTAGCGGGTTGATGTATGACGCAGCGTTTCCCGTCTCCCCGGCCGCGCTGGGTCGCGACCTCCGCGACCGGCTAACCGTGTTCGTCTCGACCGTCGAGGCCCCGGACCTGGTCGACTGCCTGGCCGGGCTGGCCAAGCAGCGGTGCCGCTTCCGGCTGCGGATCCTCCACAACGTGGCGCCGATGTCCGCGGCGTTTCAGGCGATGATCGACCTGTGCGACACGCCCTACTACGTCCAGGTCGATGAGGATATGGCCTTGCACCGCCATGCGATCTGGAGCCTTTACGAGCGTATCGTCCAGGCTGATGACCGCTGCGTGTTCTATTGCCTGCCCCTGCATGAACCGCTTCGCGACGTCTGCCTACTGGGCGTGAAGATTTTCCGCACCGAGCTGGCCCGCGAGTTTCCCCTCGACCCGGAGGCCCATAGCTGCGAAATCGACCAGATTCGCCGCTTCGAGGCTCGCGGCTATCACTACCGCTACGAGTTCGGTGGCTTTGCGCTGCGCGACTGCCCGAGCTGCGCCGGGCAGGTGAACCCGAGCTGGTCGGAGCGCTACTGGGCGCCGCGGCCGGTGCCCAAGCACGTCCTGCTGGACGTCTACACGAAGTTCCGGCGCGACTTCGAGAAGCTCTCGGCGCCGGACAACCAGGTGGACTGGCTGCGGGACTGGCCTTCGCGGTTCGCCGCGCGGTTTGCCGCCCGCCCGAATCCGCTGGACTTGTTCGCGCTACTGGGTTCGCTTGACGGCCACTTTCGCCCGGGGCCGCTGCGTCGCGAGAAAGACTTCCGTGCGCCACCGGCCGAACGCTTCGAGCAGCACTACGCCCGGCTGGCCTGCGACTACCGGGAGGCGACCTGATGGCCTGGCACGGCAGACCCCGGTTTCACGAGCGACTTGGGGCGGTCGTCTGGACGATCGCCCTGGTGTGCCTCGCGGCTAAGGCGATCGCGTGGCTGATCGGACTCGTTTTCTGATTTTCTGAAGGACCGCCATGGAATCCTGGAAGAATGGCCCGGTCGAGTTAAACGTCTATCAGACCGACGCCTGCAATCTGGCCTGCCGGTTTTGCCGTCGGCAACGGGCCGCTAAGGCGGCGACCCAGGCCCCGGATGTCACCGCCAAGCTCATTGATCGAGTCCGCGCGATGTTTCCCACCCTGCAAACCGCCTGCGTCGCCGGCTTCGGCGAGCCGACCCTAAGCCCGCAGCGCGGCGAAGTACTGCGGGCGCTCGGCGGTCTGCGGACCACGCTGATTACCAACGGCGTGCAGTGGTATGCAAATGTGGCGCCTACTGAGGCCGTCCGCGAAGTGTCCGTAAGCCTCAACGCCGCCGACGGGGACGAATACTTCGAGAACACCGGCCGCGGCTGGTTCGAGCACGTTTGCTACGGCGTCCGCGTGCTGTCCACGCTGTGCCGGACCGCCGTCTCGTTCGTCGTGACCCGCGGCAGCCTCCAACGGATCCCGCGCTACGTCGAGCTGGCCGAGCAGCTCGGCGCCCACGCCGTCGACCTCCACAACCTGTTGCCCCATCACCACGCCGGCGAAGACGAGTGGTTTCTCGAACACGTCTTGCGGCGCGACGACCCCGAGACGATCGCAGCGCTGGCCGACTATCACCGCCAGTTCGGCCCCCAGGTGCGCAACTGGCCCCAGCCGATCGACCCGGCCGCGCCCGGCGACCGCTGCCAAAGCCCGTTCGTGTCGATCGGCGTCGACGGCCTGGGGCGCGTGACGCCCTGCCGGCGGGTCTATGCGCCGTCACTGCCGCTATGGGATTTTGAGGACGGGCCGTCGGTGTGGCACTCGCCGGCGTTTGACCACTGCCGCCGCGAGGTCAAGAACGAGGATTTTCGGTCACGCAACTGCGCGCTCTGTTTCGGGGCGTGGAAAGGGTAATAGCACCATGCGCAAACCGCTGCGAATCGCCGTCGTGGGTGAGCCGTGGCTGCGGATTTCCGGGATCCGGCCGCCGAATTTTGCCTACGCGCACGCGAACCCCGTGCGACCGGTAATGCTCGCCAATGCCTTTGCCCGGCGCGACGACTGTCGGGCGACCCTGCTGCTGCGCGATCCGAGCGAAGACGACGTGGCTACCCCGCTGGGCTCGCGTATCGCGCGCGACGAGATGCCGCTTCACTTCGATGTGAAGGGT
>CAYPWB010000011.1:0-40056 GCA_964414315.1 uncultured Planctomycetaceae bacterium | reverse complement strand
GTGGTAAAGGATGATGTCGGTTTGCTGACTTTGGTCCCCTCGCTGATTGATGATGATGCCCGATCCTATTCCAAATTGCGATGTCAAGTACCTCCCGAGTATTTCTGTCACAAACAGTTCGCGTAGCTGTCCCTTCGTGCCACCGTGCTCCAGAGGCGCGAGCGCCTTTGCCTTGACGAGAAGGCTGTTGACCATGCTCGTCGCGTAACGTTGAATCAATGTTCTGTCCACTGTTGTGCTCCAGCACTCACGCTCACGAAAGCCAGCCGCACTTGCCTAGTCAGTCAACGTCGGTCAGGCTAAGGCAATCACTTCCCGCCCTTCAATTGCCGATATTCCTTCAGCACGTTTTCCGGGACGGGGTGGCCGGCTTGGAGAACGGTTTCGATTTCGCGCCAGTAGGCGCGGTTGTTGGCGGTGAGGTCGGTGCGGCCCTGGGCCTTGCAGTGGCCCTGGTATTGGCGACGCCCTTCTGCCACTGGTCCTCAAGGCCAAGCATGCCGCCGATCTCGAAGTAGCCGGTAGCAATGTCGATCGCTTTCGAAAACTGGCACCAGTCGTGCAGGTAGCGGAGCACCTTCCACTCGGCGTCGCTGCTGTCGACAATGAACAGTTCGCTACCACTTTTGCTCGTGCGTTTGGGCATGGGCGATAACCTTGATTAAGTGCATGCATTTGCGGTTGATATCCGCCCGATTCCGAGACGTGCCGAGTAGGGAGACTGGTAAAAGCCCCACCAGGCGACCTCCAGTGGGTGAATGTGCATGCGGCAGCCGCCAGTTTACCCCCTGCCAGGCGTGTGTGCAACCATCCATCGCGTTTTCACGGCGTTGCGGAAAGGCCAAATCTGGTTTGGTCGCTGGTTGCAGCGAATGAATTAGGACGTAGAAACGCTTCAGACGCGTCAAAATGCGCGTCAGTCGGTATCTGCCGACTGCGGCCCGAATAAGACAAGGCCGGCGCAACCGTATGCCCGAGAGAGACTTAGGCATACATTAGCAGATTGTGGCCATTTACGGCCGGAATCATTAGTGGAGCGGAGGAGATTCGAACTCCCGACCTCTTGAGTGCGATTCAAGCGCTCTCCCAGCTGAGCTACCGCCCCGAAACCATGCGTGCAGACGATGATCGTCATCATCGACCTCCAGCGTGGAACTCTTGATTCTAAGCCGCGCGATCGATCGTGTCAATCGGGGGTAAGGACCGGCCGATGGGTGGTTGCGGCGGGTGGCGAAACTCGATACGCTGGCGTGCTTGCGCTACGCGACCAGCCAGAACCGCGGAACGCCTGCGAGCCGGCACCACCATGAGCGACAGAACCCGAGCCGCGACACGAGTCACCTGGATCGGCTTCGCCGTCAACCTGGGCTTGGCCGGGTTGAAACTGGCGGCCGGGGTTGTCGGTCAGAGCGGCGCCATGATTGCCGATGCGGCACACTCGGTTTCCGATCTGGGGACCGACATTCTCGCGATTGCCGGCTCCCGGATTGCAGCCGCCCCGGCGGACGAAAACCACGATTACGGCCATGGCAAATACGAAACGGTGACCGCCGCGGTCATCGGCGGCGTCCTGCTGTTCGTCGGAGGCGGCATCTTCTGGAACGGCGCATCGACCATCTGGGCGAACCTCCGAGGCGAACCGCTCGAATCGCCCGGCGCCGTCGCTCTGGCGGCGGCCGTCGTCTCCATTGCCGTCAAGGAGTTGCTGTACCAGTACACGATCCATGTCGGGCAGCGCATCGAAAGCAAGGCGGTGATTGCCAACGCGTGGCACCACCGTTCCGACGCCCTTTCGTCGGTGGGCGCCATGCTGGGTATCGGCGGCGCCATGTTGCTCGGGGAACCGTGGCGCCTGCTCGACCCGGCGGCCGCCGTTCTGGTCAGTTTGCTTATCGTAAAAGTCGGGCTGCAGATTTCGTCGCAAAGTATCGGCGAATTGACCGAAGAGTCGCTCAACGACGCCCTCGAGGCGGAAATCCTCCAGATCGCGTCGAGCGTGCCGGGCGTCGAGGAACCGCACAAGCTTCGGACTCGCCGCATCGGCGGCGATATTGCCGTCGATCTGCATATCCGCGTCGATGCCGACATGCGCGTTTCCGACGCGCACATACTCGCTTCGCAGGTCGAGGAGCGGCTTCGGGCACGGTTCGGGCAGTCGACGTTTGTCTCGATTCACGTCGAGCCGCTACCCCGGCCCGTCCGAAACGAATAAACCGCGCTACCGGCGCCCGACCACTTCGAAGGGGATGGCGGGAACCATGCCGATGGTGCTGCGGCGGGTTGTCGGCTTGTCGCCTTCCTCCTTGGGCGGAATGGTCCGTTCCCGCGATACGACGAAGATCAGGTTGCCCTTCAACCCCGGCTCAACCTTTTCGGGGTCGCACTGGACGGGAACCACCACGCCGCCGGGCATGACCACGGGGTCTTCAAGTGAAACGCCGTCAGGAGGATGACTCAACGCAAACCGCAGTTCGGCGGCGGTTTGGATGTCGCCCACCTGCACACGAATCGGCGCCGGACCGCGGGTGGAAAGCTGCACTGCCTGGTCGACGAACTTGCACGGCGGATTGCCGGGCGGGCTGCCTGTAACGAACACCGACCAGTGCTGCGTCGGCACCAGGTGATACCAGATGAACGCCTGCATCATTTCCTCGGCGGGAAAGGCGGGCCGGGAAACCCGACGCCGGCCGCGGCCGGTGCCATGGCCGATGATTTGCAGGACGACGGGCTCGGTGGTGGCTTCTTTCGGGACGTTCAGCGTCAGGTACGAGTCGTCCTGTCCGGCCGGCACCCAGGCGCCGTTCAGGCTGAACCCCGGCGGCGGGTTTTCCAGTTCCAGCATGATGTCGTCGTCGAACCCGTCCTTGCGAATCGCGTGGACCTTGATCGGCACGTTGGTACCCGCCCGGGCGGTGATACTGGAGGGGGTGACGCGCAGGTCGAAGTCGGGCCGCGGCGGGCGGATGTACAAGCGGTAGGCGAAATCGGGCCCGCCCCGCCCCTGCGAGTCGGTAATCGACACGTAGCGGGCGCCTTGGGCGTTGGTGTGGAGGCGCGAGTCGGCATGATGGGTAATCAGCGGCCAGCTTCGGTCTTCGTAGTCGTCGTTGTAGGCGATGGTGCTGCCTCGCGGATCGTGCAGGCGAACAATCGAATCGAGCGGCGAATACAGCCGCCGGGCGAACACTTCCACCACAATCGCGCCGGAACCCTCGATCTGGAAGTAATCGACGTCGCCGGGCCGTTCGATCCGGCCGTTGATCACGGTGTTCGTGCTTACCCGCTGCGAGCCGTCGCGCGTATCGTTGGGCTCCCGCTCCAGCAACTCCGGCAGGTTGTCCACAATAAACCCGACGCGGTTCGTGGCGATATTGTCCTCCTCGACGACGATGGGATGAATGATCCGGCCGCCGTCGAAGGAGGGCTGAATGCGCACGGAATCGACGGGCAGGTTCCAGCCGGTCAATTCGACGGTGGCCGATTCGCCGGACCGGCCGCCCAGTGGGAAGATATCGGTAATGTAGGGAATTTCGCCGATGGAAATTCGGTAGATGAAATCCTCCCGGCCCCGGTAGATCGAGTCGCGCACCTCGAGCACGTACGTGCCGTCCCGGGGTACTTCGTAGTAAAGGACCGGGTCGTGCCGGAATCCGAGCGAGTCGGCAAAGGCTACTTCGCGGCCGTATTCATCGTAAAGACGCAACACGGCCTGGAACCAGCCGGGAACGCCGTCGGCGATGTAGGGGATCACCTCTCGGGCGGCGCAGTGGGCTACGAGTTTGGTGCCCCGCTTCGCCTCGAAGGCGAACCGGTCGACGTCGCCCGGCATGACCTGCCCGTTGACCACCGACGGCAACGGCACGTGCATCGACGCGTGCGGTTCCAGGTTGTTCGGCTCCTGTTCGTAAACTTCGGGCCATTGGCCCACGAAGAACCACCGCGGGTTCGAAAGGCCCGACGGCGTCATCACACGCAGTTCGCGCCGGCCGAACTCGGCGTCGGGGGCCACGGTAATTCGAACCGTAAGCTCTTCCTCGAGTTGCGCGTTGGGCTGTCGCTTCGGGTCGGACGACCGCTTGCGGTATTTCTTCTGCTCTTCGAGGTGCTCCTCGGTAATGCCGAGCAGTTCGTAGGCCTCCTCGCGGGAGATCTTGCGGCCTTCCTGCTTCTCGATTTCTTCGATCTTGGCGTTGGTTTGAATTCCGATGCGGACCGACTCGCCTTGGGTCATCGGCCGGTACCAACTGACCACCTCGGCCTTCACGCCCTCGCCGGAGATGAAGACCTCGGCCACGTCCTGAATCCGCGGCCCTTCGATGACGATTTCGTAGTCCAGGCCTTTGCGCGCGTCGGGCGGCGCCATGTGCTGCCCGCCAATGACCACGTCGAACGTGGTCCCGCGCTGGACGCCGGCCGGATAGACGTAGCCGATGTACGTGTCGCTGTCGCCGCCTTGTGCGGCAGCCTGCGAGGCGGCTGCCAGGAGCAAGGCAATCGCCAGGGTTGCGTGCCATGGGAATCGAATCATTCACTATTCCTTACGCTACATGATTTCTTCGAGTTTTCCCGCCCGTTTGATTCCTTCTTCGGGCTGGGGTGCGGCCTTGATGACCTCATTCATCGGGTGTGGCAGGTTGGCGTCGGGGTCGACGCCGAGCAATTCGAAAATGCTGGCGAACAGATCGCCGGGGTAGACCGGCCGATCGCGGACGTGTTCCCCCTTCGAATCGGACGAACCGACCACCTGCCCCCCTTGGAAGCCGCCGCCTGCGACCAGTACCGAGAAGACGTGCCCATAATGGTGTCGGCCGCCGTTCCACGGGGGCGACCAGTCGATCTTCGGCGTCCGGCCGAACTCGCCGCAGCACCACACGAGCGTGCTGTCGAGCAGTCCGCGGTCCGCCAGGTCGGAGATCAGGGTGCCCAGGCCGTTGTCGAGCATGGGCAACAGGCGGTTCGCCGCGGGGAAGTGCTCCTTGTGGGTATCCCATCCCCAGTGGTTTACCGTCACGTACTTCACCCCGCCCTCGACCAGCCTCCGCGCCGCCAGGCACGACTGCCCGAATGTGTTCCGCCCGTATTCCGTGCGCAACTCGTCCTTCTCCTGGGAAAGGTCGAACACTTTACCGGCGTCGCCGAGGATGAGGCCGTAGGCTTCGTCCTTGGCCTGTTGTGCGGCGCGAATTTTGGGGTGGCCGTCGAGGGCCTGGGCGAGGAGGTCGGCCTGGGTGAGCATGTCGCGGCGGTAAGCCTGCTGGGCGTCGGAAACGCCCGGCGCGACGATGCCTTCGACGGCCCACCGGTGCGAGTTGGGGTCGCCGCCGGTGGCGAACGGCCGGTAACGCTGGCCCATGAACCCGGCCTCCGAGAACCGGCCTTGCGGCTGGGTGAGCACGATGTAGGGGGGAATCAGGCTCTCGGATTCCTCCTCGAAGCCCTTCAGGGCGCAGCACATGGCGCCGATGGCCGGATAGACCAGACGCCCGCCCGGCTTCCGCCCGGTTTGCATCATGTACGAGCCCGTTTCGTGGCCGAACACGCCGTGCGTCGCGCTGCGAATGAGCGAATACTTGTCGGCCAGTTTGGCCAGTATCGGCAGTTTTTCCCCAATGCGAATCCCGCTCACATTGGTTTCGAGGTATCCGGTCAGCGGGCCGGTGTACTCGGCGCCGGCATCGGGCTTGGGATCGAACGTGTCGGTGTGGGGGGGGCCGCCGGACAGCCAGATTTGGATGACCGCCTTGGCCTTGGCCTCGCGTTTTTCACCGGGCGTCGTTTCCGAGGGCGGGTTGTCGGCCGCGCACAGCCGGTGCCCCAGCATCAGCCCGCCGAGCCCCAACGCGCCTCGCCGGAGCATTTCGCGGCGCGACCACCGCCCGCTGCCCAAGGAAACCGCCGTTTCGGAAAGCGGAACGTAAACCTCACGATTCCTGGTCATGATCGTATCTTTCGTAGGCAAGCGGGAGTAATGACCTATTGTATTGTGTGGGACAGGTTTCCAGCCTGTCTTTCCCCGCCGACAGGCTGGAAGCCTATCCCACGGAGCCTCAGTGCCGGAACAAAAACTCGGTGGTATTGATGAGCGTCCATGCCAATTCTTCGCCGCCGCCGCCTTGGTCGAAATCGCCGGGGGGGCGCGAGAGGATTGCCAGGTACAGGTTCTCCCTTCCATTCCCTTCCAACAGCTCCTTGATGCCCGGCCCCTTGCGAATCTTGTTGCGTACATGGCTCGAATTGAGCATGTGCAGTCGCTGGCCGGCCGTAATGTTGTTGTTCCGCTCCGACTGGTAGCCTGTGTCGCGCGGCGTGCGGCCGAACAGTTCGAGGAAGCCGCTGATGATGCTGCCGTCGGGCAGGGCGATGGCCCGGCGGGTTTCCGGAATGAACGTGTACGGCTCGGGGATGATGCTCGAATAGTTTTCGGTCGTCCCCGTAATTTGGTTCAGCGCGTCGATGATCACCTCGGCCTCCAGCCGGCGAACCGGATACGACGCGAAGTGCGCGGCTGCCTCGGGATGCTCGCTCTTGGGAATGCAAGAGAGCTGGTACGTGCTCGAGTTGAGAATCAACCGGCAAATGTGCTTCATGTCGTAATCGGCCTGGACCAACTCGCGGGCAAGCCAATTGAGCAACTCGGGGTTCGACGGCGGGTTGTCGGGCCGTACGTCGTCGGGCTCGTGCACAATGCCGCGCCCGTAAATCCAGTACCAAAGCCGATTGACGATTTGCCGCGAGAACCACGGATTCTCCGGCGTAATCAGCCAGTCGGCAAATACCACCCGCGGGTCCCGGTCCCAGGGAATCTCCACGGAGGTTCCGTCGGGGAACACCGGCTGGAGTGCAGCGCCTTCGCTTTTGTGCGGGTCGAAGATGATGATTTCTTCTTTCCACTCGCGGGTCGGTTTGTAGCCCACCTTCGCAAAAAAGCCCGCCATCCCGTTAAGCCGTTCCTCCGGCCAGTTCCCCGCCCGGGCACCCATGAACGCCAGAGCCACCGCTTTGGCGATGGTGGCCGGTTCATAGTTCTGCAATGCCCGGTAGAAGTTCACCTCGCCCTGGCGGAAGTTGCTGCCCGACGAGGTGAGCAGTTCGCGCACGAACTGGTCGTAGGGCTTGTTGGTCGCCATGGAGTGGTGAAGGTAGCGGTGGTAGGCCTGGGCGGCGTTCGGCCACAGATTGATGGGGAACTCGGCCTTCACGCGGAAGATGTCCGACCATCGCATCGCCCAGTAGTCGGCGTACTCGGGCCGTTCCAAGAGTTCGTCGATGAGCTTCGCACGCTTGTCGGGGCTGTCGTCCTCAAGAAAGGCGCGGGACTCCTCGACCGTCGGCAGCGTGCCGATGACGTCCAGGTACGCCCGGCGCAGGAACACGGCGTCGGAACACAGGTTCGCCGGCTCGATACCCAGCGTTTCCAACTGGGCGAAGACCAACTTGTCGATATGGTTGCGGGGTTCGGGCGGGTCGGGGCTTTCGAAGGTCGGATGGAAGTCGCCCGACGGGCGACCGGCGTTCGGGTTCCATTCGGGGAGGGCGAACCCGTCGTCTTCCTCCTCGGGCCGAGGGCGAACGCGCTCACGCGGGCGAGTCGCCCGGGCCAGTTGCAGATCGGCGTCGTCGGGGTTGTCGGCCACGGACGGTTCGTCCATTGGCGGCCCGAACCACACGACGGCGGCCAATCCGGCGCAGGCCGCCAGCGCCAGAAGCAGCAGCAGGGCCGTTACCAGCGGCGAACCCTTCTTGCGCCTTCGCACGGGGGCAGCGGCGTGGTGGCCGGGGCCGGGCGAATCGGCCACCTGGACGGGAAAACCTGCCGACGCTTCCGGCGCCGGCGGCGCAACGGTCGGGCCTGCCGCCGAAGCCACGGCCGGCGCGCTCGGCGGCACCGCGGGCGCAACGGCGGCCGATACCGGCGTGGGCGGCATGGGGGCCGGTGGCGGCTCGGGACCCGCCGGCGGCGCCGTTGTGCCACCAGCCGGCGGCGATGACGGTGCTGCTTCCATGCCCGGCGGCGGCGTGGGCGAGGGCGCCGCCTCCATGCCCGGCGGCGGCGTGGGCGCCAGGGCGGCCTTTGGCGGCCCGGAAGCTGCCAGCCCCGGCGGCGGCGTGGGAGTCGCCTCCATGCCCGGAGGCACCGCCAACTTGGCAACCACCAGGCCCGAAACCTGCGACGCCGGACACCAGCCCGGCCAGGTGGCGTGATGCACCATCGTATCGGCATCGACCACCCCGGCAGACACGGCGGCACGCAACTGCTCTTCCGACACCGGACCGATTGGCCGGCCGTCGACCTGGTAGAACCACGCGTGGGTTGGCGTCGAAGCCATGCTCAAACTCCCGTGACGACTTACGTCGGACGATAACCGTTCCGGCGGTACAGGGCGGGATTGTGCCTGCCAAAAGGCGCACTCTCAGACGGCCCGGCTGGGAAGCACCTCGTTACGATTCGGACAGGCGGAGACAGCTTATTCCAGTGTAAACGAAAGCAGCGGCCCGCTGCAAGCTTTCCGCCCGCATCGGGGACCGTTCCCCGGTTCAAGCTGCTTCGTCCCAGGAAGGCCCTATTCCGGCGGGGCATGGACCGCCCGAAGTCGTGCTCGAATCGCCGTGAGCCGCTCGGCCAACTCACTTTCAAAGCCGCGGTCGGTCGGCCGATAATACTGCCGCTCGACGCCCAGGTAGTCCTGTGCAGCCACCGCGTCTGGCTCGTCGTGGGCGTATCGGTACCCCTCGCCGTGCTGGAGCCGCTTTGCCCCGCTGTAGTGGCGGTCGCGCAGGTGAACCGGCACCGGCAGGATGCGGCCTTCGCGCACGTCGGCCTTCGCCTCGGCAATCCCCACATACGAGGCGTTCGATTTTGGTGCGCAGGCCAGGTACGTGGCCGCTTGGGCCAGGGTCAGCTCGCACTCGGGCAGGCCGACCAACTCGCACGCGTGCGCGGCCGCCACTGCCAGCGGCAAGGCGGCCGGATCGGCGTTGCCGATGTCTTCACTGGCCAGGATAACCAGTCGCCGGGCGAGGAAGCGGACGTCTTCGCCGCCTTCAAGCATGCGGGCGAGCCAGTACAACGCGGCGTCGGGGTCGCTGCCGCGAATGCTCTTGATCATCGCGCTGATGGTGTCGTAATGCAGGTCGCCCGAACGATCGTACTCGATCGCCTTCCGTTGCACCGATTCCCGCGCCAGGGCCCGGGTGAACTCGACCGGCGACGCCTCGGCCGAAAGCACGCCCACCTCCAAGGCCGAAAGGGCGCGCCGGGCGTCGCCGTCGCTCACCTCGGCCAGGAACTCCAACGCGTCGTCGTGCAATCGAACGTCGTATCGGCCGAGGCCTCGCTCGGGGTCGGCCGCCGCCCGGCGCAGCAGGGTCTTCACATCGTCGGCCGAAAGGGCCTGGAACTGGAACACCCGGCTGCGACTGATCAGGGCTGAGTTGATCGTGAAGAACGGGTTTTCGGTGGTCGCCCCAACGAGAATGACCACGCCGTCCTCGACGCCGGGCAGGAGCACATCCTGCTGCGCCTTGTTGAACCGGTGTATTTCGTCGATGAACAGCAGCGTGCGTCGGCCGGAGGCGGCCAGCCGGTCCTCGGCCTCGGCCAGCACTTGCCGCAGCTCCTTCACGCCGCCGGCCACGGCGCTAAGCTGCTGGAAGCGGCTGCGGCTTTCGGCGGCCAGCAGGCGTGCGAGCGTGGTCTTTCCCGTGCCCGGCGGCCCGTAGAACACCACCGAGCCGAGCCGATCGGCGGCCAGCAGCCGGCGCAGCAGCCGTCCTTCGCCCAGGAAGTGCTCCTGGCCGACGAACTCGGCCAGGGTGCGCGGCCGCATGCGGGCGGCCAGCGGTTGCGCCTGCCGGCGGTTGGCGTCTTCAGCGGCGTCGAAAAGCGACATGACTTCGTTCGTTTCGTCAAGAGATGCATTGGCGGGATGTAACCGTTCACGGGGAGCTGTCCCAGTTTTCGCTCTGGAGATGGGATTCCTCGTGCTTAACGCCCTTTCGCCGCGAAAATAGACCGGTCACCGTCTAGCCCGTGAACGGCTAAGGCAGGATGAATTGTATCCCTTCAGAGGCCGGACGGCGAGAGGGAATGAACGGGTCGAAAGTGGAGAATTGACGGACCGCACCACAACCAGTACACTCGGCGCATCTGGACGTGTACTGGCGGGATCGGATAGTTGTCGAGCCCTTAAGGAAAAGCCACCATGCGCGATTGTTTTCGTCAAAATCGACCGGCGCCGCTTCGTCGCCTGTTAGGCTGCGCAACCACGGCCTTGGCACTGCTGGCAACGTTTCCTGGAGCGCTGTCCGGCAAGACACCGGTCGACTCGTGGAACGTGTTGACCGCCGAACGCCCTGACGGCCCGATTGCCGAAGAGATCGAGACGGACGTGTGCATCGTCGGCGGCGGCAGCGGCGGCGTGGGCGCGGCCGTCGCCGCGGCGCGCGAGGGGGCCCGCGTCGTGTTGGTCGAACGCCAGAAGCGTCTGGGCGGCACCGGCACGAACGCCCTGGTGAGCAATTGGGAGCCGGGGCCGGGCTGCTCCATCGCCGAGGAACTGTTCGATCGCATGAAGGCGATCGGCGGGGCCGGGGTGGGAAAGCGGCAGCCTGTGCAAACCGACGCGCCCATGGGCTTCCTCATGGTTGCCGAGGACGAGGAGTACGAACGCACGCTCGTCCGCTCGCTTCCGAACGATCGCCAGCGCCGCCGCGTGCCCTATTGCGTGCCCTACCAGCCCGATGCGTTCGACGCCGTGGTGCGCGAAATGCTCGCCGAGACCGACAAGGCCGTCGTGCTCGACGAAACGACCTTTTTCCGTGCCGAGCCCAATGCTGAGGGTACCCGCGTGCAGTCGATCCTGGCCGAAGACGCCGAGGGCCGCATCCTGCGCGTCCGGGCGAAGGTGTTCATCGACTCGACCGGCGACGTGTGGCTTGCCCGGGCGTTGGGTTGCGAAACCATGCTGGGCGTCGACCCGCGGTCACGGTTCGACGAGCCTTCCGCACCCGAGCAGGGCTTCCTGCAACTGAACGCCATCACGCGGTGCTATCGGATCGTGCCGAGCGACGCCCCGGCGCGCCAGCCGCCACCGGAAGCCGCGGTCCGCTTTCCCCGCGCGGCGTTCGTCACCGGCTGGAGCGACGGCATGCGCATGGTGAACATGATGCCGACGCTCCCCGGCCGCGCCCTGATCGACCTGGGCTACGACGAATGCATGCGGCGTTCCGAGCAGATTGTGCGGGCGCACTGGCACTGGCTGCAGCAGATTCCCGAATTTCAGGGCTACGAGCTTGCCGAAATTGCGCCCATGCTGGGCATTCGCGAAAGCCATCGCGTGGTCGCCCGGTACGTGCTCAACGAGCGCGACTTGACGGCCGGCCTGCCCAACCAGCCTCACGCCGACATCGTCGCCGTGGCCGACCACCCGTGCGACATCCATGGCGCCGGCGGCCACCTTGCGCAGGTGAACACGGCCTACGGGGTGCCGTACCGGTGCCTCATTCCGGCCGGCCCGTGGGAAAACCTGCTGGTGGCGTGCCGGGGGTCCGGGTTCAGCAAAATCGCCGCGTCGAGCGTGCGGTTGCAGCGCACCATGATCCAACTTGGCCACGCAGCCGGCATGGCAGCCGCCATGGCAGCGAGGGACGACGCCGCGGTCGACCGAATCGACGTGGGATCGCTCGTCGAGCGGCTCGACGCGCGCAGCCGGTACCCGGTAGAGGAGTCGTTTGTCGTTGCAGATTCCATCAAACAGCCTTAATAGTCGTGCCCATGGCTGTTCTGCCCTGCTCGCCGGGGTTCCCTTGCGGATAGGGCCGTGGTATAGTCTTCCTCGGTGCCGGACTGGCAGAATCGGCTGAACTTCAACGCGAATCGGCAAACCATGGATTTGGGATTGGCAGACAAGGTGGCGCTGGTAACCGGCGCGGCAACCGGACTGGGGCGGGCCATTGCCGAAACTCTGGCCGCGGAAGGCGCCAAGGTGGGCGTGAACTACCGCACGAAACCGGAGCAGGCCCGGGCGGTGGTCGAGGCGATCGGCGCCGCCGGCGGCGCCGCTTTGCCGGTCCGGGCCGACCTGACCCGCGACGACGAGGTGGCTGCCATGTTCGACGCCGTCGAACAGGCCTTTGGGCCCGTCGAAGTGCTGGTCAATAACGCCGCCTTCTGCCCCACCGCGCCCACGGCCGAATTGCCCACCGACACGTTCGCCTACACGCTCGACGTGAACATGGGCGGAACCTTCCGCTGCTGCCGCGAGTTCGTCGGCCGGCTGCAGGCGCTGGGCCGAACGGGAGCGATTGTGAACGTTTCCTCGCAGGCCGCGCTGCGCGGCTCCCGATCCGGCAAAAGCGCGTACGACGCCAGCAAGGCCGGCGTCATCGGCCTGACCGTTTCCCTTTCTCGCGAACTTGTGGCCCAGGGCTTCCGGGTCAACTGCGTGGCGCCGGGCCTGATGTTTACCGAGATGATTGCCGACGCCGTGGCCAAGGATCCCGACGCCTTCAACAGCCGCGTGCCCATGGGCAGGCTCGGCCAGACCCGCGAAATTGCCGATGTCGTGGTCTTCCTCGCCTCGGACCGAGCTGGTTACATGACCGGCACAACCGTGGACGTTTCCGGAGGACTCGCGGCCCACTGACCCGGGCGCCGGCAGGGCGACATTCCGCCGGCCCCTCACCCTTCACCTGATGAAAGGCTGGTAACCATGAACGATCAAGCGGCGTTGTCGTTGGGCGTGCGTAGCAAGCTCAGTGGCATGATGTTCCTCCAGTACATGATGCTTCCGGTGTGGTGGATTCCGCTGGCCACGTACCTGGAAACGCCGGGCCTGCAGGGCTACCTCCCGCTGATCATGAGCACCATGGCGCTCGGCTGCCTCGCGTCCCCCTTGATTGGCATGTTCGCCGACCGCCATTTTTCCTCGGAGCGGGTGTTGGCGTCGCTGAACCTGGCGGCGGGCGTGCTGCTCATTCTGGCCGCCCAGGCGACGACCGGCCTCGGGGTCTTCCTTTGGCTGCTGTTGGCCATGCTGGTGTACATGCCCACGTGGGGGCTGACCAGCTCGATCGCCATGTCGCACAGCCCCTCGGAAAAGTTCCCGCAAATTCGAGTTTTCGGCTCGATCGGCTGGGTGGCGGCCGGCGTGTTCAGTTACGTGGCGCTGAAGGCCTGGGGAGTCGAGATCGACGGGACGGCCACCGTCTTCTACTGCGGGGCGGCCGTGGCCTTCGTGGCTGCGGTGACCAACCTGTTCCTGCCCCATACCCCGCCCCCGGCCAAGGGCCAGGAAGCCTCGATCGTCGACGTGCTCGGCCTCCGCTCCTTCTCCCTGTTCAAGTACAAGGATTTTTCGGTCTTCGTGGCCATCTCGATCCTGGTCACCATCGCCTTCTCCATTTACTGGTCGTACCTGTCGCTGTTCCTCAACGACAAAGGCTTCAAACTGCTGACCGTTACGCAGAACTGGGGCCAATTCGCCGAGATGTTCATCATGCTGCTCATTCCGCTCGTGATCGCCCAAGTCGGGCTGAAGTGGGCCATGGTCATCGGTCTGGCGGCGCAGCTCGTGCGGTACGGCTCGTTTCTGCTGGGCGAAATGGTCGGCATGGAGGTCTTCTATTTCATCGCCATCCTCGTTCACGGGATGATTTTCGGATTCTTCTTCGTGGGCGGGCAGATTTACGTCGACCGCCGGGCGCCGAAGGAGATGCGGGCGCAGGCCCAAGGATTCATGTTCCTCGCCACCTTCGGCGTCGGCCTGCTGATCGGCAACTTCCTGTGCGACGCGCTCATTCGCCACTACACCGTCGAAGACGTGCGGGACTGGCAGTACATCTGGATGTGGACCACCGTCGTTTCCGCCGTCGTGTTGGTGCTGTTCGCCGCACTGTTCCGTTCCAAGGTGGCCGTGAAGGGGGCCGGAACGCCCGAGGAGGCCGCCGACGAGATCGAAGAAGCGATCCAAACGGCGCCGGCAGTCGAACCGACGAACTTGGCTACGGACCCCGGTTCGGAGTAACCACCAGGGCGAGGCGCTCCCGCCGGACAAGACCGTCGCGGCGGGAGCCGCCCCCCCGCTTCAACGAAGGAACTTCCCTATGGCCGACTACTTGCTTGGTATCGACAACGGCGGCACGGTGGCGAAGGCCGGGCTGTTCGACCTTCAGGGCCGGGAACTCGCCACGGCCGGGCGGAAGACGCCCATGAACTCGCCCGCCCCCGGCCAAACCGAACGCGACGCCGAGGCCCTCTGGCAGGCCACCGCCGAGGCCGTGCGCGAGGTGATCGACCGCGCCGGCATCGACGCCGGGGAAATCGCGTGCGTGGCCACCGCAGGGCACGGCAACGGGCTGTACCTGGTCGACGCCGCCGGCGAGGCCGTCCGGCCCGGCATCGTTTCCACCGATACCCGCGCCGCCGAGTATGTGGCCCGATGGAACGCCGAAGGCATTGCCGACGCGGTCCGCCCGAAGACCATGCAGGCCCTCTGGCCCGGCCAACCCAACGCCCTGCTGGCATGGTTGCAAGACCACGAGCCCGAGATGCTCCAGCGCGCGGCCTGGGCCCTGATGTGCAAAGACTTTATCCGGGCGAAACTGACCGGGGAGTTCTACTTCGAACTGACCGATGCGTCGGGAACGAGCCTGATCGACGTGGCCGCGGGCGAGTACGATTCGGAGTTGCTGGCTGCGTACGGCATTGAGGAGCAGGCGCGGCTCCTGCCGCCGCTGCGGCGTTCGGAGGAGGTGTGCGGCCGGGTGAACGAGCAGGCGGCCGCGCAGACGGGCCTCCGCGCCGGAACCCCGGTGGCCGGAGGGCTGTTCGACGTCGATGCCTGCGGGCTGGCGGCGGGCATTGTCGATCAACGGCAGTTGCAGATCATCGCGGGCACGTGGAGTGTGAACCAGTACGTTTCGCCCACGCCCGTGATCGACCCCGGCGTGTTCATGACCAGTCGCTATTGCGTGCCCGACTATTTCCTCATTATGGAAGCCAGCGCCACCTCGGCCAGCAACCTGGAATGGCTGGTTTCGAACATGCTGGGTCCGGAAGCGGCCGCCCTGGAGTCCCGAGGCGAGTCGATCTTCGACGTATGCAACCGAGAGGTGGAGGCGGTGAAGCCGGACGAAACCAATATCGTCTTCTTGCCCTTTCTGTTCGGCTCGAACGCCGACCCCGCCGCGAAAGCGTGCCTGCTGGGCCTGGGCGGATGGCACACTCGCGGCCACGTGCTGCGTGCGGTGTACGAGGGCGTGGTGATGAGCCACCGCCGGCACGTCGACCGGCTGCTGCAATTTCGCGACCGGCCGGAGGCTATCCGGCTGGCCGGCGGCGCGGCGCGCAGCCCGCAATGGTGCCAGGTGTTCGCCGACGTGTTCCAACTGCCCGTTGAGATTCCGGCCGGCAGCGAATTGGGCGCCCTGGGCTCGGCTATTTTGGCCGGCGTGGCGGCCGGCTGCTTCGCCGACTATGCGACGGCCGTGCAGGCGATGGTTCGCATTACCGACACACGGACCCCTCGCCCCGAGTACGCGGCGGTTTACGAAGCCAAGTACGCGCGTTATAAAGACGCGTTGACGGCCCTGGCCCCGTTATGGGGCACTTTGTGACGCGTTGTTGTAACCGTTCACCGGCCGGACGGAGACCGTTCTTCTTACCGGCCGAAGGGGACATTTCCCCGTAAACGGTTGCCCCGTTGTTTCCTACCACCATTGAGGAAGGAGAATCACTATGTCGAGAAAACTGCAACGAGTGCGATGGCTCGCGATTCCGATCGTGTGCCTGCTCACCGCAGCGCTGGTCGGCTGTCCGCCGACCGAGACACCGCCTCCCGAACGGCCTCCGGTCGATGATCCCGTCGATCCCCTCGAGCCGATCGAGCCCGAAGAGCCGATCGAGCCCACGGAGGTCGACCCCCTCGAGCCCATGGAGCCCGAAGAGCCGATTGAGCCCGAAGAGCCCGCAACGCCCGAGGAGCCTGAAGAGCCGGCCGCGCCTGAAGAACCGGCGGAGCCCGAAGAGCCCATGGTGGAAGAACCGATCGAGGAGCCGGCCGCGGAGGAGCCGGCCGAGCAGGTCGATCCGTCCGAACCGATTGCGCAGGCGGAACTGCTCATTGAACTGCCCGACAAATACAATACGCCGGACGGCCTGTGCTTGATGCCCAACGGCGAGGTGATCGTGTCGGTGCCGAACATCAACGATCGCGAGTTCCCGCCGGTATTGCTGCGGGTGAAGGCGGACAACACGTACGAGGAATTCGGCCAGTTGCCGAAGCATCCGGAAACGGACCACGAGGCATATCCCTTCGGTGTCGCCACCGACGGCAAAGACCTGTTTGTGGCCGACCTGCAGTGGTTTGCCAATCCGGCAGAGCCCGGCCATAACTCCCGTGTTCTGTGGATTCCCATCGAGGACGGCGAGCCGGGGGAGGCCAAATCGATCATCGAGGGTCTGGTGGTTGTCAACGCCGTATTGATTCGCGATGGTTATCTCTACTTGACCGACACGACGATGAAGCCGGGCACCGACCCGTTGATCAGCGGCGTGTTCCGTTTCCCGTTGGAGGAGGCGAAGAAGGAGACGATTCGGGCAACCCAGCCGCTCGAGGACGACCCGCACTGCATTGCCGAAATCGAATCGCAGAATGCGGCGATGGGCTTTGGCGCGGACGGTCTGACGATGGACAACGACGGCAACCTGTACGTGGGCAATTTTGCCGACGGCACGATCCACAAGATCGAGTTTGACGCCGACGGCACCCCGCAGCCGCCCACCATCTTCGCCAAGGCGCCGTTCATGAAGAGCGCCGACGGGATCTTTTTCGATGCGAAGCGAGAAGTGATCTTCGTGGCCGACTCGGTGGCCAACGCCGTCCAAATGGTGTTCCTCGACGGCACCGTGCGAACGTTGGCGCAGGACCCCGAGAACGACGGCTCCGGCGGCCGGCTCGACCAGCCGAGCGAACCGCTCGTTCGCGGCGACGAGTTGATCGTGTGCAACTTCGACATGCCGGTGCCCGGCGGCGTGAACAAGAAGTTCGACCCGCCGCACACCATTTCCGTCATCAAGCTGCCCGAATCGCTCCGCGATTAGGGTGAGAGGCGATCCGAAAACTCCCCTCTCCCTTTGGGAGAGGGGTTGGGGGTGAGGGCTTGCGGCATTTGTGTACGATTGAGGCACAAGCCCTCACCCTAGCCCTCTCCCGGAGGGAGAGGGAACGTGGAACCAAGCCTTTCCGTATAGATGGGAACGAGGTGCCATCATGCTTCACGGCAAGCTTTCGCGTCGCCGTTTCTGCCGGGCAGCGGCCGGCCTGACGGCGCTTCCCCTGTTTGTTCCCGGGCGGTCCCTCGGCGCCGACGGCAGGGCGGCGCCGAGCAACCGCGTAACCCTCGGCTATCTGGGCGTGGGCCCGCGAGGGCTGTTGAACTGCCGCGAGGCGCTCGGATGCGCCGACGCCCAAGTGCTGGCCGTGTGCGACGTGTGGGACCACGTGCTGCAACGGGCAAAGCAGACGGTCGATACGCATTACGACAACGTCGATTGCGCGGCGTACGTCGACTTCCGCGACGTGCTCGCCCGCGGCGACATCGACGCCGTGAGCATCGCCTCGCCCGACCACTGGCACGTGCCCATGGCCGTCCTGGCCGCCGAGGCGGGCAAGGACGTTTCGCTGGAGAAGCCTATGGGCGTGTCGTTCGCCGAGGACCAGGCGTGCCGCGCCGCTATCCGCCGTTACGGACGCGTGTTCCAGTACGGCACCGAGGCCCGGGCGATGGCCGCCTGCCGCTTGGGTTGCGAACTGATCCGCAACGGCCGGCTGGGCGAGCTGCGCGAAATCCGCGTGAAAGCGCCCGACAGCATCGGCGGCGGCGCCCATACGCCCAAGCCCGTGCCCGGCGGGCTGCACTACGACCTCTGGCTGGGCCCGGCCCCGTGGCGGCCCTACTCGGGCTGCCCCGACAACGGCGGCGCCTGGTTCCACGTGTACGACTACGCCTTGGGCTTCATCGCCGGCTGGGGCGCCCACCCGCTCGACCTGCTCGTTTGGGCCTACGACGCCCATCTCCACGGCCCCTGGGAAATCGAAGGGACCGGCCGAATCAACCGGGCCGACCGCAACGACGCCGTCCACCACTGGGACGTGGAAATCCGGCAGGCCAACGGCGTGCCCATCCGCTACTGGGCCACGGGGTTGCCGAAGGACGAAGACCCGCGGCTGGCGAAACTGAACAACTACGCGCAATTCATCGGCAGCGAAGGCTGGATCGCCCCGTACTACGGCGGCATGCTGTGCGAGCCCGCCGCGCTCGCCGAGGCGCCGCTGGGCGACGACGCCGTCCGCCTGCCCGTCAGCACCGGGCAGGAACGCAACTTCATCGAATGCGTGCGGAGCCGTCAGGAGCCGGTGAGCAACCTCGACGACGCCGTGCGCAGCGATACGTTTTCGCACCTTTCCGACATTGCCATACGCTGTGGGCGGAAGATCGTCTGGGACCCCGCGGCCGAGCGTATCGTGAACGACGCCGACGCCTCGCGCCGCTTGACCCGCGCCTTGCGTCCCCCGTGGAATCTCTGACGAAGGCATGGGAAGGATGCGTCGCCTCCTCTGATTAAGTGGATTAGGGCGATTGGGATGCTCGTCCGGCCCAGGGTGCCGGGCTCCTCAAAAGTCGTCGCGGTCGGGGCGACGTTCTTGACCTATATTTCCCGGGGAGGGTATGCGCCCTTGCATGCTCCCAATGGGCAGGTTGCAGACTGAACTCGTGCAAACGACTTTCGATATGACCTTTCTGACCTTGGCCTTCGGCGTATTGAACATTTGCCTGGGCTATGCCGTGGCGGTATTCCTGGGCTACGGTCCGCCGGGGCTCATGGAGGCTTGGGAAACGCTCACCGGCGAGAACGGTTCGGGGTCCGCTACGATCGAGCCGTTCAGCGGCCTGCCGCAGCAGCTTACCGCAGCGCCGCTGGAAATGATGCTCGACGACGAGGCGGGCGAGGAATCGGAAATCCAGCCCTACGACGAACCGTACGACGAGAACGCCGCCGACTTCCAGCAGGTCGCCCTCGACGCCCCCGAGCATTGGGACCTGAACGAGAAGTACATCGAAACGTCGATCCTGAAGCTGAACATCGCCATGATGAAGAGCGGGGCGCGGGCGACGGAACTCGACACGAGGCTCCGCGCTTGCAAGGGCCGCTCCGACACGGAAACGATCAAGGATTGCTTCGAAAAGCTCCAGGAAGACTGCGAAGCGTACCTGGCCGAGCAGGCCGAGAACGCCGAGCGGTTCCGCGAGCGTGTCGGCGAATTGGGCGAGTTGAAGGCGCTGGGCGACGAGATCGAGATGGCCAACCTCGATCAGGCCGCCCAGGTGGAAACGACGCTGAACAACCTAAAGTACATGGACTTCGATTCCGACCTGGAGGCCGCCAACCAGCGCCTGCTCGAAGAGATCAACAACCTGCGCGTCGCCCGGCACCGGTTGCGCGACGAGCAGGAGGTGGCCTTCCTGGCCATCGCCCGATACGAGGACCGCATCGACAAAATCGAGAAGCAACTGTTCACCGACTCGCTGACCAAGCTTCGCAATCGGATCGGATTGGAGGAGTTGCTGTGGCAGTGGTGGCAGCAGAAGCGGCAGCACAGCCGGCAGATGAGCGCGGCCCTGTTCGATCTGGACGATTACGGCGGGTTGAACGAACGGTACGGCTCGCTGCTGGGCGACCGTATTTTGTACGAGGTGGCTCAGTTCATGCTCCGGTCGGCCGGCAAGGCTGATACGGTCGCCCGTTACGCGGGCCAGCGGTTCCTCGTCGTCATGCTCGACTCCGGTCCGCGGCAGGCCACGAAGCTGGCTGAAACCATCCGGCAGAGCATCGAACACCTTGTGTTCCTGCACGGCAATGAATCGATTCGGCTGACTGCGTGCGCCGGCGTTACGGAAATACAGCCCGACGACGGCTACATCGACGTGTTCGGCCGCGTCGAGACCGCCGTGCGGCAGGCGAAGCAGGGCGGTCCGAACCGCAGCAGCGGTTTCCCGCCGTCGGAACCCGGCCCGGCGCCGATCGAGTCGCCCAGTTTCGGCATCGAAGACATCGAAATTGTGATTTAGAAATGGTGTAGCCGTTCCCAGGGCGGCAGGGCCGCCAACCAATGCGAGCTTCCGCTCGAAGCCAAGGCCATGACTGTGTGAAAAAGTTCACGATGTTTGCGGTTAGTAGTACAGGGGACTGTACCCCTCGCATGCAGCGGGAAAGGCAGCCCGCGCCGCCGAACCGTGAACGGTTGGAAAACGTCTTTCCGGCGCCCGCCGGTTCCTTGCGAGGTTCCCATCATGTTCGACGAAACCGACGTCCTGCAGCGCGGCATTGCCCTGGCCGAGAAGAACGACTTCGACCAGGCGATTGAGCGGTTCACCGAAGCGCTGCATATGAACCCGAAGTACACCGAGGCCTACTATAGCCGCGGCAACGCCTACGAAGCCAAGGGCCAGTACGACAACGCCATTGCCGACTACAACGAGGTGCTGCGGTACAGTGCCCAGGAGCCGGCGGCGTACTACAACCGGGGTTCAGCCTACGCGCAAAAAGGCGACCGCATTCAGGCGATTGCCGACTACGACCAGGCGATCCGCCTGAAGCCCGACTATGCCAAGGCGTTCTATAATCGCGGCTTCGCGTTTTTCAAGGAAGGGAAGTTCGACCGTGCCGTGACCGACTATACCAAGGCGGTCGAGCACGACCCGAAAGACGCCGACGCCTTCGTCGCCCGCGGCCTCGTCCACGCTATTCGCGGCGACCTTGACCAGGCGATTGCCGACTACGACCGGGCCGTTGAACTCGACCCCGACCATGCCAAGGCGCACGGCAATCGCGGGAACGCCTTTGAGAAGAAGCGCGACGTGGCCACGGCCATCGCCGAGTACACCGAGGTGATCCGCATCGCTCCGAAAGACGCCAAGGCCTACGCAAACCGGGCCATCGCCTTCTTCAAACAGGACGAACACGACAAGGCCATCGCCGACTACACCGAGGCGATCCGATTCAGCCCGAAGAACGCAAAGTACTACGTCAGCCGCGGACTGGCCTACGCGAAGAAACGGCTGACGGACAAGGCGATCGCCGATTTCACCGAGGCGATCCGTTTGGAGCCGAAGCTGGTCGACGCCTACGTTTCGCGGGGCGTCGCCCGCGCCGCCCGCGGCAACCGCGAAGGCGCCGTCGAGGACCACTCCAAGGCCATCGAACTCGATCCCAAGCACACCAAGGCCTACTACAATCGGGCCCAGGTACACGGCCTGATGGGCCAGCTCGACCGGGCCCTGGACGACTACACGCGGGTGATCGAAATTGCGCCGGACGACGCGCGAGCGTACTGCCACCGCGGCGTGGTGTTCACGCGCAAGAAGGAACTCGATCCGGCCGTGGTTGACTTCAGCAAGTCGATCGAACTCGATCCGGCGTATTCCCGGCCGTACTACAACCGGGGCCTGGTCCGGATCATTCAGGGCGACGCTCGCAGCGCGGTGGACGACTTCAGCCGGGCGATCGAGCTGGACCCGAACTACGGAATCGCCTACTACAACCGCGGCGTGGCGTACCAGCACCTTGGCCAAAAGGGTCCGGCGGCGAAGGACTTCGAGCAGGCGAAGGCCCTCGGCGCCACCCGGTGAACGTGGGTTACGTTTTGCGGTAGACGATTCCCTGGCCTACCCGCTCGAAGCCGAGTTTGTCGTACAAGCCCAGCGCCTGCGTGTTGTGCTGCATGGTTTGGGCTTCGACCACGGTAATGCCCTGGCGGACGAACTGGCGGAATGCCTCGCTCAGCAGGAAGACGGCCAGTCCGCGCCGCCGCAGCGCCGGGTCGACGAAGAGCCCGACCAGGCCGGTCCGGCGTCCGACGCCCCCGGATCCGATCGGCTCCATGGCTCGAAACGTGGCCGTGGCCGCCGGGGGTCCGCCTGCCCGGGGAACCACCTCGAACCGCGTCAGGTCGAAGTCGCCCAGCGTGCAGGCTTCCCACCAATCGCGGGCCAACGCGTCGGCGGTCACCTCGACGATCATCTGGCGGCGGAGTTGCATCTGCCGGCGGTCGAAGGGGACCTCGAAGTCGGCAAGGTTTCGTCGCAGCAGGACCGTGCGGTCCATTTCGCGGTAGTCGTGGCCGAGGAGCAGTTCGCAAACGGCTCGGTCCGTTTCGAGTATGCCGGGCAGCTCGCTCCCCCCGTACAGGCCGGTGTAGAACGGATTGAGCGGCTCAATGCCGCCGCCGTAGAGGACCTTGGCCCCATGATCCCGAAGGTACTGCTCGCACCGCTGAAGGAGCCCGGCCCCCGCCTCGCTCTCCTCGTATTCCGGGTGGAGCACGACGACGCAGGTGACCCCCATGGCCGTGTCGATGTCGTCGCGGGCCTCGTTCGGGCCGAAGCCGGCGTGTGCAAACCCGACGGGCCGTTCGTCGTCGAATGCCAGGATCAGCCCGCGGAAGTCGAAATAGAGCTTCGACAGCACCAATTGCTGGATCAAGTCGGCCGAGATCGGCTGAACGAGCCCGGGTTGGCCCGCTCGGGAACGCCAGATGGCCGCGACGGCGGGCGGGTCGGTGTTGCGAAACGCTCGGAAGTGGATCATCAGGTCGTGAGGCCGCAGGACGCTACCAGGACGCTACCGGGTGGAGGAACGGCAAACGCGTTCCTGCAACCAGCGGCGCCCCATTATAGGGCAGCCGCGCGATTCCTTCCAGGGCTCGTGACGATTCCTGCCGCTCGCCTACCGCGTCGCCGGCGGGGTGGTAAGGGCCGCAAGCTGGCGAATGTGGCGGTCCATGGCCGCTTCGGGCGAGGGAACAAGCGCGGCCAGCCTCGCCGAAAGCGGTTCCGTGGCGGCGCCTTGGCGGAGATCGGCCAGGTAGTCGCGCAGCACGGCGTCGCCGCCCGTGCCTCCGTGGAGCAGGAAATGGACCCACGCCCACGATTCCGCGTACTGGTCGTGGTTCATGTCGTCGGTTGGGCCGAGCCGTTCGAGCCGGGCGACATTGGGGCCCCATGCCCCCTGTTCGACGCGCGCCAGCACCGCAGCAAGGTTTTCACGGTTCAGCCCGCCGTAGCCGCGAGGAACCTCGAAGTACTCGGCCAGGCCCTCGTCCAGCCACAGGGGCAGGTTGGACACCACCGCGTGCAGATATGCGTGCGTAACCTCATGCCGCAGATCCTCGGCCACCCGGTCGCCCCACTGTGCGTAAACGAGCAGCCGCGTGTCGGTTTTCAGGAAGAACGCCCTGCGGTTTGGCATTTCCGGATGGTAGAGCCGCATGAACCGCTTGAACCGGTCGGAGCTTTCGAACAGGTAGACGTGAACTCGCTCGTCGCTGTACGGCAGGCCGAGGAATTGGCGAACATCGGTTCGCCTGGCGACCAACTCGTCGAGCAGCCGGTGATGGGCTTCGACCGGGAAGTCGCTGTAAACGATCAGCGGCTCGCGCACCAGGGTGTGGCGATTTGGCAGGGAGAGAGGGCGGGTCGGAAGGGCGGAGCAGCCCCATCCGACCGCCAACACGATGGCACACAACACGCAACGCAAGGACTCGTTCCTCGAAGTGCCGCTGTCGGGTTTCACGGGCCGGCGGGGGGATGGTTCCCTTGCCGGTCGGACGGAATCGTTCCCCGTGAACGGTTGCGTGAACTCCGACGCTACCGCGCCGCGAACCGACCGGAACCGGGCCGAGATCGTACCAGATTCCCCGCACCGGGGGAACATCAAACAGCAACCCCTGCGATGTAGGCTGCACCCCCCGTGATATTTCGGCCTATACTTGTGCAGGCGGGCCCCCGCTCGCCTGTCGGGTTGCAGTCGCTGGGTTACACACTTTCTCTGGAGTTGCGCGTGAAAAGCACACGAACTGCATTACTTGTGGCGCTGGTCGCGACCTGCGCGTGGGCGCGTCCTGCGGGAGTTTTCGCGGACGGAGGGTGGATGTTCGCCACGGTCGATCGGGCACCGAGCGGCGGTCCTCCCGAGGCGGTGCATTCCATCCCCACAAATCGCCGCACGCCGGGCGAGAACCAACCCCCGCGCAATCCGCCTGCCCACATCTTCGGCTATCCCACCCGGCAGGACCCGCTGTTCGACGACGGTACCCGGCTGCCGTACGAGCGCCAGCACCTCGAGCGTCCGCAGTGGAACCGTCCGCGCTACGGCACGGGCCTGCCACAGTATGTGAAGCCGAGCCGGGCGCAGGAGCCGATTCGCAAGCCGATGTACCACATGCCCTTGACCGTCGCCCCGCTGGACAATAAGCCGAAATACACCATCAAGAACTACATGCCGCCGTCGGTTTTCAAGCCGTCTTACGAGTTCCCCACGTACCTGGACCGGCCGAACTACGTCATTCGGCCCATCGAGAAGCCCGCGCTCGATCACCCGGCGTACGACCGGTCGGGTATCTTCTACCAGCGGCCGGAGTACCGGCCACCGGTCTACACGCCCGAGGAATACAAGCCGCCGCGGTATGCCCCGTCGCCCTTCATCGCTCCGCCGCAGTAAGGTGGTGCAAAACAATAATGCACCCACTTGTGTGGGGCAGGCTTTCAGGTAAGTCGACGGAAAAGACAGGCTGGAAGCCTGTCCCGCGTCGGTCGCTCCCGGCAGTTTACTTGTTTGCCCCGCCTAAGGGCTTGGGCAGCCGGCAGCGGTTACGAGCCTGTCGTAGAGCCGGCCAGGGCGTCTTCGTCGGATTCCTCGGGGCAGGACGGTCCGGTGTCGTCGGAGGCGTCTTCCGCCGGCTCGGGACCGATGGAACACACGCCCGACGCCAAACCCTCCAGCACCTGCAGCGTGCACTGCAGCGACAGCATCAGGTCGGTCGTGGTGAGAATACCGCGCACCGCGCCTCGCTCTGAAACGACCGGCAGGCATGAAACGCTTCTGGAAACCATGAGGGTGATGGCGGGGGCCACGGGCGATTGCGGCTCGACAGTAAGCGGGTTGGGCGTCATGATGGCCTCGGCGGTTGCCCCGCGGCGATGTTGCACGTCCCGATCGCTGATGATACCCAACAGGGGCCCGTTCTTCCGGCACACCAGCAGGTGGCGAATCCGCCGGCCGGCCATGGTTTGCAGGAGTTCGGGATACCGGGTGTGCGGGTCGACGCACGCCACGTCAGGCGACATCAGGTGCTGTACCTGCGCGTCAAAGGCCGAGGTCCGGCCCAACCTTCGCACCAACAGGCGGCGCATTTGCTGACGCTTGACGAACAGCCGTTCCAGCAGTTCCCGCGGCGCGGGGGCGGAGGCGTCGTGCCGGCGTCGGGCTCGGGCGACCATGTGCCGCCAAAGCCGTGCGCTGCCGCGCGACAGCCCTAGCGAGGTTCCCGCCAGCGCCGCCCACACGAGGAGCCAGCCGACACCGAACGCCACCTGGGAAGACGCGTCGGACTGCGCTGCCGCCGGCAACTCCCGCCGCTCGTAGCCGCCGGCAGTCGCCGCGCTGGAGGATGCCCGGCCGTTCGATGCAGTTTGCAAACCCGTGGTCGCGCCGATCCGGCTTGCGGTGCGAGCGAAGACCTGGTCGGTTCCCGCCGCTACCACGAGGTAGGCGCCTACGCCGGTGGCGCCGACCATCGCTAGGATCCAAGCGTATTCCATCGCCGCGGCGCCGCCGTTTCCAAAGAAGAACCGTATGGCACTCGCGCCAAGACGTTCAAACAGTCGTTCCGACCGGTTCCGATTCATACGTTAACTTGCCTTTCCATTGCGTGCGAACCACCATTCGTTTCGTCCTCGGCCGCGGCGTCGTTCACACGGACCACGCGAAGCGTGTTGCGGTCGAGGCGGGCCCGCCCTGTAAGCCGGCAGCCCACGCGGTATCGGAGTTGACCGCTGCGGGCTACCCGCCGAGTGTGCATGACGCGGGCGCACAGATAGATGAGGTTCTGGGTCCTGCCCAGGGCGACGACGTAGTTCTCGACTGCAGGTTCCTGTTCCAGGTAGAACGCAACGCCGCTCCCCGACACGTCCTCGCACGGCACGCGTCGGAAGTCGCCCAGGCCGGGCATGCGGCCTTCGGTCACTTCGGCCACAAACTGTTCGTACGGGAACTCGTGCCGCGGGCTGGTTCGCAGGTCGTTGCTCATCGCCTCTTGCCTCGAGGAAGCAGTTTCTGCCGCTCGTAACCGTTCAGGGCAACCCTCCCCTTCTCGCGGCGTTTGCGGATCGGCGATTGGGCAAATCGCCCTTTTGCTCCGCGAAAATCGGACAGTCGCCTTGGGAACGGTTACCCGTCGTTCGCCTTCCAGGAAAACATAGATCACGCTCGACAAGCGCCTGCGCCGCCCCGTGCCACCGGCCGGGACTATCGGTCCTGGGGGGGTGCGGTCCGCAGGATTATTCCACTTCGATGAGCGATTCCACCTCGCCGGTGGGGTCAAAGCGGGCGAGCAACGCCTCGCTGGAAAGATTGTGCCCCAGCAGCGTGCGGTTGCCCTTCGGGGCCAGCGATCGATAGACGAGCCATTGCCGACGCCCCACGGCGATGCGGTACCCGACGGCCACGTCGTCGGGCTGCACTTCCAGGGTGTCGGCCACCGTCAATCGCCGCCATGTGAACGGACGCGCCAGGCGCCGGCGGTCGAGGTCGAAGAAAAGCGGCGCGTACAGGCGGGCCGCTTGGGTCGCATGGGTCAGTTCCAGGGCATGCCCGGGCGGGTTTCCGTCGCCAACCCCATTGCAGGGAACCGCCCGCAACTCGCCGGACGCCCAAAGGGTGCGCCACTCGGGTAGGGCGAGCGGGAATACGCGGGCGCGGCGTTTTGCGCCTTCCAGGCATCCTTCGCGGCTTTCCTTCGCCGGGCAGAAGTTCATGTCCGGCGACAGCGGAAGGCATGCACGATATTCCATCTTGCCGGGCCGATCGCCCAGGACGGCGTCGGCCAGGAACAGAATGCGGTCGTCGCGCGCGAGGGCCATCTGCCGCTGTACCCGCACGCCCTCGTCCAGCCCGATTTCCAGTTCCAAGTAGTCGATATCCTCGTCGGAAACCCAGCACACCTGCTCCCAATCGGAGGTGGGCGTCAGGCGTCGGCCGTCGAGGGTCACCTCGAGGCTCCACGGTCCGGCCAGGACGTTCTCCTTGCCGCAGGCGAGTTCCAATTGCAACGTTTGGCCCGGGTAGAGGACCGCCAGGCGCTGGCTGCCCCTCGACCAATCGGGGCGCAGCAGGGCCGCGGCGGCCCAATCGCTTTGTACGGTGGGTTCCGGCAGCGAGGCGGCCGCAGCCGCCTTTCGGCCGGCGGTTCGCCCCCCGGGCGGCAGGGCGAGCGCGGCCAAAGCGCGGTCGTCGGCCTTACCGCCCGCGGCTACCGCGGCGTGCAGCAGGTTCCCGTCGCCGCATTGGCCTGCAGGCCCGAGCATGGCCGTTCCGTCGTGCCGGGTGAAGCGGAGTGCATGACGCACCATGAATGCATATTGCCGTCTCGCCTCGGGCGTGAAGCAAGGCCGCTTCATGCCGTTGCCCAGCAGGCGGCATCGCGTCCAGCAGGCCAACAGGGGGCGCATCAGCGCGAAACGGCCGGCCGAGACCAGCCCTTCGCCGTCGAGCAAATCGCACAATCCGGCCGAAAGCACCCGACGCGCTTCGGGGGCCAGGCGGCGGCAGGGCGTCAGTTCCGGGAACAGATAAGCCAAGGTCAACGGCAGTTCGCCGGCCAGCAACTGCGCCGCCAACGGCTGCTGTTCCACGTCGATCGATCCGGCCTCGTGCGTTGTGTCGATCAGGTGCGCGAGCACGGCGAACCAGGCGTCGGCCGATACCTGCTGCGCGACCTGCGGCAGGCGCCGCGCCAGCGCCAGGGCCTCCAGGGCGTACTCTACCCCTGCGGCACTTCCGGAAGCCTCTCCCAGCCAGCCGAGGATGCGTTGCTCGAGCCCGTCGTCCGAGCCGGAAACCCGGCCGGAGGGAATGCTCTCGGACAGGTCGCTTGCCAAACTCTCCGGCATGCCCCAGCCAAGTGCGTTTTCCCCGTTGGGAAGGACGGCATCGGGGTCGGCCGGGCGAGCCCGCTCCGAAAGATGCCGCGCCCACGCACGCCAGGCGCGTGGCAGGTCGTCGCGAGCTATCGCCTTGCGTACCGCAGGCGGGGCCGATTTGTGCCACATGGTGGTGTCGCTTCCGTCGAGCCGGGCGGCTCCGGCAGGCGTGGGTTGCATTTCAGGCGGAGATTGTGGTGTCATGGTGTCCGGATATTCAGGGCGTTTGGAGCGGGACCCGGGGTGCATCCCTTGTCGGGCCGCCCGGTTTGCGGGTATCCTGGGGGAAACTGTAGCGGAAACCGTTCATGGCGCGGCCGGGGGCCGCACCCAGTGAACGGCTACGCGGTCGCGGTTCCGCCGCATTGTAAAGAAAGGGAAGAGAACATGAAACCACTTCGCCCAGGGTATCGCCTGCTTTTCGCAGCCGGTCTGGCACTGTCGCTCCTTGTACTGGCCGGGTGTCCGCCTACCGAACCGGCGCCGCCGGCGGGGCCGACGGAACCGGCCGCGGAGCCAACCGAACCGGACGAGGCGCCGGAGGCCGGCGAACCGGCGGACGATCCGGAGGATGGCCTGCCTGACCCCGACGCCTTCGACCTGCCCGACGAGCCGCCCATCGGTCATTTCGACCCGCCGGCGGACGTCGATCCGCCGATGGACGCCGATCCGGTGGACGACCCGATGGACCCGTTCGACATTCCGCTGGACGACCCGGCGCCGCCGGCCGAGGAGCCGATGGACGAGTTTCCCGCCGACCCGGAACCGGCGCCGATACCGGACCCCGATACCGAGCCGGAACCGATGCCGGAGCCTGAGGACCCCGGCGATGCGGCACTGAGTTTCCCAAGACCGACGGACGTCGACGACACGTGGGAGCCGCCGAAGCCCGAGCCGTGGGACCTCGGCCCGCCGCTGGTCGACCAGGCCGACCGGCTCAAGTCGCTGGACCCGGAAAAGCCCGTCTGGCTCGACGTGGAGGACAAGAGCGTCGTACTGGTGGGCAAGGTGTGCCAGCGCGAAGTGCCGTTGGAACTGTTCGCGTGCATCCGCTACACCAAGGAGCACGAGGCCGTGGTGGTGGCCGACGTCAAGGCGGTGACCGTCCACGCGGGTTTGCTGGCCGTCGGCGCCGAGGCGGGCGGACCCGTGCAATTCGAGCCCGAGTACCGCCCCGCCCGGGGAACCGAAATCGAAGTGACCGTCCGCTGGAAAGACGCCGACGGCAACGTGCAAACCGGCCGCGCGCAGGATTGGATCCAGAACACCGAAACCGGCAAGGCCATGACGGAGCCGTTTGTTTTCGCCGGCTCGGGCTTCTGGGTCGACGAATCGACCGGCGAGAAGACGTATCAGGCCGAGGGAGGCGACTTCATCTGCGTTTCGAACTTCGGCACCGCCATGCTCGACGTGCCCGTCGAGAGCAGTCAGGCCAATCAGATGCTCCAGTACCGGACGTTTACTGAGCGCATTCCACCGCTCGAAACGCCGGTTACCTTGATCCTGCGGCCCAAGCTTCCAGCGAAGGATTCCGAGGAGCCGGCGGAAACGCCGCAACCCGCCGTTGACGAAGCACCCGCCGAAGCCGACGCGCCCGAAACCGCGGACGCGCCCGAAACCGCGGATGCACCCGAAACCGCGAATGAGCCCGAAGAAGACTTGCCCGCAGCCGACGAAGGCACTTCGTAACCGTCCGGACCGTAGCAGGCCCGCTCCGTCGTGCCGTCCGCCAAAGTGCCGCAAATTGGTCGGTGCCCGCACATAGCTTGCACGGAGAAACGGAAGCCCCGCCGGGCGCTCCCTATGCTTCCGGTTCCAGCAGCGGAACTTCGTCGGGACCGGCGTCGGGAGCCTCCGGCTCCTGCGCAAACGGGTTGACGATCCGCCGAGGCGCGGGGGTGGCCTCCTCGGACGCGTAAGGATTCCGGACCGCAACCGGTCGCGGTGCGGCTGGTTGCGCCAACGTCGCCGCGGGCACATACGGGTACGGAAGGTAGCCGTAGGGCCTTGCGATCGGACGGCTGTAATACACCGGCGGATGCTTGGCGAAGTACGGTACGTGCTCTTGCGTGTACACGCTAGGCGCGGGCCACCAGGCGGCCCAACCCGCCCAGGAGCCGCCGTGAACGTATCCGTACGCCGACGCGGCACCGGGTGTCAGCCCCAGCAGAAGTGCGCCCAACAGAACCCCTCGTTTCAATCGCATGGCGGTTTTCCCCCGAATAGCGGCAAATTCAGCCCAGGTTGCATTATCCCTGTAATTTGCCAGCATAATCGGGCCGGACGAGAATGCAAGGGCCGTTCCGGCAAACGGTACCTGCCTCACTGGGGGAGACCCTTGAACCCAACCGATTTGACCCTTGCCCTGAAGCAGCATGCCCGACGGCTCGGGTTCGATTTGGCGGGCGCGTGCCCGGCGGTCGACCTGCCCGGATGGCGGCCGTTTCGCGCCTGGCTCGATGCGGGTTTCGCCGGCCAGATGCATTATCTCGAACGTCACGCCGAGGCGCGGCGGCATCCGCGCGGTGTGCTGCCCGGCGCGCGGAGCGTGCTCGTGCTGGCGGCCAATTACCGGACCGTCGAGCCGGTAGTGCCCGGGCCGGGGCAAGGGAGTGTGTCGCGGTACGCCTGGGGCGCCGACTATCACACGGTCCTCCGCTCGCGCCTGCGCCGGCTTGGGGCGTTGCACCGCCAACTGGTGCCCCACGAGCGGGCGCGCGGCGTGGTCGATACGGCCCCGCTACTCGAACGCGAGGTCGCCCGAATGGCCGGCCTTGGATGGATCGGCAAGAACACGCTGCTCATCAACCGGCGGTTCGGCAGTTGGCTCGTCCTGGCCGCGCTGCTCACCACGGCCGAGCTGGCGTACGACGAACCCGAAACGGCCGACCACTGCAAGGGCTGCCGGGCATGCCTGAAGGCGTGTCCGACCGGCGCGATTGTCGAGCCTTACCGAGTCGACGCGCGGCGGTGCCTTAGCTACCTGAGCATGGAACACGCGGGCCCCATCCCCGCGGAGTTTCGCCCGCCGATGGGCGCCCGGCTGTTCGGCTGCGACGCCTGTCAGGAAGCTTGCCCACACAATCGAAACACGCCTTGCACCACCGAGCCGCAATTCCGGCCCCGCGACGGCATGAACCCGGTCGACCTGATCGCGATTCGTTCGCTCGACGCGGCGGGGTTTGAATCGCGTTTCGGCGATACGGCACTTGCCTGGGCGGGGCACGAACGGATGGTGCGAAACGCATCGGTCCTCGACCAGCGCAGGTCGCCGTAAACTAACACTACTCACAAGAAGCACGCCATGATCTGGCGTTCACAAAGGGAAGTATCGGACGGAATTCTCGCTTTCGCGTGTGGAAAGGCAGTGCGCGGCAACGAGCAGTTCCTCAATGGCTTGGCCGATCGGCATGGCGTCATGGACGATGAATACACCTAACATGGGCAAGCCTGCATCGACGCGGGCGCGGGCGAACCCGGGCATGGTCTTGCGATCGTGGGTCAGCAGGATGAGTCCTCGCACAGCCGACCACTCAAGGACCACCGGGTCGGTCGTTGCGGCCAACCCAACATCTCGAAGGTGAGTGAATACCAGTGTGTCATCTCGCCGGGTCAGGCCATCGACGATGTGTCCGTTGAAGTTCTGGTCGACCAAGAATGCCTTCACGGGATCAAACCCTTGTCCCTGGCGCGAGTAAGGAGTTCTTCCCGCGTGGGACCGGGCGGCTGCGATGCTTCAATTTCGCGACGGACGGTTTCGGCGCGCTCGTCGGACTGCCGCAAATAGGCATCAAAGGCACCGGGACTGGCAAGATAACGGCTGATAACGGCGTACACGTCGGCCAAATCAAGCGTCCGATACGATTGCACGATTGCCTCAGGCGTCGCGCCGCGCTGGAAGGCGCGAAGCACCAACTCCAGCAACACCCGACTCCTGCCGACGCGGAACACACCCGGTGGACCTTCCCGCAAGGGGACGGTAATCGTCAGCGGCTCAAGATCGAGTGTTGTCATGGTGCTTGCTCCCTTATCCATTCTACACTTGGGAGTCTGATTTCGGCAACTACCCCAGCAGCCACCCGACCACCTCGACCAGTCCGTCGTGGTCCTGGGTAGGGGCGATGCGGGCGGCGGCCGCCTTGACGCTGGGCAGGGCATTGCCCATCGCCACGCCCAGCCCCGCCGCGCGGATCATCGGAATGTCGTTCACGTCGTCGCCGACGGCGCAAATCTCGGCGTCGGGAATCTGCCACTGCCGGGCGAGACGCCGGACGGCCGACCACTTGGTCACCCCCGCCGGGGCCACCTCGCACATATGGCCGATGTACCGCGGACTGCGCAGCACGTGCGTGTGCAGTTTGCCGGGCAGCCCGTCGTTGAGCTGCGCCTCCAGCCGCAACATCTCCTCCTGCGTGCCCATAGTGAACGCGCAGAAGGTTTCCGGCGGCGGGGCGTCGAGCAGCCGGGCATCGACCCGACCCGCCCCGGGGTTCAGCCGGAAGTACTCGGCCAACTCCTCGCCGTCCACCCGTTCGCGGTCGATGTAGAAGTCGAAGCCTTCATGAAACGTGTCGGCGCAGGCGATCGGGCAGTAGCCGGCCTCGTCCATGGCGCGGAGCGTGCCGCGCAGCACCTCAGGCTCGAACCGGGCGCGGTACAGCGTGCGATGGTCGGCCGGGTCCTTTACCAGCGCCCCGCTGGCGGTCACCAGCGGCACCGTCAGCCCGAGCGGCTCGACCAGGTGCAGCGTGCGGCTGTACCGCCGCCCGGTGGCCAGCACCACGTGAATGCCGGCCGCCGTGGCGCGGCGCAGCGCGCGGCACGTCGAACCGGTCAGCTCGTCGTGGCTGTTGACCAGCGTTCCGTCAATGTCGATCGCTAGCAGTCGGTAGCGGGGCATGGGGGAGTTGGGAGTTGGGAGATGGGAGTTGGGAGTTGGGAGTTGGGGGAACGGGAGTTGGGAGATCGTCGGTCGCGTCAGCGTTCTTCCCCATCTCCCAACTCCCGGCTCCCGGCTCCCTCTTCACACAGGCGGTGTCTTCGTTTCGTGGGATAAGCTTCCAGCTTGTCAAAACCTCATTTTGCTGCTCTGACAAGCTGGAAGCTTGTCCCACGGTAGTCGTTCGGGTTCTACGGTGTTTCACACAGCAGCGCCTGGCGGTGTTCGCGTTCGAGGTGGCGGCGGCCTTGCCGGATGGCAATATGGTCCCAGGGGAGCGGCGCGTCGACCGGGCGGGATTGATGCAGCACGTGTTCCAGATCGACGTCCGCCTCCCGGAGCGCCTCGTCCCACACCCCGGGCTGGAAGTGGTCGGTCCAGGCGTCGAGTCGCGCGCCGCGCTCGTAGGCCAGTTCAATCGCCCGGGCCACGCGGCGGTCGCCCCGGGCGAGGACCGCTTCGAGCAGGCTGGTTCGCACGTCGTGGCAGCGAAGCTGCACGGCGCGCAGCCGCAGCCGCCGCCGGATACGATCGTGGGCGGCCGTGAAGTACTCTGCACGCTGCAGCGCGTTCCATTGGAAGGGCGTTTGCGGCTTCGGCACGAAGTTCGACACGTTGGCTACCACGGTAGGCCATCGGCCGCGCACCTGCTTTCCCAGCCGGGCGATCTCTTCGGCCATGTCGGCGATGGCGTCCAGGTCGGCCTCGGTTTCACCGGGCAGCCCGCACATGAAGTACAGCTTCACCCGATGGAACCCGCTGGCGAACGCGCCGCGGCAGCCTTCCAGCACGTCGGCATTGGCAAGCTGCTTGCCGATGCGTTGGCGCAGCGAGTCGCGGGCGGCCTCGGGCGCGAGTGTCAGGCCGGCGTGCCGGAACGTGCCCAGCCGCTCGGCCACGGTGCGCCACTGTTCGTTCACCCGCAGGCTAGGCAGCGAAATCGACACCCCTTTCGGCAGGAACTCGGCGGAAAGCCTCGCAAGCAACTCGTCGAAGTGCGGGTAGTCGCTGGTGGAAAGCGACAACAGCGCCACCACGTTGTAGCCGGTGTTCTTGTAGGTTTCGACCGCCGTGCGAACGATCGTTTCGACCGAACGGTAGCGCAGCGGGCGCTTCAGCGGATTGCTCTGGCAGAAGCGGCAGCGGGCCGGGCATCCGCGCATGATCTCGATGGTAATGCGGTCCTGCACCGCCTCGACGAACGGCACGACCGGCCGCGTGGGCAGGGGCACGGCATCGAGGTCGTCGACCACGGCCGGCTCGATCACGGGTCGGGCCTCCGGCCGGAGCGGCTCGACGGCGCCCGTTCCGCCCTCGACCGGCCCGTACAACTGCGGCACGTACACGTACGGCAGCGCCGCGGCCAGCGAGGCCAACTGCTCCCGCCGCGATCCGCCCCGCTGCCGGGCGGCGAGCCACGCGTCGCACACCGCCGGTAGGCTTTCCTCGCCGTCGCCCACGACGAACAGGTCGAGGAACGGGGCCAGAGGCTCCGGGTTGGCCGTGCACGGCCCCCCGGCAATCACCAGCGGATCGTCCGGCTGCCGTTCGGCCGCGTGCCGCGGGATGCCCCCCAGGTCGAGCATCGCCAGCAGGTTCGTCGCGCACAACTCGTACTGGAGCGAAAAGCCGAGCACGTCGAACTGCCCCAGCGGGGTGAATGTCTCCAGGCTGTACAGCGGGAGCCCGCGGTCGCGCAGCAGGCGTTCCATATCGGGCATGGGGGCGAAGGCCCGCTCGCAGGCCCAGTCGGCCCGCCCGTTCATCAGCGAGTACAACACCTGCAAGCCATGGTGGCTCATGCCGATGGTGTACGCGTCGGGGAACGCCAGGCACAGCCGGCCACGGACGGCGGCAGGCTCCTTCACCACGGCGTTCAGTTCGCCTCCGACGTACTGACCGGGCAACTGCACCCGGGGCAGCACTTCGCGCACAATGCGGTCTTTGATCGGATGAGCGTCGGCCATGGAGTGGTCCGAGACGGGCTGCTTCTGGGGACGTTCGGCGTCGGTGCACTCCCGGTCCTTGCCCTCGCGCGTCACTCCTCGATGGAAATCGCTTCGACCGGGCACTGATCGGCGGCATCGCGGGCGGCGGCTTCGTGTTCCGACGGCACATCGCCGTCGATAGCCACGGCGTTGCCGTCGGGGCCTTCCTGGTACACTTCCGGGCAAAGGTCGATGCACAGGCCGCATGCGGTGCAGGTGTCTTGGTCGACAATCGCTTTCATGGCGCAAACTCCTTCGAGGGTGGGTTGACGTTGGCGGGGAACGGCCCCTTCACCAACACCCCATCATACCACGATTCCCGCCGCGCGGAACAGCCGGGTGGGACAAGCTGGGATCTTCGTGGGACAAGCTTCCAGCTTGTCATGTGGCTTGGCAAGCTGGAAGCTCATCCCACGAAGGTGACAAGCTGGAAGCTTGCCCTACGGGCAAGCGTTATCGCCGGTGTTTCGATCGCTCCCGCAGGTCCTTCAGTTCGTCCCACCGCTTCTCGCGGATGGCCTCGGCGGCGGCCGTATCGGCAGCGGCTTTCTCGGGTTCGTTCAGTGCGGTGCGGTAGAGAAAGGCGCGCTGGTCGTAGGGGTAAGCGTCGGCTGGGGCGAGTTCGATGGCCTTAGAGAAATCGGCTACGGCCCGTTTGGGCTGGCCCGTCTCGTTGTAGCACATCGCCCGATTCAGGTACGCCCGAACGTTTTCCGGGTCGATTTCGATGGCCTTGGTGAACTCGACAATGGCTTCCTTCTTCTTTCCGGCCGCCAGCAGGCGTTCGCCCTCTTGCAGATTCTCCTCGGGCGACCGGCCGGCACACCCGGCCGTGACGAGGCAACTAACCACCGCGAAGACGCTCCACGAAAATAGCAATCGATACGACCGACGCATAAACAAACACTCCTTTGCGGGAAACCGAAGGGTCGGCCGGCAGCGAACACCGCCGGGCCGCCGAAACCTCCCGATTATACCGTCTACCGCCGATTAGGCAATTAGGGTCGCTGCCGCGCCGGACCGGGTGCAAAATGCGCGGACTTTGCATGTTTCCACTGCCGGTCTTACCGGAAACGTGGAATCGTTTGAAACAGCGGAAGCTTGTCAAGGTGATGCTTCGATCGTGATCATGCCGGGCGGCCTCGCGAGCACTCTGCACGGCCGGCAGCAACAGGACAAGAGGCCCCTTCGTTCCCCTTCGCGCAGGGGGGTGGGTGCCGTGCGGGGTTTTTGCTGCCTGCACCTGCGGGCCGTCTTTGTGTAAGATGGTAAGAGCCTGTACTGTCGATCCGGCCGGGCCGCGTTCCCTTGCCCGCCTCAGCAATCCTGCCCATTAGCCATCCGCCGCCTGCCTTTTTGGCGGCGAACGTTCCGATATGAGCCACGGTTCCCTATCTCAACACGAGCGGCTGCCGACCGACCCGACGCTCGACACGTCGCGTTCCGCCGATACCCCGTCGATGGATGCGGTGACGCACTCGGCCGAGCAGCAGGCGGCTGCCCGCATTGCGGTCATCGAGGGTTCCGGCCCCGAGTTGACGCAGGAAACCCAGGAGTTGCTCCGGCGGCGGCTTCGGCTGGCCACGCTGGTGCTGGCCGCCGGGTTTGCCGTGTTCCTCGTTTTGCACGCAGTGCTTTTCCGGCCGGCCGATACGGTCCGCGTCTTCTTCCTGGCGTTCCACGTTCTCACCACGGTCACCTTGGCCGCCGTGGCGGCGGTCATTTGCCGGCGATGCGAAGTGTCGCTTGCCAGACTGCGGCTCTACGAATTGGCGACCTTCGGCCTGCCGGTCGCGTTCTTCATGACCTTCCAGTACCTCAATGTTCACCGCGGGGCGATGGAGGGGCATTTCGATTTTCCCATCGGCGCGTGGCTGGTCATGATTTACACCTACGCGCTGTTCATTCCGAATACGATCCGCCGGGCGGCCCTGGTCATCGCTCTGATGACGCTCGCGCCGATCGTCCTGCTCATCGGCCAGGTGGCCTTGCAGCCGGTGGTCGGGGCGACGGCGTCGGTCGCCGACGTGCTGGCCATCGTCCTCCTGCTGGTAGTGGCGGCGGTGGGCAGCATTTTCGGGGTCGATACGATCGGTTCGCTCCGCCTCGAAGCGTTCGAAGCGAAACAACTCGGCCAGTACCGACTGAAGCAGCTCATCGGCGCCGGCGGAATGGGCGAGGTGTACCTGGCCGAGCACAACCTGTTGAAGCGGCCGTGCGTGATCAAGCTGATCCAGGCCGAGAAGGCGGGCGACCCGCGCACCCTCGCCCGATTCCAACGCGAAGTGCGCTCGACCGCCAAGCTCAGTCATTGGAATACGGTGGAAATTTTCGACTACGGACACACCCAGGACGGCACCTTCTACTACGTGATGGAGTACCTGCCGGGTATGAGCCTGGCCGAGATGGTCGAGCGCTTCGGCCCCTTGTCGCCGGAGCGGGCGATCCACTTCCTCGCCCAGGCCTGCGACGCCCTGACCGAAGCCCACGCCGTCGGGCTGATCCATCGCGACATCAAACCGGGCAACCTCTTTGCCGCGCAGCGCGGGGGCGTCCACGACGTTGCCAAGCTGCTCGACTTCGGGCTGGTCAAGCCGATGACCGACGACGAGCATTCCATGCAATTGACCTTCGAGGGGGCCATTACCGGCAGCCCGCTGTATATGTCGCCCGAACAGGCCGTCGGCGACGGCCGGCCCGACGCGCGCAGCGATATCTATTCGCTCGGGGCGGTGGGGTACTTCCTGCTCACCGGCCGCCCGCCGTTCGAGGGCGACCGGCCGATCAAGGTGATGATCGCCCACGCGCACCACGACGTAACGCCCCCCTCGCAGTTTGCGGAATCGATCCCCAACGATCTGGAGCAGGTCATCCTCCGTTGCCTGGAGAAGGAGCCCTCGCAGCGTTACCAAACCGCCGCCGAGTTGGCCGAGGCGTTTCGGCGGTGCGAGGCGGCGGGCCGATGGACGGCCGTTGATGCCGTCCGCTGGTGGAAGATGCCCTCCACCGAACGGGGGCCTTGCAAAATCGAGGCCGCCCGCTGACAATTCTCTATCTGTTGGAGTTCACGGCTGCGGGAGTTCACGCTTTGGCGTGTGGAAGTCGGTGTGCGCCGGGTTCGCACGCAAAAGCGTGAACTCCAACAGCGTATTTGCAAACTGGTCACGAACGGAGAAAGCCCGTTCACCGAATCGAGTTCCGCTATGCCGCGTACCATGTTCGAGAAGATCTGGGCCGACCACGTCGTACAGGACGAGCCCGGAAAGCAAACGATCCTCTACATCGACCTGCACCTGGTGCACGAGGTCACGAGCCCCCAGGCCTTCGAGGGGCTTCGGCTGGCGGGGCGCAAGGTGCGCCGGCCGGAGAAGACCGTGGCCACGGTCGACCACAACGTGCCCACCACCGACCGCTCGCTGCCCATTGTCGATACCATTTCGGCCCAACAGATCGACGCGCTCCGGCAGAACTGCCGCGAGTACGGCATCCGCTTCTACGACCTCAACGACGTGCGGCAGGGGATCGTCCACGTGATTGGGCCGGAACTGGGGTTCACGCAGCCGGGCATGACCATCGTTTGCGGCGACAGCCACACCGCCACCCACGGGGCGTTCGGCGCCCTGGCGTTCGGCATCGGCACCAGCGAAGTCGAGCACGTGCTGGCCACGCAAACGCTGTTGCAGCACAAGCCGAAGTCGCTGGAATTGCGCGTCGACGGCGTCTTGTCGCCCGGCGTGACGGCCAAGGATATGATCCTGTACCTGATCGGGCAAATCGGCACGAGCGGCGGGCAGGGGTACTGCGTCGAGTACACCGGCGACGCCGTGCGCGCCCTGTCGATGGAAGAGCGGATGACCGTGTGCAACATGTCGATCGAGGCGGGTGCCCGGGCCGGCATGATCGCGCCGGACGAGGTGACCTACGCCTATCTGCGCGGGCGGCCGTTCGCGCCGGACGATTTCGATGCCGCCGTGGCGCGATGGTCGCGATTGGCCACCGATGCGGGCGCGTCGTACGACCGCAGCGAGCGGTTCCGCGCCGCCGACATCGAGCCGCAGGTTACTTGGGGCACCAACCCCGCGCAGGTCGTCGGCATCAACGGCAAGGTACCCGACCCGGCCGCCTTCAACGACCCGACGGTCGCCAAGGCCACCGCCGCCGCGTTGCAGTACATGGCCCTGAAGCCGGGCACCGCCATTACCGACATTCCCCTCGACCGCGTGTTCATCGGCTCCTGCACGAACGGGCGGATCGAGGACCTGCGCGCCGCCGCCGCGGTGGCCCGCGGTTGCCGGGTTGCCGGCGGAGTGAGCGCCATGGTCGTGCCGGGCAGCGGGCAAGTGAAAGAGCAGGCCGAGGCCGAGGGGCTCGACCGCGTATTCCTCGACGCCGGCTTCGAGTGGCGCGAGCCCGGTTGCAGCATGTGCCTGGCCATGAACCCCGACAAGCTGGCCCCGGGCGAGCGGTGCGCCGCCACGACAAACCGGAACTTCGAGGGCCGGCAGGGGAAGGGCGGCCGCACCCACCTCGTTTCGCCCGAAATGGCCGCCGCGGCGGCCATTGAAGGCCGCTTTGTCGACATCCGTCAGTGGCAATACAAGTAGAACGACGCCTCCATTCCACCTGTTCCGATCCTTTGCCGGGCCCGGCGGAGAGAATGGGCGACGAACGCCACCAATGGGTTGCGTCTCTGGAGACGTCATGGCGAACTCCGGCCACTTTGGCTGCGGCTACGCCGTGGTAGGACGTATTCCACGATGTTTGAGGTGAGTGGGATCGAGGCACTAGCCGAGGCGGTGGCACAGATCCGTTCCCTGACCCATCGCAGAATCGTACCGTGTTGCCCGAACGTGTGCCACCGGCTCGGCCAGTGTCTGACGGAGCAGGAAGCGTGTGCCGAAGTACAGCCGCGGTTAGGCTTTTCTTCTACAGTTGCCTCCGCTTTCGCGATGCACTGGGGCCAAGAGCCGCTATGTTTTGAGGGTTGGACGCTGTCTCGGCCGATATGCATATGGTGCCACGTACGTGAAATTGCGGCCGTGATTTGCTCATAGATGCTGGTAGAAGCATGGTGTCCTGACACGGAGGCCG
>CAYPWB010000010.1:0-40348 GCA_964414315.1 uncultured Planctomycetaceae bacterium | reverse complement strand
GTTTTTGACGCTTGACAACTTCACGTCGTTACGGTAATGTATTGCGTGATTCATTGATGGAGGAATGTCATGAGTCCTGACCCGGTGGTTCGTGGTGGCGAGTCTCGTGGTGGCGAGAGGGTTTTCACGTTGTCTGATGCTGAGTCGGTGTTGCGGAGCTGGCACGAGTTTTTGTCGGTTCGCGACAAGGAGTTTCACGCGCTGGTTGACAGGGTTAATTTGTTGACTGATCGTTTGCGTGTATTGGAGTCGGCTCGTGACGGTGATGTTTGTCGGCTGGGTGAGGTTGAGTCGTTGTTTCGTGACGAGGTTTGTCGGTTGGATGAGAGGGTGCGTGAGTTGGAGGGTGTGTGGTGGCGTCGGTTGTGGCGTCGTGTTTGTGGGGGGGTGTCGTGATGCGTGCTCAGGTTGACCCGGATGTGTTGCGTGACTTAGCTCGTCGTCTTTTGCCGGACGATTCGTGTTCGTGTTGTGATTTGTCGGTTGGGTATATATGTGATTGTTGCGAGGCGGCTAACCAGTTGTTTTTGGCGGCGGGGACGGTTGAGGATTTGCGGCGGGCTATTCGCGTCATGATGGGTCATGCTGGAGCGGTTCACCCCGACATTGGATGCCGTGCGGTTATTGCGAGGGGCAAGGAAGCGTTGGAGATGAGTCGGGAGGCTGGATCATGAATGTAGGCGAGGTCATGCAGCGAACGTGCTCTTGCTGTCACAAGAGCGAGTTTGTCACAGCTTGTCCGCCGCCGCCCTGGGCGAGAAACAAGCCGCCCAAGCCGTGGTATTGCTATCGTTGCCTGCACGAGAAAAACTCGCACTATCAGCGAATCAAGGCGTTGGACCTGGACACGAAGTCGCTGATTCAGGCAGTGCGGGACTCTTGCGGGCTGTCGATGCGTAACACGTCGACTGGGGCATGGCTGGCGGCTGTCCTGCAACGGTTGGAGAGCGAGCACCAGAATGCTTGTGGGAGGAAGCACTAATGACTGAATCCAATCCCAGGCACCTAACAAAGAGCGAGCGACAACGCATGGTCGTTGACTATGCGAGGCGGCTTGGTTTTAAGCGCGCACGCCCGGCGATCTGGTCGCACGACGACCCGGAAGGATGCGAGGAGGAGTCGATTGAAGAGTATATGTCGGCCTGGTATCCCATGTCGCCGGGCGATACTGGTGACTTTTCGCTCGGAGTTTACTTGGGCGACGATGTTTTCGTCCTGGTGGCCGGAACCGAAGAAGAGCCACTCGTCAAAGTGTTTGATGCTCGCGATGAACGCGACAACGAGGAGTGGTAACAATGACTGAATCTCACTCCCTCATTATAGAGTTGACCAAGCTCGTTTCGCGCTTGATCAAAGACGACACCGCCGGCGTCCGCCGCACGGTGAGCGAGCACGACGACCAGCTTGTCGAGCTGGCCGACGACGTGGACTCTCTCCGCGACGAGTTGGCGAGGTTGCGGGCGCTCGTCGAGCGCGAGCCCAAGCCGCAGCCCGAACCGCCGAGGCCGAGGCTATTGATCCCTGAGCCGCGAGACCGGACGCTGGGCCAGTACGATCCGCTTGATATCACCTTCAAAACAAGCGCCGACCTGCTGCCCGACCAGGACATCCTGGTTCAACTGTTCCGCGAAGATTGGGGCGAGCCGTTGCAATCAAAAACGGGCGCCAGCGTCCCGCCGTGGTGGCGGCGAGAGATGGAGCCGGGGGTGTACTGGCTCCAGGCCTGGCTGCGGCCGGACGATCAGAAGATAGACGTGCGGATTACCATCAGGGACGAGGACGCGGAGCCGCCGGTCATCACTGACCCGACGCCCGATCGGCCGGATGAGTTTATTGATGCGCCCACTATTTCGCCCGGGACGCTGTCGGGGCTAATCACTGATCGCATTTGGCTGGAACCCGGCGAGTATACGCTTCAAAAGACGCTGCACATGCGAGACAGGGCCGCGATCGGGGCTAAGCCCGGCACGGTGCGGATCAGATGCCCCGACGACTCCGACGCGATCCACCCCGATTTTGACACGATCATCTACGGGCTGCACATCGACGGCGGCCAGCACGCGGTCAATGCCCGCGACGCGGCGGACGTGACGGTTGATAGCTGCGTTTGTACCATTCAAAAAAACCACGCTGTCTTCGCGGCGAACTGCCCGAGATTCGGCCTGATAGACTCTGTCATTCACGACTGGGGCTACCAGTCCGGGGATATCAACCCATGGGACGGCGAGCCGTGCTCTGGAACGAGGTACGGGGTGTATCTATTAGGATGCGATAATGCGATCATCGAGCGTTGCCTGTTCGGATGGCCCGTGCGGTCGCGCGAGTATTTTAACCCGATCCAGCACCGAACCGAGAACAATGCCTGGCCGCTAATCTCTGCGGAGGCGGTCGGCAACGTCATGCTCTACGACATGATTCAGGAGTGGAACTGGGCAATCAGGTTCCAGTCTGATAACAACGAGAGTAATGATACGTTTTCGCGGGTGACCGCGACGGGCAACCGTCTGCTCGGGGCGATGGTTGACAATTGCAGGATCGTCAACGTCAAGCACGCCGCGTCGAGCAGCACGACTGGCAACATCTACGAGCCCACCAGCCTGAGCGAGCGGCGGGATATACTACGCCGCTGCATCGAGGCGGGGCACAGCGGGCCGGCGAGAGGAGTACGCAAAGATGACTGATACAATCCGGGCGTCTCGTCCGTGCGACGTTGTGCCGCCGAGGAAGTCTGATGCCCGCTACTCGAACAGGCAGGAGGCGGTCAATATCAAGCTGCACGCCGCGGCGTGCCGGGTGGCGCTCAGGCGATCTGGCGGGTGGTGGACGTGGTCTGGCGACGAGTTGATTCGCGCCGTAGTTGCAAGTGATCAGGATCGCAGGTGATGGTTTTTAAAGGTGTTTTCATGAGAAAGCGCGTGAAGAAGAAGAAGAGGGATATTGACAAGCCGGCCAGTGTTCGCGGGCAGAGTTTCAGCCGGCTTCAAATCGAGGTTGGCTTGGCGTTGCTCAATCATCCGAAGCCGGTCTGGGCCAGCGTGTTGTTGAATGAGGTGGCGCCAGATGGGGTTAAGGTGAGGGGTTGTTATGGCCGGGCGCTGTCCGCGTTGTATAATCGTCGCTTAGTCAGGAAGAGGCCGGACCATCCTGGTCTTCCGCCGAAGTTCTACAAGGTGGAGTTGAACGACAACGGCCTTGAATTGTTCGAATGCCTCCGAAGCACACTTGATGAGGACGATGAGACATGAGCGAAAACACCGAAGCTCGGATCGTTGCGGCCGACGCCAAGCTGACTGACGCGCTTTACAACCTGAGCGTTGCCCGCCGGCAGGCTCAGATTGCATACGCGATGATTGTTGGCGGGCTGAAGCAATCTGAGGACGAGCAGTTGGATTCGTTTCTTCACATGGTTACGCGGGCGTTCAATTTGCTTGACACGCACATGAAGAACCGGACGTGGAACGCTGGCGGCGATGCGTTCCGCCATTCGTACGCTTCTCAGACCATCGGTGTTGCGGGCATCGACACGGCAACCGACGCCGGCAACCTTGTTACGCAAGTGAGGCATGAATGATTGCGTTCGCGTACTTGAGGGTTTCGTCTAGGGGGCAGGTGGACGGCGACGGCTTTAAGCGCCAGGCTGATTCGGTTTGGTCATTTTGCGAGCGAGAGGGTCATTCGCTTGGTGGGACGTTCTTCGATGCTGGGGTGACGGGCACGGTTGCTGATCGGCCTGGGGTTCTTTCGCTTGTTGAGCATGTTGCCCGTTTTGGTGGTGGTTCGTGTTGCGTGGTGGTTGAGGGGGCTGATCGTTTGGCAAGGGACGTCATGGCGTCCGAGATGATTCTTCAGCAGTTCCGTGAGCTTGGGGTGGTGGTGCTTACGGCTTCTGGGGTTGACCTGACTGAGTCAGACGATCCATCGAGGAATCTGGTCCGTCAGATGCTGGCGGCGGTGGCTGAGTATGACAAGCGGGCGTTGGTGGCGAAGCTGCGAGCGGCGAGGGAACGGGCCAGGGCGGAGAAGGGTCGGTGCGAGGGGGCTAAGCCATTCGGGTCGTTCCAGCATGAGCGCAAGGCTCTGGACGAGATTTTGATGTTGCGTAGCTGGGGGTGGACGTACAGCCAGATCGCGGGTCACATGAACAAGTTAGCCCAAAGGGACCGGGACATGCTTCCGCGTCGCGGCGGCAAGTGGTATAAAGGGGTTGTTCACGCCATTGTTCGGGCAAACTCAGAAAGGGAAACGCATGCTTCCTGGTCAAACGATCCACGGCGAAGTCGGTCTGTCTTCGGGTGACTTGAGCACCGGGACGCCATTCACGCTGTACGATGAAACCGGCAGCGTCATCACGCCGGCGGCTGGCGATCAGATTTTCATCAGCGATTTGACGTTCACCACGGCCGGAGCCAACACGATCACGGTTTTTTTTGATCATGACAACGACAATCTTGTTGACGCCGGCGAGGTCATTTGCCGGCTTGATCCCGCGGCGAACGGTGGCTTGTCGCATTCGTTCCGTGTGGCCCCGTGTGTTCGGTTGTCGGGGACGGGCCCTTCGGGCTTGCCTCATGTTCTCAGCAGCAGCACGGACGATGTCGTGGGCACCTTCTGGGGCACGATGGTCAAGAAGCGGACCTGGTAACGGGGGCTCGGTGTGGGCCTCATTCTAAACAGCGATCAGGTCATCGGCCCGTCCGGCTCGAAGTCGACGAAAGACCAGATTCTAGCCACACAGCCCGGCAGCCTGGAGATTTACTGGCCGCTGGATGATGCGGCGGCTCCGGTACAGGACTTAAGCGGGAACGCCCGGGACGGGACTGAGATTTCGCCACCGGTGTCATATCAAGTGGCGGGCTCTGGCGGGCTGGCTGGAAACGCGATTCGATTTTCGCCAGGCGACGGCCTGACTAGCAATTTCTGGACAATGCCATCGACCGCCAACCATACGTTGATGTATATTTTCAGACCGCTTTATAACCTAACATTTGACAGTATAACTGGTTACTATTCTGGGCAGGTGGCTTCGGAATGTTTCTGGATATGGAGTTCTGGTGTTGACTTGTCGAGGCCGGCGCTGGTTTACAAGTATGGCGCTGCGGGCGGGGTGATTGATGATCCGCTGACTGGTTCGTCTACTGGGGATTACGCGTTTGGCGTCTGGGGCATGTACGCTTTAACCCGTACGGGCGCTTCATCTCACTACTACCGTAACGGGGTCAGGGTTGGCAGCGGTTTCGGTTCGGCGACTTCTTGGGCTGGGACCATTAACCGTCCGTTCACTGTTGGGAGAGACCAGTTAGGGACAAACGGTGCGGACATGGATATTCAGCACGTTGCGATGTGGTCGACTGATCTGACCGAATCTGAGCTTGACGCGATTTTTGCCACGACGGGGATCTAATGATGAGGCAGATTCTTGGCAACACGCAGGTCATTGGCCCGTCCGGCTTAAGCCCAGAGGATGCGGGCCCGACACTCAGGGTTTGGCAGGACGCCAGCGATTCTTCGACGATCACGCTGGGGACTGGTTCGCAGGTCGCGTCATGGTCGAACAAGGCGGCTTCGACACCGACGGACTGGGCGTCTTTGGTTCCGTCTTCGGCAGGGCCCGAGACGTCGACGATCAACAGCAAGTCGTCGATCCGTGTTGCTTTGGATGGCGCAAGGTTTCTTGAAAACAACGGCGGAAACGTCGCATGGGAAGACATCGCCGGGTTGAATGTTGGGACGATGATTGTGATCGCCAGCTTCACGGGCGGAAACGGGGCGGCAGAAATATCAGGTTGGAAGTCTGGGCCAGACAATCAGATCGGGATCTTAATAAATGTACAAACAAAAATATCGTCGTTCCGGTGGGCTGGAAACTCAGGCATAGTTATCAATAACGTGCCAGTTACCGACGCTACAGCGGTCAATGCCTACCTTATCGGCAAGGGTGACGGCGGCGGCGCTGACGCCATCACGGCTGTCAATTCCACATGGCAGACCTTCGACTCGGACAACGACGACATTTCTGGTGATTCTGGGCCGTTTCGATTCGGAAACACTTACCTCACTTTGGCCGGCGAGCATATTCATTTCCACGAGATTCTGATTTACAACGACGCGCTTTCTCAGTCTCAGTGGAATGATCTCTACAGCAATCACATCAAGCCCAAATGGGGGACGCCGTGAGTGACCGTCCTTCTGTTCCCAAGCTCAAGCCGATCGGTTCTGAGGCTGGGCCTTTGCCGGAGTTGTCTGCGGGTGCGAAGGACCGGTCGGCGCCGGAGAAGAATGCCCCATTGCCAGAGCCTGAGCTGAAGCGGGACATTTCGCCGGCGAAGATTGAAAAGCTGGTTGGCGAGGTTGAGAAGAAGAAGTCGTCGAGGCGGAAGAGTGCGTTGAACGCGCACCTGGCCGAGTTGTTGTCTCAGCCGGCCTATAGCGACGACGGGGAGCCGGTCTTCATTGGCGAGGGGGATGATCGCAGGCATGCGACGTATGAAGAGGTCGTGGCGTTGAGGCTTGTCCAGCGGGCCGCGTCCGGCGACAAGGATTCGATTCGTGAGGTGTTTGATCGGCAGGTAGGCAAGCCGGTTCAGTCGATCGACATGCGTACAGTGAACGTTGATGTTGCAGCACAGGTTGACGATGTCGCGAGAGCAAGGCTTAACCAACTCGCTAAGGCCGCAGTTGGCGGAAACGGCGAGTGATCGCCCGTTCCCTGACTTCGAGCCGACGTGGACGTGCCCGAAGACCGGGCTGATTGTCCCCAAAGATCCTACGCGGAACGTAGTCTTTCGGTCCAAGCTGTTGCGTGAAGCCGCGGACGACGAGGGGCTTCAGAGCAACCTGCTCGCAGCATGCGCCGAGAGCTGCCTGTTCTACGTCAACGTTTTCTGCTGGACATATCGTCAGAAGGTTGTTGATCAGAAGTCGTACACGGAGCGGAGGGCGATCAAGGATCTGGCCAAGGGGATCAATGAGGTCGACGTTCCATTCGTGACGTATCCGATTCAGGATGAGGCGATCGAGAAGATTGTTGACTGCATGTCGAATGGCGGGGATGCGGTTGTGAACAAGAGCCGCGACATGGGCGCGACGTGGCTCATCGTGGCGGTGTTTGATTGGGTGTGGATGTTTTGGCCTTCGACCAGCTTGTTGTGGACCTCCCGGAAAGAGGACTTGGTCGACAAGCATCCCCGGGTGGACATGGACACGATCATGGCCAAGCACGATTACATCCACCAGTGGCTTCCCGAGTGGATGAAGCCAGACATTGGCCGGTCGCATCTACACATGGAGAACAAGACGCGCAGCTCGCTCATTTCTGGCGAAGCGACCACAGAGAACGTTGGTCGTGGTGGCCGTCGAACGGCGATCGCCATGGATGAGTTCGCGGCGGTGGATGACGGTTTCGGCATGTTGGCCGCCAGCGCAGACACCACGACATGCCGGATCATGAACAGCACACACAAGGGCGTCGGCACGGCTTACTACCAGGTTTACAGCCGAACCGTAGCCGGCGATCAGAACATCGTGCTGGTCAACTTGCCTTGGTGGGAGCATCCAGAGAAGGGGAGGGCCCGCAGACTGGTTCGCAGCGAGAAGGGGGAGCTGAAATACACCAGCCCATGGTACGAGTACGAAGAAAAGAGGCGTGGGTCTAAGCGGGAGATGTCTGAGAACGTCGACATGGACCCGATGGGTTCTGGTTCGTTGTTCTTTGACGCGCCGGTTCTGTTGAGGCATAAGACGTCGCACTGCCGAGAGCCGGACAAGATTTTCAAGCTGGACTTCGCGAAGAAGTGGGCGGTTGACGACTACCCGACGCTGGTTGCGATGGATCGGCAGGATTCAGTCAAGCTGCAAGAAAACGAGCGTGGTCCATGGATGTTCTGGGGTGTGCTTCGGAACCGCCGGCCCGATCAGAGCTACAACTACACGATGGGCGTGGACGTGTCGGCCGGGCAGGGGGCGTCGAATAGCGTCATTTCGGTTCGGTGCAATGAAACCGGCATGAAGGTCGCCGAGTTCGTGGATGCCGAGACGCCGCCGCACGAGCTGGCTCGTCTCTGCCTGGCGGCGTGCCTTTGGTTTGGCGGCAAGTCGCCGGCCAAGGTCATTTGGGAGCTGGTTGGACCTGGCGGGATCTTCGGGCGAGAGCTTGATTCGCTGGGGTGGACGCATGTTTACCGCAAAGGAGAAGAGAGCTACTACAAGAGGGGTTCCGGGGCCGGCCCCGGGTGGCATCCAAGCCGGCAGAACAAGGAAGACTTGCTGGGCCAGTACCGGAAGGCTTTAGCCCGGGACGAGTACATCAACCCAAGTAAGCGGGCGATCGAAGAGTGCGAGGCGTATGTTTACTACGAATCGGGCGGGATTGGTCCAGCGACGCTTCAGTCGGAAGGTGAGACGACCCGATCGGCTCACGGCGACAGGGTGATTGCTGACGCTCTGACGGTTTTGCTGGACAATCTGACCAAGACCGAAGAAACTAGCATTCCAGAGACCCCGCTAAACTCTTTTGCCGCGAGGCGGGATCTTGCCCGTTCTCGTGAGCGGGAGAAAAGTTTTGACGGACGGTTGGATCGTCGGCTAAGGAGCGTTGACTATGCCGGTTGAGATTACGCCGAAGAAACTGAACAACGCGGTCCAGCAGGGGTTCAAGCGCGTTGAAAAGCTGAGAACAAATCGGATCAAGTTCATTGCCGAGTACGTCGGCCCGTTCTACGACACCAACCAGTCTGAAGGGGCGGCAACGCCGCTCAACTTCATCTATGACGCCATCGCGATTCTGGTGCCAAACCTGGTGTCAAGGAATCCGAAGCATTCAGTCAAAGCCGACTTTTCCGTCTACGGCGATTACGCCAAGCTGCTTGAAATCAGCCTGGACAAGCTGGCGGAAGAGCAGAATCTTTACAAGTCGATCAGGATGGTCATCATCGACGCCTTGTTTGGCTTTGGGATCATGCGGACGGGGTTGACGTTCGCCGGCCAGACGATCGACTATGACGAAGCGACGATTCAGGTTGTGCGACCGTACGCCGATCGGGTTGACTTGGATGACTTCTGTGTCGATCCGTTCTGCCGCAACTTTGAGGAAGCGGCGTTCATCGGCAATCGCGTTCTGCACACCCGCCAGTTCTTGTATGACTCGGGCGAGTTCGATCCCGAGGTCATCAAGAAGCTACCAAGCGCTGGCGAAGATTCTCGCCGCGAGGTGATGGGCATTTCCATGGGCCAGAATCGGAAGGCCGAGGCCAATGAGCTGATGGACTACGTCGAGCTTGTCGAGGTTTACATCCCCGACGAGAAGGCCATCGTAACGGTTCCGTTTTGCGAAGACACCTACACGCAAGACTTCATGCGGGTGGTTGATTACACAGGGCCTGACCCGGGGCCGTATCACTTCCTTGGATTCCATTGGGTGCCGAACAACCCCTTCCCGGTCCCTCCGGTGGCCATGTGGTATGACCTGCACACGGTAGCCAACCGCCTAGCGGCTCAAGCTACGAGCCAGTCGTTGCGCCAGCGTGACGTCTTACTGTACCGCCCCGGGGCTCACGAGACGGCGGAGCGGGTTCACAAGTCAAGGGATGGTGACACGATTGCGGCGGACGATCCGCAAGGCGTGAATGCCGTCTCTCTTGGCGGGGTGAACGAGAAGATTTACGAGCACCTGACGTTCTTGTACCAGCGCTTCGCTGAGAGTGGCCCCGGCGACTTCCGACAGCTTGGCGGCATGGCGACGCAGGCTGAAACGGCGACGCAAGCGACGATTCTGAAACAGGCGGCCAGCGTCCGCGTCAATGACATGAACGATCAGATTTACGCCTTCACAGCGGAGGTGGCGAAGCATAATGCGTGGTACTTGCACCACAGCCCGGTCATTGAGATGCCGGTGGTGCATCGCGACACAAACGGCGCTGAGATTCAGATGATGCTCACGCCGGAAGCCAGGCGGGGCGAGTTCATCGACTACCACTTCAAGATTCAGCCCATGTCGATGAAGCGGACTGACCCACAGGAAGACTCGCTGAAGATGATGCAGTTCATCCAGACGTTCTTCCCCATCGCCATCCAGGCCGCCCAGGCGTTCGGACCACTGTTCAACCCGATCAAGTTCATCACGAATGCGGCTGAACAATGGGACCTGAAGCTAGAAGGCATTTGGCTTGATCCTGAATACATGCGCATACAAATGACGTTGATGCAGGCGTATCCGCAGATGCTTCCGCAGCAGGCGGATCAGGCCATGCCGACCAAGTTCTATCCGAGCCAGAGGTCGACGTTGCAAGGTGGTACACGCCCGGGGCAATACGGAACGCCCGACACAGGCCGTCAGCAGGCTCAGCAGACGTCAGCCCCAGCCCAGCGGGGGGACGGGAATATGATCGGGATGCCAAACACTTCAACGGTCGGATTGTTCTAGGGAGGCGGTATGCCAATTTATTGCTTTGAATGCGAATGCGGGGCGACAGCAGAGAAGATGCGTGATGTCGATTCACGCAACATGCCGGTTGTTTGCCACGTCTGCGGGAGAATGATGTCTCGGGATCTTCGAGCCGAGCTAGGGTCGGTCGAGACCGAATGGTCGCCAGACATGCAGATTCACAGCAACGCCATGGGTGTTCATCCTGACCAGATTTCAGAAGCGATGGCCCACGACCGCCGGTTGGGGTGCCCAGTGGAATACGATCGGGCAGGCAGGCCCGTGTTCACCTCCAAGTCGCAACGCCGCCGGTACATCCGCGCTCATGGGGTGGTGGACCAGGCTGGATATTACGATTGACCAGCTTTTCTGTCTTGACTTCCTGACACAACTTCGCCAAACTAACAGCGTTGACGCCTACCCGCGATTGTGCGGAAGCCGTCTGGAGAGCTGTTATGTCGAACGAAGTTGATTCACCGAGTCTGGAAATCAGCCCGGAGGCAACCGCCGAGATTCAGAAGAGTCTCGATGGTTTTTTTGCGGGCCAAAGTGATGAGGCGCCGGAATCGCCTGCTTCGCGTCGGCCGGAACGGTCGGAGCAAGCCGAGAATCAGTTCCAGCCTTCACGGTCGATCGACGACACGCTCGACGAAAACGGTGAGCCTGTTGCGAAAAACTGGCTCGATCCTTCGCTTACTGGCCAGGACGGCCAGGAAGACGACGGAGACGATGACGGGGATGGGCAGGAGGAACCGCTGGCCGAGGGCGAGGAAGATTCGTCTGGCGACGCCAGCCATCTCATCGAGGCGGCTCGAAGGGCTGGGTGGTCTGACGACGAGGCCCAAGCATTCATGAAGCAGTCGCCGGAATTGGCGGCTCGCACCTTCGAGCGGTTCCACGAGGCGGAGAATCGGCTGACCAACCAGTTCGCGGCTATCGGCCGTGCGGCCAGCCAGCTCCAGAATGGGCAAGCGGTCGATCTTTCACAGCCGCAGCAACCCCAGCAACCCCAGCAGCCCCAGCAATCCCAACAGCCCCAGCAGCAGGCCGCAGTGCCGCCGTCAGTGCAGTTGACACCGCCTTCGGTTGACGTTGATCGCCTGAAGCAGCTCGTTGATGATGACGTCTTCGAGGTGTTCTTCAAGCCGCAGATTGACTGGACGAATCAGATCACGTCCAACTTCAATCAGCAGATGTCCGAGTTCCAGGCCCGCTCCCAACAGTGGCAGGCCGCCGAAGACGAGCACCACCTAAAACAGACGGACGCTTTCTTCAACCAGACCGACCCGTCGGACGGGTTCGGTCCCGGCAAGAACGCTTACGATCTGACGCCGCAAGAGGCGCAGATGCGAGACCAAGTCTTGGAGCATGCCAAGAATCTCGTCGTCGGGAAGATGCTGTCAACCGGTGAGAACATGAGTATCACCGATGCACTGGCTCAGGCTTATCGTGCCGCTACCTACAACAACGTACGACAGCGTGAGGCCAGCAACTTGAAGAAGGCTGCGAAGGATTGGTCGAGCAAAGCGACGCTCCGGCCGACCCAGCGCAAGCCGGCGAAGAGTCGAAGTGAGAATCCAGACGCCGCGGCGATTTCCGCGGCTGAAAAGAAGCTCTCTGAGATTTTCAACTGAAGCTGGCCTCCGGTTAGGAGGTCAATATGTCCGCAGGCGTTCCGTCCAGTCAGTTGCGTGATCTGATTCAGACCACGCTGGAAAATCTCCCTGACAACAAGATCGAAGTTGCGCTCAACTACGAGTCGCATGTTGTCGTCAACGAGTGGCTGCGGTCCAACCGCGTCCAGCTTGAGGGCGGCGAGTCGATCAGCCGCCGCGTCATCCTCGATCATTCGGGGACGGCCCGGCACGTCCGGCTGTACCAGGCCACGACCCCGACCGTGACGGACGTTGTCCGCACGATCACAGCGCCATGGTGCAACGTGCAGTCGGATTACTCGTTCGACGAGCGAGAGATCCTTCGCAACCGCCCGAACGCGACCCAGATCGTCAACCTGATCAAGACCCGCAGGCTCGACGCGATGCTTTCGCTGGCCGACCTGCTCGAAGAGCGGGCCTGGGCCACCCCGAACAGCGCGACCGACGACTTGAACCCACGGGGCCTGCCCTACTGGCTCTGCATGCTCAATGACGGAGTCACCAGTGATGGCGACTTCCTCGGCGAGACCGTGAGGTACTACGACAGTTCGACTTCGACGCAGACGACCGGGACCACCCGGGCCGGCCTCGATTCTGACACCTTGTCCAAGTGGCGCAACTATGCGTTCACCTACAGCACAGTCAACAGGTCGCTCATCACGCAGATGAGAACGGCGAGTTACAAGACCAACTTCAAGCCGCCGATCATCATCCCGAACATGAGCGAGAACGCCGGCCAGATGAAGCGCCGGATCTACATGAACACCAGCACGATCGTTGCGTTCGAAGAGCTGGCTCACACCCAGAATGACCAGCTCGGCGGCGACATTGCCCGCTACCTGGGCGCCACGCTGTTCAATCGAATCCCGCTGGTTCAGATCCCGCAGCTTGACGATTTCACTGTTGTTGACGGCGGGGATAGCGATTTCTCGCCGGAGCCGATTTTCGCGGTCAACCACAATCACTTCTACCCGTACATCCAGCAGGGGTACTGGCTCAAAGAAAGTGAACCGATGAACGACCGCAACCAGCACAACGTGTTCACCGTGTTCGTCGACGGCAGCTACCAGTTCTTCTGCAACAACCTTCGTCAAGCCGGCTGGGTCGGCCACATTTCCATCCCAAGCAGTTGATGGGTGGTGCTCGGTCGCGTTTCGACTGATTCTTCAAGCAAAAACGAAAGCGAGGTTCATAAATGGTTCTTCCGGCAAGTCCAATCAGTCCGAGCGGTGTTCACTTCACTGGTGAACAGACGCCTCAGCTCCAGTTCGTGTACTTCGATGACTTTGATGCCGCTGGCTATCTCGCGGGTTCGGCTGGCGATTGCGCCAAGTTCGACGAGACCGCGGATTTCGCCGAGTGGCATGTCTCGACTGTCGATGATGGCTCAGACGGCGGTGAAACCATTTCGGTTCTCGACAACAACCGCAATGGTGTCTTGCGTATCGTCACCAACGACGCCACGTCCGACGCCGTGTCCATCGAGAAGAACGGCTCGGCTTTTATCCCGGCGTACGGCAAGCGGCTGACGTTCCAGGCTCGTCTTCGCGTCAATGATGTCGATGCGAGCAACATCTTCATTGGCCTCGTGGCTCCGGGTTCTGTCAGTGCCGGCATTCTCGCCGACTGCCCAACCGAGTACATCGGTTTCTACATCCCGGACGGGTCCGCGGCCCAGATCGTCCAGTACGGTTGCGGGAACGGCGCTGGCGCTGGAGCGATGGGGTCTGCCGCGTCTAACGAGACTACCGCGGCCGTTGGCACTACCGCCATCACCGATGAAGAGTGGTTCACGGTCGGATTCGAGTTCGTCCCCGCCGGCGATGAGCGCTACCGGTTGAAGTTCTTCTTCAACGGCGTCGAAGTCGCCGAAGTCAATGATTCCAACGTCCCGGTTGGCGACGATCTCACGCCGGCCGTTGAGATTGTCGCTGAAGGCGCCGCAGCCGAGTCTCTGGACATTGACTACATTCTCGCGGCCCAGGATCGTTGACGCATCCGTCTCTAGCCCCACCCGTCCGGCAATTGGGCCGGGCGGGTTTTTCTCCAACCGAAGGATCAAAACATGCCATGCAAAGGTAAAATGAAAAGCGGCAAGAAGGGCAAGAGCATGAAGCGCGGTTCGAGTCGCAAGGGCTACGGCAAGGGCTACGGCAAGGGGAAGTCTAAGTGAGCGATCCTCGCGGCTACACCTTCGGCGAGCTTTGCGTTCGCGTTGCCGAGTATCTTGGCATCGCCACCTATGCTTCCTCCGACGCGGCCGCGACGATTCCGACCAGTGCTCACGACCTTGATCTCGTCAAGCGGATCGCCAACGACGGGCTTCGCGTCTTTGTTGGCGAGAAGCCAAACTGGGAGTGGATGAAGCGGATCGTGACGCTCACGATCGGCCCAAACGCTTCTGAGCAGGTTGGCGGACTGACCGACACCTACTTCATGCCGCAGGATTTCAACGGTGATGCTGGCGGTGAATGGGTGTACGGCCGGGGTGAAGATGTTTACCCGACGATCAGCGTGGTGCCAGAGGCTGAGCTTCGTCGTATGGTTTCGATCAGTGATGATGACGCCGGCGAGCCGTTCTTGGCTGCGTTCCGGCGTCTCAACGAGGCGGACGTTCCGGCCGGATCGAACCGCCGGTGGCAGGTTCATTTCTGGCCGGCGCCTGGCGAGTCTTATACGGTGACGTACCAGTATCGAGCGTACGTCTTCCCGCTTACCGATACCGACAGTGACTACAGCCCGGCAGGCCCTGAGTTCGATCAGGTTGTTCTGGCATCATGCTTGGCCCGGGCGGAGCTTCATCGACACGATACGCGCGGCGCTCATTTCGAGGAATACCAGCGAGAGCTGGCCAAGGCTCTGGCGATCGACGCGCGTTCTGGTCCAACGTTCATCGGGCGCCGGGCTGAGCGGGCCGGCAGCATTCGTGATGAGTTCCACAACAGCAACATGAGGTTGTCGGGTCCGACGACCTACACATAAGGAGCCGGTTATGCCCGGTCAGACTGAATACGAGCACCGATACGGCAGAACGTTCTTTGGTGGCGAAGCTGGGTCTTCGATCAACCAGGAAGCCCCTGATGTCGAATGCATGGGTGGCGGAACGGGAGACCACCCGATCAAAGGGACGCAAGATCGCAACTTCATGGAGTTCCGTTTCGAGTCGCAATATACCGGCACGGATGGAGACATTCGCGGCCTGTACTTGCGTCATTATATCAACGGCAACTCAGGCGGCGAGGCGGCCCGGATTTTCACGACTATCAAGAAGTCGATCGGCACAGCTCACGGCGCGCACATCAGCCTAAACTACGGCGCTTCGCCAGCGGCCACGACCGGACAGGCGATCGCGATGCGCGGCACCCTGCACATGCCCGACCGCGCTTCTTCGGTCGGGACTGCGGCGGCTGTCCAGGCTGAAGTCTTCATGGACGGGAACGATGCCGATCCGACCGGCAAGATCAGCCTGTTCCGCGGTCTCATTGACGGTGGTAACGCTACCGCGAAGGGCAAAGTCGACTACGCCTTCGAGTTTAAGGGCTTGCAGAGCAATATCTTCGCGGCCGAGTCTGCGGCGGCGGTGAGCCACGTCCTGAAGATCGACATCGACGGCACCGACTACTACATCATGCTTTCTGACACGGCGTAAGGGAGGACACATGCCGACGGCGAAAGAGCTGGTTGATCAGTTGAAGGTCGATCGCGAGCGATTGCAGCGGTCGTTGCAGAACGCGCAGATCAAGGCTGAGCAGGCCGAGCGCGATGTTCAAGCTCACTACGGGGCGGTCCAGCAGATTGATCAACTGATTGAGCGATACACCAAGGAGGCCGAGGCCGATGCCTCAGACAGTGAATCTTCAGTTCCCCACGGGGGGGCTGAGTGAGCATGAGCCGTTTCAGCGGCCGGACGCCAACCGCACGCCCGATTCGCTGAACGTCATGCCATTCGACCAGATCGACGACCGGGCCCGGGGTGGTTCCCGGCCCGGTTCTTCGTTGTATTTTGAAGACCAAGTCAACGGATCGAACAGGATTCAATGCCTGGCGGCGGGGGCGATCGCTGCGGGTGATACTGACGTTGTCCCGGTGGGCGACCCCTTGGTGGATGTTGACTTCACCACAGCGACGTCCTCGGGCGAATTGAGAGTGCTGTACCCGAGCATATTCACCGTTGACGGACGCGAAAATGGAACGTTTTCGAGTTACTACCCGTTTGCTACATTATCCACCGGGGTCACAACAGGGTTGAAGACGTTTAACATTTCCTCTCCGCCCAATGATGCGATTGGCTGGTGCGCTATCGGAGAGGGCAGGAGCTTTACGGCTACGCAGGGGACTTTGGTAGACCCGTCTATTTCTCTCGGATCATCTTACATCTTGGAATGTTCTGGGTCTTTGAGAACAACCGGCAGTAATGCTGTGTCTCGAAGAGGGGTTGGTTTTGCTTTTCGCTTGAACACGTCTGCGTTGACCAGCGCGTCTGGGTATGGCGTGTCTGTTTTCAAGATAATCGGAGATAATACTCAATTCAAGGTTAGGGTATTTGATTATTCTGATTCAACCACCACCAACCTTGTTGCGGAAAGTTCCGCCTTCTCGATTTCTTACAGGACCACTGGGGCTATTGATTGGACGGAACCATTTACAATGAAGCTGGTCGTCAATGGATCGGAAATGGAGGTCTTCATTGACGGGTCGTCCAAGCTATCCACTACGCTTTCCAGCTTTGGAAGCCAGACTGGTATCGCCCTGATTGGCGATACCGAGAATGACGAGGACGACAGTTTCTGGGCTTACTTCAGTTTCAAGGCGTCCGCGGCTGCGCCCAGCTCATCGGCCAGGAAGTTTCGCATCGCGGCGGCAAGTGGCGGGAATGCGTACATTTCAGACCCGGGCGAGACGTCAATGACCTTGGCCACAAACGGGTCGAGTGTTTTCGGTTCTGGAATCCCCGTCCGATGGACCAGCGCGTTCAGTTACTTCTACTTCGTCGACGGCTCTTACACTGGCTATCGCCGGCTGAAAATCAGCGATGGGACGATGACTAGCTGGACCGCGGACATCACCGGTTCGGGAGCAGGTACGCTTCCGACTGACGGTGGTTCGGCTGAAGGCGGGACAATCATCTGCACATATCGCGGCCGGGTGGTGATTGCGGGCCTGAACAGCGACCCTCAAAACTGGTTCATGTCTCGTCTCGGAGATCCGCTTGACTGGGACTACGGCGGCACGATTGACGGGCAAGAGCCAGTTGCCGGCGACCAAGGTACGGCGGTTGGCAAAGCGGGGGACATCATTACAGCGATGGCTCCGTGGTCAGACGACCTGCTCATTTTTGGTGGCGACCACACGTTGAGCATGATGAGCGGCGACCCGGCCGCTGGCGGGCGCATCGACACGATCAGCAATCAGGTCGGAATCGTCGGGCCAGATTCATGGGCTCATGATCCGCTCGGTAATCTGCATTTCCTGTCTTACGACGGTCATTACCGCATGCCGTCTGGCGGCGGGCAGCCTGAATGCCTGAGCCGCGGCCGGCTGGACAAGACATTTCGCGATACGGACTACGCCACGAATCGGCCGATTCTGGTGTGGGATCGCGAGAAGATTGGCTTGTGGATCTTCTTCGCCCGGACGGATGATGAAACGCCTGAGCCGATTTTCTGGGATCAGCGAACCGACGGGTATTGGCGGCAGCAATTCCCGCAGGGCCATGGTCCCTTCTCGGCTCTGTTGTTCGACGCCGACAGGCCGGACGACCGGGCGATTTTGCTCGGCGGACAGGACGGATACATCTACTTCCTTGATTCGACGACCAACACGGACAACGGAACGGCCATTGCGAGCCATGTCGTTTTCCCGCCAACGATGGTTGGCGATCAAGCCAGGGTGAACGTGCTGCAAACCGGGCTGATTGTGGATGACACGTTTGGGACGGGCATGTCGCTGAAGGCGTTCGATGGGCGGTATGCGGCGCAGGCGGTCGACAAGGCCGTGGCCAACTCGGCGGGGACGCAGCGGTGGGAGCGGTCGATCAACCTTGGTGGCCGGCAGATCAATTTCATGAATCGAGTGTCCGGCCATGCGGTATGCTATCGCTTGGCGGCAACTGGTGGCTCTTGGGCTATGGAGAGCGCCATGCCCGCGATTGATCCTGCTGGTCTCGCTCGGAGGACTCGCTGATGCCGGGTCTGCCAAATCAAGTTCGCACGCCGAACATGCCGGCTCGCTGGCGGCGGAACAACGACCAGATCGCGAGCACGGATAACTTCCTCGTGGCGAGTGGTGGGGGGCTTTCCCAGAACAGCAGCGGGGAGCTTTCGATCAGCCTCGCAACGGGAGCCCCGTTCACGATCGCAAGCGGCCTCGACCTGACGGTTGACGCCAACGAGCTGGCGGTCAGTGGAAGCAGCCTGGGGATCGCGTTCGCGACAGGAGGGGTTTTGCACGTCAACGTTGACGGCATTGACCTCAACTACGACACAGACGAGTTTGATGAGTCTGCCGGCGTGCTTGGGATTAAGTACGGCGCGGGGTCAGTTCTCTACACCACGGGCGGCGGCGGCATTGACCTCAACTTCAACACAGATCATTTCCAAGCCACGGCTGGCGTTCTGGACCTGTATATCGCATCGTCGGCGGTGATTTACGACACCGGGTCTGGTCTCGACGTCCAGTTCGACACGGATGAGTTCGAGGCGTCGTCAAACGTGCTTGGCTTGAATTACGCGGCTGATTCAGTTCTTCACACGATCGCAGCCGACGGGATTGACCTCAACTATGACACGGACGAGTTCGAGCAAACCGCTGGCGTCTTGGGTATCAAGTACGGCGCGAGCGCTGTTCTTTACACGACCGGCGGTGGGGGAATCGACCTCAACTACAGCGCCACCTTTTTCCAGCAGTCGGCCGGGGTTCTGGAAGTCAAGGACATTTTTCTTCGCAACGACACGGACGACGCCACGACCGGCAAGCTGACGATCGGTGGCGAGTGCGAGATTGACGGCGACCTGAACCATGACGGGTCAAACGTTGGATTCTTTGGTGCGGCCCCAACCACCCAGACCTCGGTTCCAGACCTGGCGGCTTGGGCGAATATTTCAAGCGGGGCTGATTCTGTCGATCTGTCAGATTTGAACACCAAAGTTCAGGCGGTTCATGATAAAGTGAATGGGCTTCTGGACGCTTTGCAGGGCTTGGGTCTTGTAGGGACATAATCATGGCCACAGTTAAGGTGTATTTCGAGTTCAGGGCCATCGTCAACGGCGAGCTTCGGGTCGGCGGCTCTCGCGTGTCTTCCGCCGACCTTTCAGTCGCGGGCGAGGTGTACGAGGCCACGACGATCGTAGCCGACGACTACAACCTGGAAACGGTCTGGGTTGCTGGCGATGGCGGGCTCGACGACTTTGACTTCTTGTGGGTTGAGGCGACCGAAGACGTATTGCTTCAGCTCATTCACGACAAGGACGGGACGCCGAAGTATCAGGTTCATGAAGTCAAGGCGGGGGTTCCGTTCATTCTCAGTGGCGATGATGTCCAGAACACTGAAGCGGCTGACGACACGGAGCAGTCCAGCCTTGATCAGATTGACCAGATCGACGTGCATCGCAACGCGGCAGATGATGCTGGGGATGCGACAGTGCGTCTGGTTCTCATTAGCTGAGGTTTAACCAATGCCTCTCAAGAACAGGAATAAAAGGCGGCGTCTCCCGGTGAACCAAGGCGGTCTAACGCCTCCGTCGGCTCCGGCTCCTACGGTTCCTCCCCCGACCGCCGAGCCGACGACAACCACCATGGGCCAACCCTTGGTCCCGGGGGCGCTGCCGATGCCTGGCGACGCGATGCAGCCTGGCATGGCTGGGGGCGGGCTTCCGTTGTCGCCATATCCGACGATCAATGATGTTCCCGCTGCGCCGATGCCTGGCGTTCCCGGCGCGATCAACAATCAGAATGACTTGAACGCGATGATCGCGCAGATCCAGCGGTCGCAGAATCTCGCTAATCAGGCGAACACGACTCGCTACCAGCAGGCTCTTGCGCAGATGCAGTCAGCCCGCAATAACCTGACGGGCCTCTATGGTCGTGCTGGCCAGTACATTCAGGACATTGGCCAGACAGCGGCCCGCGACGTGAATCTCGGCGCTGAACGGACGTATGGCGGGCTTGAGCAAGACTTGGTCAGTCGCGGCCTGGGCAACAGCACGGTTCTTTCCTCGATCGCCCGCGGGGTGGAGGACGATCGCCGACGGGCGATGGAGCGGGTTGAAGAGCAGCGGCGGGTGGCGCTTGGCGGTTTGGCTGAGCGATTCGGCGGCGCTCAGTTCGGCGCGACTGGCGACATTGCCGGGTTGATTCAGAGCCGGACGGACCAGGGGCCGGACGCTGGCGCGTATAGCCAGATGGTGCGAGACGCGGCGGCGACCAACACTGAGAAGGTTAAAGGGTTCGGCGGCACGGTCCAGAATGTCCCGAGCAACCCGTATGGCGGCGGTGGTGGCGGCGGGGGTGGTTCTTCTGGCGGGTTCTCGTCGAGCTTTGGCGGCGGTGGTGGCGGCGGCAACATGACCGGCGCGTCGGCCGCAGGCAATTACATGTCAGGCGGGACGTACACCGGTCCGCATATTCCGTCTTCCGGCAAGAAGAGTTTCACGGGCAATCAGACCGGCAAGGTGTCTGTTCCGTCCGCCAGATCGCCGCTCAGCGACAAGAAGAAGTCGTCTGGTTCAAGCGGTTCGAGCGGTTCCGGGAGTGGGATTGCGTCTTATGAAGCATGGACGGCGTCCGACAGAAAAACTTGGCACCCCTTCCGCGGGGTGATTGATCGTGGCGATGCGTGGGTTCAGCGTAAACTGAAAGACAAGCGAAACAAGGCTGCTTATCAGCGGTATGTGGAAAGTAAGAAGAAGATGGGCGCTAGCGGAGGCGGCGGCGGGGGCGGGGGTGCGAAGCAAGCAGCCATTCCTTCTGCGGCCAAGGCTTCGGCCGGTTCAGCGATTGGCGGCGCGGTCGGTTCCATGCTGGGCCCGGCTGGTGGCGTGCTTGGAAGTGCGATTGGTGGCGTGGCTGGCGGTCTCTACGACAGGGTTAGGTCGAGGTCCAGGTAATGCCGTTTGTCGTTGACTACAACCCGGCGTCTCGCGCGCTTCGTCTGGCCCAAAGGGCTGGCAAGGGCGATGATTTTCGCTGGCGGTTCAGTGCCGAGCAGGCGTTGTCGCAGAACGCGGCGCAGCGAGCCCAGCAGGAGTTCCAGCAGAATCTTGCGCTTGCTCAGCTTGACGATCAGAGGCGGCAACAGCAGTTTCAAAACCAGATGGCTTCGGCCGCTTTCGATTTGAGGGCGAACCAGGCCGCTCAAAAAAACCAGAGCTTTCAAGCTGCGCAGCGGGCGGCCATGAATCGCACAACTGTTCCGCAACCGCCACAACAGCAGGTGAACCCGTTTGACCAGGCGCTTCAGCAAGCCTTGGCGTCTGGGGCCATTTCGCCGCAGCAGGCTTCGCTGGCGCGCGTGAACGTGGCGGCTGGGACCAGCCCCTATAGCGGTTTTGGAAGTTTTGAAGAGCGAGTGGACAAGACGCGGCAGCGGCAGCTTGAGGTTGAGCGCCGGCAGATTGAATCTGACCTGAAGACGCTCAAGTCCAAGCTCGATTCGCCGTATCTGAATCCTGATGATGCTCCCGCGTTACGGGCGCAGATGCAGGCGCGTATCGCGGCTCAACGTCAAAACACTGCGGAATTGCAAAAAGCGATCGCTGAGCAGCAGCCAAGCGAGCCGGAGCCGTACATGCCGCAACAAACCGGCGCTGCGTCAATCGCGTTCTCTGGCGGGCAAGAGTTTGATTATGGTCCACAGGGCCCACAGCAAACAGCCGGCCCCATCGACCCATCGAGTGAGCGGGCCCGCCAGCTCATCACGCCGGACAACGTGATGGAGACGGCCCGGGCTCACAACATGACGCCAAAGCAGGTTGTTGAGATTCTGCGTCGGCAAGGGTACGACGTGCCAGACATGGAGTAGCGGCGTGCCCGACCTGTTCAAAGAGCTTCTGGGGATGCAGGACATGCCCGACCCCGCCGCCCAGCCGGGCCCGGGCGGGGTTGACTTGTTCAGTGCGCTCAGTGTCAAGCCGGACCCGCAGTTGTCTCATCCAATCGCCGGCCAGATGCTTGAAGCCGGGTATAGCCCCGACGAGATCGAGGGGGTTGAGTTCGACGCGCCTCGCGATCCGGCGTTTTACGAGCGGGAGTTGATGCCGACCGCGCGGTCGGCCGCGCCGGACATTCTGGCCAGCATGCAAGCTCGTAAGGGGCTCAGGCAGGACTACGCCGAGCAGTTGCAGCGACAGCGTTACGCACAAGACCCCTACCTGAACCCGAGCGCCTACGCCGGTCAGCTTACGGCCGAAGAGCTTCAGCGGAATTGGATCAACCGTGCTCCCGTGATTGGTCCGGTTTACTCGGGCGCGCAGCAGTCGTTGCTTGGGACGGTGGGGGCGATCGGGCGGGCTTTCGGTCAGGAAGACGCGGCCCGGGCGATCGGCTCGACCGTTGGCGAGCTTCAGGGGGAAGGGTCTGCCGGGGTGCTTCAAGGGGCGGTTCGTTCTTACGCGGATATGCTGACCGGTGCAGCCGGTGGGCTCCCGGGCGTCATTGCGGTATTCGGAACCAAGGCCGCGAACGACGCGATCGACGAGGGCCGCGCAGCGGGGTTGAGCGGTGCCGAGCTGGGTAAGTACGCGCTTTCTCAAGGCGCGATCGAGATGGTTGTCACGTCTGCGTTCCAGGCCGCTGGCCTCGGCGGTGTTGAGAGCTACTTCGCCAGATCCGCCAAGCCCATGGTCAAGCGTACAGTGATGGACGCGATTGGAAGAGCGACCGGGCGAACGTTGGCCGAGTTGCCGGAAGAGGTGACTGTTGAGCTGGCTCAGTCGCTTTCCAGCTACTTGCAGGGGGTTGACCGGCGAGAGTTGTCTGATCCGTCGCGGCTGGCTGACCTTGGCGATGTCGTTTTGCAAACGATCGCGACAGTCGGGCTCACAGAAGCCGCCGCCCAAGCTGGGCCCCGTTCTCGCGGCGAAGCGCAGCCTGAAGCCCAGCCTGACATTCGAGAAGCCATCGCCCAGCGAGAGCAGCGGCAGCAGCAAGAAGCGATCGCTCAGATCCCGGAAGCCCAAGGCGAGGCGGCTGGTGGACCTGAAACCGCAGCCAAGCCGCAATGGGCCGTCCTGGAAGCCGCGGCCAACTTGGCGCAAACGCAAGAGCGGGTTGATCCGGTCAGCATTGCCCAGCAGCTAAACGTTCCGGCCGAGCAGGCGGTGAATGCGTGGCAGGATCTCGTCCGCGCTAACGTTTTGGATGCCGAAGGCCGGCCGACCGGCCAGCAGTTCCAACAGCCGGCCAGCGTGCCCGAGATTGAGGTCATGCTGTCCGACCCTGAAGCGACGATCGACAGGGCCGTCAGGTCGCAGTTGCCGGCGCCGGGGATTGAGCAGGCCCGGGTGGAAGTCGAGCAGGCGATCCGGTCGGGCGAAGATCCGCGCCGCAGCCCTGCGCTGCGAGACCTGGCGTTCGAGTTGGCTCGCAGAACACAGCAAGTCCGAGCTGAAGCCCCAGCACGCATTGCCATGGCTCGCCAGCCGACAACGCCCGCCCAGCCCCAAGCAACACAAACCCAGCCCCAAATGGGCACTGGGCAGCTCGGGGCGGCACTGGCGGAAGCTGGCGTGGAAACTGAGGGTTTACCCCCAGGCCCGGCTGAAGTTGTCCAGGAGCCCGAGCGGGCCCCGCAGGTGGTTCAGGAGCCCGCCCAAGCGGAGGGGCCCCTGCCGCCCAAGGCGACACAGCAAGCCCAGCCTGAGCCGCAGACGACGGCTACGCGAAGCCCTGTTGACGTCGGGTCACTGCCCAAGACCATGTCGGGTACGGAGGTGGCGGAATACGCCAGCAAGACCGACCCCGAAGGGTTACCGGAAGGCTTCCAGAGCCCCGAAGCCTACGCCGCAGACATCGAGTCGCAGTTAAAGCACGGGGAAGGCCGGTTTATCAAGTCTGAGCTTCCTTTGGCCTTGTTCTCGACTGACGCGACGGTCGATCGCGCCCGGGCCCAAGCGTACGCTGATGAAGGTGGTGCTCTGCCGCCTATCGTGGCTGGTGTCCCCCGTGGGACAAAGCGGGCGATCAAGCTGGCGGTGCCAGACGGCAACCATCGGATCGCCGCGGCCAAGCTCCGCGGCCAGACGCGAATCTCTGCCTATGTCCCGCAAGCGGACGTTGACCAGATTGCTTCCATGATGAAGCAGATGGGCATTCGCGAAGAGCCGGCGGCTGCCCCGGAGGCTCCCGCCAAAGAAGCGAAAGCCGAGCCGGCGGTAGAGCGAGATGATGATCGCATGATCCCCGCTGGCAGGGTGCGGCAGGCGATCGAAGCAGCCAAGCGTCAAGGCGAGAAAATTGGCCGTTCAGTCGACGCCATGACGGGCATTCTGAATCGCGTTGGCTTCAAGGATGCCGCCGACCAGATCAACGCCCGGGCAGACAAGGAAAACAAGCCGGTCGCTTACGTCTTCATGGACCTGGCCAACCTGAAGCAGTTCAACGACAACATCAATGCCCAGGCCGGCGACGCGATCATCATGGAGGCGGTCAATGCGTTGACTGCCAACATCAGAACAGAAGCCCGCGGCAAGGGAGGGGTCAGCAAGGCTCGCCAGGCTGACGTGCCCGGGGTGGTTGCCCGTCGCGGCGGTGATGAGCTTGTGGCGGCTCTGTATGGGGTTGACCAGGCGACCGCGAACAAGGTGATGGAGCGCGTTGCTGAAGACTACGTTCGCCGGCTGAATGAGCGAGGTCTGAACCAGCAGCTTCAAGAGGCGACCGGAATTAAGAACATGCAGGGCTTTCTGGCGTACGGCCTGCAAGTGCGTGAGCCGAACAGCCAGACGCCAAACAGTGAATTGCTGGACACGGCCGAGCAGGGCATGTACGCCTACAAGAAGGCCAAGAAGAAGGAGCTTGGTCTTCCGCTCAGCCGCGAAGAGGCCGAGGCGGCAATCAAGCCTCCCGAGCCCCCCGGGGTGGTTGAGGCCGGGCCGGCCGAGGGACCGGCCGAGCCCGAGCCCCAACCGCGTCCCGCAAAGAAGCCGGTCGCGAAGAAGAAGCGTTCCAAGCGGCCTTCCGGGTTTGCTCAATCCGCCATCGAATCCCGGCTGGCGAAGTTCGGTCACACGCTCCCGGGCGTCAAAGATGACGTTCGAGTTGAGCTTGCCCAGATTGATCCCTACCTGGCGGACGCCAACCCGTTGTTATTCAAGGGGGAGATCCCGCCAGAAATCAGGGAGCGGTTTGAAGAGCAGACCGCCATCATCACCAAGTTCAGGAAGAATCAAGAAAGCGGTCGCGGCGAAGACATCATGAGCGCTATCGGGCTTGACCGGTACGAAGCGTACATCCGTTCGTGGCTCGGGGAGGCGGACGCCCCGGTTGCTCGCAGGGCGGCGAACATGATTCTCCGAGAGCCCGGGATTGAGCCGACACTTGCGTTCGACGCCTGGCTATACAACGAGACCATCCCGGAAGAGAAAGACGCCGAGTTGATCGGACGTCTTCAGCTTCAGCCCGGGGCCGTTTTCGAGATCAACGGCAGCCAGTTTGAAGTTGGATACATGGAAGGTGATTCGACTGAGTACATGATCGGCCCGGTCACGATTCCGGTCCAGTATCTTCCTGAACAGATCCCCATTGACGCCGGCACGTTTGAGATGACGGGCGAGGCTGTGGCTCCGTTCGACTTGGTCAAAGGCCAGTCGGTCCCGCCCAGCAAGGCGACCAAGTCTCGCCAGCAGGTGGACTCACCGCCGCCGGATCGGGACTTGTTCATCAGGTTCCGCAGCCCGGAGGGGATTCAAGTCATCCGCTTCAAGAGCGAAGACGTTAACGCCAGGGCCCTGCACGCCCCGGAAGCGATTCAGCTTGCCGAAGAATTGCTCGGTCGGCGGCCGGGAATCCGACGGATGAAGGAGGGTGTCAGGGGTCGATTCCGATACGCGGGCGAGTTTGGGGTGGTTGAAATCGCTCCAGGAACCGCGGCCGTCCCTGAGCAGTTGCTCAAAACATTGATGCATGAGATCGGGCATGCCGCTGACTGGATGCCTGAAAAGACCATGGCTCGCGGCAACCTGATTGGCCGGCTGGTCAGTTCGGCGAACGAGTTTTTGAAGAACGAGTTCGGCGAGCTTGACAACAAAGCGCTGCGCGAAGAGCTGATCGCCATGAGCAAGGAGTGGCGAGAAGACTTCGATGAAAACGGCAAGTCGTATTACGACCGTTACCGTCGGAGCGCCCCGGAGCTTTACGCGGACTTTGTGTCGATCTTTCTGAATGATCCGGTTCGTGCAAAGAAGATGGCCCCTCAGTTCTTCGACGCATTCGTGAAGGGTCTTGAGCGAAAGCCCGAGTTCGCAGATTCGTACGTCAAGCTCATGCACATGATGGATGGCGATTCCGCCGCAATGCTTCAGGCGAGAGAGAATCGCGCTACCGCCAGCTACGAAGACGGTCGGGCAAAGATCAACGCCGCCATCCAGGCCAGACGCACGGCGAACAGGACTGGGATCGGCCGGTTTTTCGACAGCCTCACGACGCTTCTCCTGAACCGATACAACCCGATCGAAAAGATTCAGCGAGAGCTTGAAGCCGAAGGGGTGATCCTGCCCGATGCGTCCAATGCTCGATACATCATCAACGACTTGACGCACGCCGAGAATGAACAACACAAGTACATCAACGACCTTGAACAGATCATGGTCGAAGCTCGTGAGGCCGGGTTGGATCTCGACGGCGACCTTGGCTTTTACCTCGAAAACAACCGCATCGCGTCTGAAGGCCGCACGAAAGTTGTCATGGGCGAAGATGATGCGGAGATCGTCATCGAGATTGCCAACCCCCGCGGCACTCAGATTCAGGACGCCGAAACCAATCTCCGCAACCTCGTGGGGCGTTTGGGTCCAGAAAAGACGAAAGCGCTCAAGGCGTGGGCCAGGAAGTTCTATGACTTGAATTGGTCGATCGTTGAGCGGCTGCATCGCTCCGGGGCCATTTCGGATCAGATGCTCGCGAGCCTCGAAGAAAACAAGTACAACTACGCCACCTTCGCAGTGACCAAGTACCTGGGCGACAGGCTTTCGCCTTCGATCATCAGGCAGGTCGGAACCTTCAGCGACATCGCGAACCCGGTCGAATCGACAATGATGAAGTCGTTGTCCATGATTCGGTTCGCGACACTCAACGAGGCGAAGCGAGACATCGGCGAGAAGTTTCTGAAGCGGTTCACGCCAAAGACGCACCGTCACCTGAAGCTACCTCCTGGCCAGTGGGAGCCCAAGCAGAAGGCCGGTCTGGGGCTTGACTGGTTGACTTACAAGAATGGCGGCAGGTGGTTTGCTCTTGAAGTCGATCGAGAGATTGCCAAGAGCTTCCAGTCGAAGGACATCGGCGAGATCGGACGTGTCCTTGGTTTTCTCCGTACGCCAACTTACCGCGTGTTTCACCCGCTCTACGTCTCTTGGAGCACAGCTTTCTTCACGCGCAACCTCTTCTTCCGCGACCGCAAGCGTCTAGTCAAGAACATCGGCGCGAAGACAGGCATGTCGTGGACCAGGCTGAACATTGAGTGGCTGAAGGCCATGCCTCATGCTTGGCGGCGTGCTCGCGGTATCCCCGACAGCGTCATCAGTGAGATGTTAGAGATGAAGGCGTTGGCGACGCCGTTCGTCAAGTCGACGGCGATGATTGACGACATCGACTTCCAGAGTCGCAAAGCGGTGGAAGCTGGGCTTCGGCGCATGAAGGGCGGCAACACGCTGTCAATCGCGAAGCCGTTCAAGATGCTCACCGACATGGTTGAATCACTGAACGTGTTCGGTGAGACCGTGGCCAAGGTTGGTGGATGGAAGGCGCTGAAGAGGGCCGGGATTGAAGGCCGAGAGCGGGCTTACCTGGTTGACCGGTATGTCGGTACGCCGCCGTGGACGCGCAAGGGTGATGCGACCTTCCTGACCAACTCGATCTTTTTCTACTCGAACGTTCGATGGCAGGGGCTGTCTGCCGACCTTGACCTGGCCAAGAATCCCAAGACGGCAGCCGGCTACTGGTGGCGAACAGTCGTCCAGAACCTTTTGCCGAAGGCGCTCATGATGGCCGCGGGCGCCGGCATGTTCGGCGATGAGCTTGAAGAACTCATGGAATCGGTGCCTGATTGGGCCAAGGAAAACTATGACGTCATCCCTCTTGGATTCGTCGGCGAAGGAGACAAAACCAAACCAGTCTTTATCGCTATGCCGCCTGACGACACGGGCCGGTTCTTGGGCGCGATGTTCTGGAAGCTGCTGAAAGCCCACCAGCACCGACCGGGTAAAACTACCCATGGCGTCATGCGAGAGCTGTACGGTCAGACAGGCGTTGGAAGCCTCAACCCGGTTCTCGGTCTTATGAGCAACTGGACCCAGTACCTCATCGGGCGTAATCCGTATGACGCCTTTCGCGAACGGCCGATTCTGCCTCGCGACGTCTACAGCGCTCAGGGGTGGTACGCGGCCAAGCACATGGTCAACTACACGCTGGACCAGACGGGCATCTTGCGGGCTTTTCTGAGCCCGATCGTGGGCGACGAAGCTGACGTAACACCTATGTCGTCGGTTGAGCGGGCCTTGTCCTTCCCCGCAGGCGTGACAGGCTTGGTACGAATCTCTGGATCGCAGGGGGAGCGGTGGGACGAAGTGACCATTGATCAGCAGGAGAGAGACCGATTCCGTCTGAGATTGCCCAACAACGCCAGGCGTCTTGTTCGCCGGCGGTACGCTCTTGGCAAGTTTCAGTCTGTCGGGAAAATTGAAAAAGACGAGCTTCAGGAGCTGAAGCGTCTTCAGCGGTGGTATGGTAAGATATACCTACCCTATACGGAGCGGTTGAAGATTGCCGAAGAGCGCGGCGACAAGAAGAGCGCGAGCTACTGGCGCAATCAGCTCGACGTTGTTTCTGAAAGATTTCTCAAGCAGGGAAGCTGAAATGCCTAACGGGAACGAATCGTCCGCTCAAGTTCCATCCGTCCGCCTTCATCCGCAGTCGACGTGGATTCCCCTGAGTCTTGTTCTTACGCTTTGCACGATGGTTGTGGGCGCCACCTTGTGGCTGTCCACCCACGGCCAAAACGACCATACCAGCATACGTCTTTTAACTCAGCGAATGGAAGCGCTGGAAGTTCGATTCGAGAAATCGCAGGAAGACTGGCAGACCTTGTTCCGCGATCAACAGAGCGCACTCAACAACATACAGAAAACGATTGTTGATGTTAGGATTGCGATTGATCGCCTTGCTCGCGATCGAGATCCGGCGCTTTGACGCACCACCTGATCCAATCGAGTAACATCTTGCCGTCTTCAGTCTTGATAAGCGGCACCTCGTAGGTCTCTTCCTTCCACAGAAACTTGCGTGCGCGTGGCCTTGTCGGGCCACCCAGTTCGACGGATCGCTGAATGGCGTCGATCGTTCTGCCTTTCGACAGGATTCTTTTCGTGTCGATCATGTGAAGGATGCCGGCATTGCACCAGAGAATCCCGCACCGACCGGCGGCCATGGCGCAGTACGCCAGTTCAGACAGTTGAGCGTCGGACACCTTACTGGGCCATCTGGAAGGCTCGGCGTCTTCAACAATCGCCAGCTCGCTTGACGGATTCGTGGCGCAGACGAGAAGCGCGACCACCGGGTCGGTTTCTTTGTCGACTGGCCATTTGCCCTTGCTTGGAGCCATCCAGCCGAAGCATGTCATGTTGTTGTCTTCCGGCTCAATGGTGACCGTGGCCTTCTTGAGCCGGCCGTAAGCGTCGTGTGTATCTTGTAGGATTTGGATAAGATCCACGGTTAATTCCTGGCTAGAGCTTGCTCGACCGTCTCAGAAATGCATCGACGCATTGTTTTGTGGAACAGATCCGGTCAGCCAGCTTGTCGGATCGCAATCGAATGCGTACTCCATCCTCGACCACGAGATTCGCGTCTGGATGCATGGGTGGCTGCCATCTCAAGCCGAAGTTGATCCAGTGAGCAATCGCCTGGCGGCTGATCTCGATCTTCCATCGTTTAAGTATGTAACGCTGAATCTCAGACAGACCGAGCAGCAAGTCGTCGCTCACGGCATTGATCGGGTCTTTCGCCACGACAGAGCCATCCTTCCTGAACATCACCCACCCAATCTGCCCATGGAATCCCGCACATCACCTCGATGGACACTTCATCGAAGGGGATTCGCTTAATTCTAACGGGCATCTTCTTGACGCCCACCTCCCAGAAAATCCCGTGACCGTCAAAAAGGCCCAGGCATTCAGCCGGCTCGTTGTTGCGGATGGCCTGCTGAATGACCGGGTCGTCAATTTCACAGAGAACAGTCACCACCTGCGGGCGCGTCATCTGAGAAAGCTCAAGCCACGTCGGGAACCTACGCAGAGGGTGTGGTTCCCCCGTTGTTCCCAGACGCATTCTCAGCCGCTCGTCGACGCTGTAGCTCATTAGACCAGTTCGCCTCAGCCGTCGACTGGGCTTTCTTGACTTGTTGCAGCGTAGCGTTGATCGCCTCGTCGTCCTGAAGGTTGGCGTGCTTCTGGAACGCTTCGATCGCGTACGTCATGAGACCCAGGCCGAGCTGGACGAAAAACACCAGATTGCTCTGTTTCATCAGTTGACTCCAAGGTGATGCGAATAAAAGCGTTCAGCCCGTCTTGGACCGCACGCAGGTACTGCTGGATCTGAAGGGGGTGTTGGGCCAGCGCTGCTGTTTCCAGCGCGTCGATGGCTTCTGCGGCGACGATCCGAGCCGCTTCGATCTTCTCCATCTGTTCGACAGACAAAATTCCGAGTTGACTGGCGGTTGTCGCCTGTTGCAGAACGTTCGTGTAGACCTGCCTCGCCTCGATGACCTGAACAAGCGGCGCTCGGGCACAGCCGGAGAGCAGGCTGCCCACCAGGATGGTCAATATGGCGGACGTGATCAGTAGACGGGGGTGTTTCATTTGGGCACACTCATTCCGTGCTTGGCGGCAACGACGGTCTTGTTCATTTCCGCCGTGGCCATCTTGACTTGAGTTCGAGACTTGATGTAGCCGAGGTCGACGAGCAGCTTCTGGACAAGGCCCAGAGCTTGCAACACGCCGCCGGCGACGATTCCGGCATTGCCGTACGGCCCGAGGGCGTCGACCACCGCCGGCCCGATCTGAAGAGCCAAGCCGAGGATCGCGGCGATCGCGAAGGTCCAGTTTGCCTGCGCGGCGCGCTTGAACTCCGTTGTGTCCTTGCCAGGCGCCTCCAAGGTTCCGGTAGATGCTTCACTCACGCTGTGATCCTTTCTGTAAGTTTAACGGCTGAGTGGTGACCGATCGACAGTTTAGCCTTGCTGGGCCGTTTGTCAAGAAGTAAAAGATCGCTTGACAGCCAGCTAGGTCGTCGAGTAAGATCCCGGGTCGCCATGAAACGAAACGACGCGACCACCCTAACTCAAAGTCGACTCCGAGATTTCTGCCGATGTCCCAGGCGGCATTATTGGCGGTACGAGCTTGGCTTAGTGAAGTCAGAAACGCCAGAGGCCCTGCGCATCGGGTCCATCTTCCATCTGGCCATGGAGGCTATGGCGAAAATCCATGCGCCAACCGGGACGGCTGAGCGCGAAGCTGCTGAGCTTGAAGCCATCCGCTTGGCGACTTCGCAATACGATGAGCCCAGGCCGTCATGGCTTGACCCTGATCAGTGGGAGGTTGAACGGCAGATTGTCTATCGGATGCTGTTTGCCTATCGCTGGCGGTGGAGCCAGCAAAATCTGGCGTTTGTCGCTACTGAACAGGTGTTTCATCAGCCGCTTCGTACGAAATACGGCACCGTTGCGATGACCCCGGACAAGAAGCCTTGGATGCGAGCTGGCGTCATCGACAAGATCGTCCAGACCGAAGAGGGGCGTTTGTGCGTTATGGAGCACAAGACAAGCTCTGAGGATGTCACGCCCGGCAGCCGCTACTGGGATCGCAGGCGAATGGATCGGCAGCTTGGTTACTACATGGCCGCGGCCCGGGACATGGGGTTCGACGTCACGGGTGTCATTTATGACGTCATGCGCAAGCCGCAAACAAGACCAAAGCTGTTGACAATTACCGAGACGCGCGCGTTTCTTGGCCTCGATGAAAAGAAGCAGGACCGGGTCGGTCTTTACGCTGGTGAACAATCGGAAATCAACATTGATCGCGACGCGACCGGCGAGATTCTGGGGGTCCATGTCGACGAGTACCGCGCAGAAATCCAGCCGATGAATACTGGAGTTCGAATGAGAGAAACGCCGAACATGTACGGCGCTCGCATCTTCACGGACATCCTGGCCGAGCCGGACAAATACTTCGCCAGAGAAGAAATCCCAATAACCGACGCCGACATTGACGAGGCTATGCAGGACGCGGACCACTATTCGCTGCTCATTAACCGATGCCGCGAAACAGGTTATTGGCCCAAGAACAACGATGCTTGCGACGACTGGGGCGGTTGCGAATACTTCCCGCTGTGCGTGAATCATGGCGGTGAGCAAATGGCCTTAGAATGCGGCTTGATGAAAGCGCTTGGCCTGTTTCCTGAGTTGACCCAACGGGAGGAATCTTGTGCCGCAAACACCACCACCACCGCCGCCATCGAACCGGTCCAGGCCGAGCCCGACGACCCAACCGCCAACACCCTCTAGCTCATCTCAGGCTCGCCGCTTCGAGGTGAGCGGAGCGCCCCGGGCAAGGGGGCAGAAGGTGGTTTTGTACGGCACGGGCGGGATCGGCAAGACAACGCTCGCGTCGCTTGCGCCGGGCGCAATCTTCATCGACGCCGAAGATCGAACGCAGCATGTCGCCCAGGAGCGAGAAGTTCGCGTCGTGAACGGCATTGGTATTGACGGCAACGGCGAGTTCTCTGTCGTGCAGGCATACAACGATACGTTGAGTGTCATTCGGCCGGTGAATGATCACATCTGGACGCCGGGAGCCACCTGTATCATTGACTCGCTGACACGCATGGAAGACTGGGTGTCCGAGGCGGTGGTGGCTAAACGGCCCACCACGACGGTCAACCGGCAGCAGGTTCAAGTGGAGAACATCGAAGATTACGGCTGGGGGAAGGGGTACGCCTTTCTCTACGGAATGATGGTCGACTTACTGGCTGAGCTTGACGCCTTGGCCAGAAAAGGCGTGAACATCATCGTCATCTGTCATGATTCGGTCAGCACCATTTCCGACCCGATGGCCCGTGGCGACTATCAGCGCTTCGAGCCCAGGCTTTTCAGGGCGCGCAACGGCAACAACGACGTCCGCAGTAGAGTAAAAGAGTGGTGCGACCACGTTTTGTTCTACCACTACGACATCAACATTGACGGGAACCGGATGGCTTCTGGTGGCAAGACTCGAACGCTTTACTGTCACGAGCGGCCTGAATGTCTGGCCAAGAGCTGGTTGGCTGAATCCAGCTTGATGGTGCAGTCGGCGAATGATTCAACAATCTGGGACAAAATCTTTGGAGGTCAACAATGACAAGCAGTGTCGGCTACGGTTTCGAGCCCGGCGTGTACTACCTGGCAACGGTCGTCGACCATTGCGTCGGGAAAACGAAGAGCGGCGGCGCTCAGTGGATTGGCAAGCTCGTTGCTGATCATCGCAAGGTGCTGGCGGAAGACGGAGAGTGGCAGTGGCAACCGATCAGCGAGCAGCCCGTCATCACGGCGTACCTGCCGTTGGCGTATGAGCGGAGCGGGACCGGGGCCCGAGAGTGCGGTTCTGCTGTGCAGTCGCTCATTGATTCCTTGGGTTGGACACCTGACCCGTCTCGACCCTTTGCCTCGCTGGAAGAGCACAAGGCAGACGGGTGGCGGATTCAATTCACGGTCAAAGAAGACTGGTACAACAATGAATGCCGCATGCGGGTTGCGAACATCTACCCGCAAGATTACGAGGGCGGCGAGCTGCGGCACGCGAGCGCCGGCGAGCTAGAAGCGCTCGATGCTGAATGGGGAGCGACGTTCCGAGCCAAGTTCGGAGCGACCCAGGCTGCCCCGCCGGCGAAGGCGGCATCTCCCGCCCCAGCCCCTGCGAAGATCGCGGACGAGCCCAGCCCGCAACGCAAGCCGTACCATGATTTCCTCATGCAACGGCACGGCGAAAGCCCTGAATCAATCAAGCCGTGGACGGAAGGTCTCCCGAAGCTGAAGAAGAAGTTCATCGACGCGGCCCCGAAGGATTGCAAAGACGTGCCGAAGCAGTGGGCAGACATGCTCGCTCAAATGGTTGGTCCTCAAGCGAGCGACAACACGCTCACCACGAATGACATGGGCGCCATCAGCCTGCTCATCGACAACGGCCACTACCCGTTGCCGTTCTAGCCTTCCGCGATCGGGCCCGTCGGGGAAAGCGCATCTCCCCGGCGGGTCTTTTTTTGAACGGGTGTAGTCATGGACGACATCCAAGCTGTGGCTGGCCAGCTTGTGTGCAAGGTCGCCATCCGACCAAACCCGGGAAGCGACAAGCCGATATTGCTGAAGGTCACCAAGCCGCTCCCCAGCGGCGTGCGGTCGACCATGGAAATGGATCTTGACGTCAGCGCGATCGGTATGACCCAAGAGCTGGCGGCGTGCGTTATCGTCTTTTTCGACCTGGGAGACATCAACGACCAAAATCTGCTCGACGCCGTTGCAGACGTCATTACACGAGCGACCTGTGAGCTTGAGCGACTGAACCCAAGACAGCTTTACTCGCTGGATTCCCCACGGCTGCTGACATCTACTGAGTACCAGCACATCGCCCAACAATGGCTTTATGACCAGGCTATGAACTCTGACGGGGTGAGCAGATTGAGATTCTGGAAAGACCGCTGGTGGTGGTGGGACGGCGCTTACGACTGCGTTTCTGAGCACTACATCAGGCACCGGGTCTATTCGTGGCTGTCGGGAATGCAGTTTTACAACCAGAAGAACCAGCTAGAGCTATACAACCCGACCAAGTCGAAGGTCGCGAACATCGTTGACCCCCTGCGGTATTTGCCGAAGGTGTTTTTGGCTGATCCGGTTCAGATGCCCGAGTGGATCGAGACGCCAATCAAATCAGCGAAGGCGTTCGAGGATCTGGTTTGCTTCGAAGATTGCATGATGGATTGCGGCTCGATCTTCCGTGGTGAGCCTGGGAGGTTCGAGCCAACGCCTCGGCTTTTTTCAGCCTGGCGGCTTCCCTACAAGTACGATCAACGCGCTGAATGCCCGTGGTGGATCAGAACCGTTCAATCATGCCTGCCAGACGACCGAACACAAAAATTGTTGCAAGAATGGATGGGGTTGCTGCTGGTGCCGGACGTGCGGCACGAAAAAATGCTCATGATGATCGGCCAGCCGGCCGCGGGTAAAGGGACGATCATTTCTGGCATGGAAGCCATGCTCGGCGCTCGCAATCTGGCATCGACGAGTTTCGCGAAGCTGGGCGGGCAGTTTGGCCTAGCGGGTCTTGTAGGCAAGCTGGCGGCGATTGACGGGGATGCTCAGATAACCCAGCGGACGGATTCGTCGGCCGCGTTGGAGATGGTCAAACGGATCACCTCGGGCGATCTTGTTCCGGTTGAGCCAAAGGGGGTTGATGCCGAGACGACTCGGCTCGTCTGTCGGTTCACGGTTGCATGCAACGAGTTTCCAATGCTGCCTGACCAAAGCTCCGCGCTTCGCCGGCGCCTGCTTTTGATCTACTTCCCCAACACGTTTGTCGAAAACCCCGATCGCGGCTTGAAAGACCGGATCATGGCTGAGGGGCCCGGGATCTGTAATTGGGCTCTGGCTGGGCTCAGGCGGCTCAGAGAAAAGGGTTACTTCACAATCCCGCAGGTTTCCGCAAGGCTCATCGACAACTACGTCGCCAGCATGAGCCCGGTTGCATCGTTCATCAGTCAGCGGTGTAATATTAGTGAGAACCTTTGGGTAAACAAGACAGAGCTGTTCGAAGCATGGGACGAGTTCCGCCAGTCTGAGCACTTGCCCAAGATAAACCGATCAACGTTCGGCGCTCGCGTCATCAATTACGCCCCATCTGTGACGGCTGTTCGAGCGAAGTACAATGGCATCGACCTCAAGCACGAGTTTCGTCGGATGTGATCCAGGATTGACCGGGGCGATCGCCATCATCAGTCTCGAAGGCCGCGTGCTGAGCATTGAAGACCTAAAGGGTGACAAGGGCAAGCTGGACACCGAGCTTCTGAGGCGTATCGTCTTCGCGATCCCTGAAGGGGCGAAGATCGCGCTCGAAGACGTTCATTCAATGCCGACCGACGGGGTGGTCGCAACTCACAACTTCGGCAAAGTGCAGGGCTGTATCGAGGCGACATTCCAGGCGATGGGGTACGAGTACGACCTAATCTCTCCGTCTAAATGGAAGGGCCGGCTAGGGCTACCCGGCAAGCTGCGAGACCCGGACGCCAAGCGGAAGGCTCGCGAGATGGCCATCCATTGGTTCCCCGATGCCCGGGATCAGCTCAAGCGGCAGAAAGACCACAACCGGGCTGAAGCCCTACTCCTGGCCCACTATCTTAGGATCAACGATTACGATGGGTTGAAGGCGTTGGCTGAAGGCGTGGGCCCTGAAGACCGCTTCTTACTTGGTGCGCTGCTGGGCACCCATGGGACTTCGCGACGCCGCAAGTTTCGCGGTCGCGGCATCGGCATTCCGTAGCATGGCCCGCTCTTCTGCCCCCTCTTGAACCAGTCGGTGCAGAGTCGCCAGGTACATGCCGCGGCCGATGTCGTTCAGGCCGTAGATGGGTTGTCGATTCTTTGTCACTCGCTTTTCAAGACGGCCGGCGTTGGTCGCTCGCGTCAAAATGCCGGCGATTCTTCGCTTAATCAGGTTCTTCAGCCTGTTGGTGACCGCTGTTTCAGATTGCTTCCAGGGTAACTTGTCGGCCGGCGGAATGTATGGCTTGGCGATGTCCGCTAGTAGGCGGGGACCATGCGCCATCTGGTGGTACAGGTGGAAGTCTTCGTCGCTTAAAAGTGTCGGCTTTCGCATATCGCCTCCACGGCTGCGGCGATGGCGTCCACCACCGATAAAGCATCGTCTGTCTGCACGGTCCCGAACCGCATGCCACGCCACTTCTCATTGATCTTCCGCCACGGTACACCATACTGCAACGCCAGCGACGCCGTCACGGCAATCGTGTGAAGCAACCCGGCCATGTCAGAGCCGGTAGCTGACGAATGAATGAACATCTCAGCCGGCTCATCATCATTGAAATTGATCGTGACTTGCAGGTCCAGCCCGCCATGGCTTACCTGACGGGTGTAGCCCTGCCGCGTCGTTTTGAGCCGGCGTCGCATTCCTCCATAAGCAGCTTGATCTGTCGGTACAGCTTCAACGCAGTCTGCCATTGGGCCCTCTTCAGCAAATAACGGTACTTCGACGACGACAACCGGCTCCAGCGAAAATCAAGGTAGGTGTTGATGGCCCTCATCCTTGCGGCCGTCAACTGTTCAAGGCGATCAGAACAACTGGCCGGTTTGGTCTTTGCCACAGCGCTTCACCTCAAGGTTGATGTAATACCTGTCTTTCAAGACCTGAATAACTTCCTGGCGTTTGGTTTCCGCCATGCCCGACGTGTAGAACCGGAACATTTCAAGGCATTTTTTCATTGACGTTTCTTTGGACAAGTACCTGGCAATCTCGCCAGCCGCACCTTCGATCGGATCAAGCCCATCGAATCGAAGTGTCTCGGCATCGTTCATATCTGCATCCCCGCCGGCAACGCATCGTTCAGTTCATCACGTTGAGCATACAGCGTCTTAAGCAAGCCTGGGCGATGCAATTGCGCGAACATTTCCATCTGCGAGTAATGATCAGACAGCTTGCCGAGCTTCTGTGGCGTGACGTTAGCCAGCAACCCGCGTTTGGCCATCGTCATGACCTGCTCGTGGATCTCGTGATGGCGCAGAATGGCCGCGGTTACCTTCCGATCGGAAATCGCCAAGGCTTCTTCTTCGCTCATTGCCAGCCCCTCAACAGGATCGCGATCACGCCACAGACGATAGCCAGGCCGACGCATACCATCACCACCCAGCCCGCTCGCTCTTGGTTGTTCATTTTCCATCCCCAAGCATCCCCCCTTGCCCCCTCGACTTGACCTCTTCATTGAACCAGGCCAGCAGCTCTTCCGTGTCAGCATCGAAACACTTGGGCTTGTTGATTGCCTTGTCTTGAGCCACCCGACCGCCATCACGGACAATGCCACGACAATCAGCTTCTGTAGAGACTGAGAATTGACCGAAGTTGCCCTTGCCCTTCTGTTGGCGGAAGTCGCCCAGGCCGATGATGACGCCACCGTTGGCCAGCAGGCGGAACAGCGCCTGCTCTGACAGTTGCGGCTGGACAAATTGGACGCACACCTTCAAGCACCACTGCGGAACGATCGCCCGGGTGCGAATGTCTGGCGTCTTGCCGATGTCCGCTGACCTGACCACCGTCATATATAGCTCAGGCACACCGTACAGATCACAAGTCATACCTTCCACCCAAACCAATCGGCCAATCTGTGACCGATTTGTGCCGGCGGTTTCCAGGGCGGCATCAGCGATGGCTGCCTTGATGCTCGAAGACGGGAAAACGAGCCGGGTTGGATGGCCGCTTCCTTGCTGTGTATGCATGCTGTCCCGATACTCGGTGATCGGGTCATGCTTCATTGACTGTTGCCGCTCAGCCTTGCCCTTTCTCCCTCGCGGGTAGAGCAATTCCCGCCGCGCCTTGGCTGCCAGTCGATGCAGAATCAATGGGGTTATCCCCTCTAGCCACACCTCGACACGCCCCGCTTTAAGCGGCTCGATCTCAATCGAAACCTCTTTCGCGTTTGTTTTCGCCATTTTCAGAACCTTCCGCAAGAGTTAAAGAAATAGACCGCCACGCCTTGCCCAACCACGCCATGCCTCGCCTTGCCGTGCCTCGACCGCCTAGACCCGCCCAGCCCCGCCGTGCCTTGCCAGACCTTGCCTTGACCGCCCCGCCTTGCCTCGCCCCGTCTCGCCGTGCCATGCCACGCCACGACCGCCTCGCCTCACCCAGCCGTGCCTTGCCAGGCCTCGCCACGCCATGCCCCGACCGCCGTGCCGTGCCATGTCTTGCCACGCCCGGGCCCGCCTCGCCTCGCCATGTTACGACCGCCATGCCTTGACCGCCTGGCCTTGCCCCGCCCCGCCAAGCCTCGCCTTGCCATGCCGCGCCATCTCTAATAAGCCAGTGAATCGAGGATGTCGCACACTTCGCGCAGGCCTGTCAGTATGTCACCGTTCAACTGCCCGCGCTTCGCCTCCGCGATCCCCATCACGCGGCCAGCGTAACCCCGCAGCTCGCGTAGCTCACGCACAAATACCGCGTCAATCTCATCCAAAGACTTAACCTTCGGCAATGCGGTGAACTTACCGGGGTGCTTGGGCGAGGCGACATAATAAGTTACGCGCACTGGGCGCAAGTCCTCCACCTCGACCGTAAACTTGCAGCGCCGAATGAGACCGCGGGCCTGCTCAATCCTGTGCTTGTCCGCCGCCTCCGCGTCGTCCCAGGTGAAATCACCATGGCACGGATGCTGCGGGTGACGAGCCTCGTTGACTAAATCTCTTGGATCAACGAGACCGTTTACTGCAATCCGCTTGATTGCCGCTTCTTTTTTTGCCCAGTCATTCCCCATCAACAGCCTCCTTCTGTCGTTTTTCACGCCGTTCCTTGACCACGGTTGCCGAGAAATGCGCCTCAGCCGAAATGCGGCTAAGAATGTTCGAGAAGCACATAAATCCGCCGGCTGCCTTTTGTACGTCCTCGGCCGTCAGTTCCTTGCCCCACTCGCCAATCTGCTTAGTTAGCTCCACAATCGCCATGGCTGACGCCACCATGGCGTCCGCGTCTCGCTGCATGTCCTGGACCGCCTGGCGGTCTTCATCATTCATGCCGCCGTTGTCAATGTTGCCGCCACTGATCATCACCACGCACCCCTTTAATGAGAAAAAAGCAATCGCGACCTGTTAGGGCCGCGATTGCCGGAAAAGAGAGCCCCTACTAGGGGCTCAGGGCGTTTTTGTTGTCCTTCTCAACCTCCTCAACCAGCCGCCGCAGGCAAGCGAGTTGGGCTGCACGCTCGTGATCCCGCGCCTCCTCCCCCACAGCCACTAGCGCCTGCTCCGCCGCCGCCGCCGCCCGCGCCGCCACCGCCG
>CAYPWB010000009.1:32950-40451 GCA_964414315.1 uncultured Planctomycetaceae bacterium | reverse complement strand
GGTCCCGGCATGGCGCCTGGCGAAGGTCCTGGCATGGCACCTGGTGAAGGCCCCGGCATGGCGCCTGGGGAAGGTCCGGGGACTGCTATGGGTGAAGAATGCCCCTGCGAGGACGGCGAAACCGAAACCTGCCCGGAAGACGGTGAAACGGAAACGTGCCCCACCGATAGCCCTGCTCCCGGCGAAGGGCCGGCGGTCGGCCCTGGTGTAGGCCCTGGCGTCGGTCCTGCCGAAGGCCCTGGTGAAGGTCCGGGCGAAGGCCCCGGTACAGGACCTGGAGGCCCCGGCGGCCCGATGAATATCGGCCCGCAGCGAATCGGGCCGCGCGTGGTGGGTCCGCGGGTCATCCGACCCGACGTCGACATGCCCACCTTCCGCGATCCGCGAACCTTCTATGATCCCCGCGTGTTCTACGATCCGCGCGTCCAGTACGATCCGCGCGTCCAGTTCGGCGACTATCGTCCCGGCGAGCCCGGCTATGGCGGCGGGGGCGGCCCCGGCGGCGGGGGCGGCGGCGGACGCTACGACGAGTTGGCCCGCGCCGGCATGAAGCTTGAATTGCCGAAGCCGAAGGCACCGCCCGCGTTTGTGTTGTACGTAGCGGCCGGCGAAGAAGGCGAGGCGGGCAAGGTCTATCAGGTGGACGAAAACGGTCGCGTGCTCGGTTGGGTGAACCTGCCGTTCACCCCGACCGGGCTCGCCTTGCACCGCGAAAGCGGCCTGGTGGCGAGCCTGCCGCGAGACGGCGGGCGGATTATGTACATTGACGATACCGGCAAGGCTTCCACGCTGACCGAGAAGGACAAGAACGTGGTCCATCCCGTCGACGTGGCGGTGGGCGGCGAGTCGGACACGATCGTCGTGGCCGACAACATCGCCGACGCGCTGATGGCCACCTCCACCGGCGGCATTACGCCGAAAGAGTACCGGCGATTCGAAGGCCAGAAGTGGCACGCCCAGGATATGTCGGTCGCAGTCACGCGCGACGGCCACGTGATTTTCGGCACCGACGGCGACAAGGGCGTGTACCGGTACTCCGGCGACAAGTCCGACTCGGAAGTTGCCCCGATTCTGCCCGAGCCGGGCGGCGTGGCAGCCGATCCGAAAACGCTCCAGTGGGCGGCCACCCAGAACCGCAACCAGGTTTACGTGTTCGAGGGCGAGGAACTGATGAAGACGCTTCGCCTGCCGGCCGGAAAGAGCCACTATCGCAACGGCCTGCTTTCGTTCTCGCCGGCCGGTTCGTTGTGCGTCGTGGCTCGCGACAGCCAGCAAAGCGTGGGCGAACCGTGGTTCCTCATGTACAACATCGAGGAAGATAAGATTCGCAGCCTGTTCCCGTGGCAGAAAGAGACCATGACCGACTTCGTCGTCGGGCCTCGGATGCTGTGGGAGCGTAACTCGCCGGATACCTACCGGAGCCAGTTCTAAGGGGCTGCCTGGAAACACCCCTTTCCCCTTGGGAGAGAGGCAAGGGTTGAGGGCATTTAGAAAAAGGGTTGTGTAAGAGTAGAGGTAAGCCCTGTTGGCCTACGCCCCTAACCCTCTCCCGAAGGGAGAGGGGACGTGGATCCGAGCCTTTTCGGACAGTCGCTAAGGAGAACGCGATGCGACGTCGCAACCTCGGCCTGTCGCTGGCCCTGTTGTTTGCATACGCCTGCCCGGCCGTCGGGCAGGCGCCGGGTACCGCCGTGCAACTGCCCACGTTCTCGCAGTTCGGTGTGGGCACCACCGTTTCGGTGCCGGATCGTGGCAGCGGGTTCATGGGCGGCATCAGCCGATCGTCCTCGGGGCGCAACTCGTTCCGATCGCCGCTACTGCCCTTTCGGCCGTTCAAGAACACGGCCGTCGGCAGCCAGTTGGGCGCCATGAACATGCACGTCAGTGCATGGATCCACGACTTCGAAGCGATGGACGAGTACCTGCTCAGCCAACCACCGCGGACCGTGCTGGGGGGGCCGGGGCCTCGGAGGCCGGCCGCCGGGTTGGCCCGAAGCGAGCCGCGCAGCCTCGACCCCGCCTGGAACGCCGGCGGCGGGGGAAGCCGGGTGGCGGCCTCCTCGCACAAGCCCGCACAGTGGAACGCCCCGGCGAAACCTGCGCCCGCCGCCCCGTTGCTGAACGTCGACGACGAGCAACGCCGCCGCGAGGCCCAGGCCGAGAACCGCTCGGCCGAGGCCGAGGCGTTCTTTGTTCGCGGGCAGGAGGCCGAGGCCGCGGGTAAGGCGAACGTCGCTCGCATCTACTACCAAATGGTCGCGCGCCGCGCCACCGGCGACCTGCAACGCGAGGTGCTCGCTCGGCTCCGATCCCTCAGCGAAGCGGAAACCGCCGGCGCCGTCGCCCGCTCCGGCGATTGACGGGCGGCCCGATTTCTGCCTCAATCGCCGCATTCCGAAAGGCGAAGGGGGCTGTCAGGCCCCTGTTTCTCACTGCGAGATGCCCGCGGTCGATTGCACTCGTCGCAAGGGCACCGTGCCATGTGCCGCCCACCGCAGAATGAGGCATAATGGCACCCCCTCGCCGGCGAATGTGTAATCGGGAGGTTGATTCTGCTTGACGCGCAGTTACCATAGAGCATACTGGCGATGCGCGAGGAGTTCGGTGCGAGTGGCACAGACTCCGTTTTGGCGCACGCTTCCTTCCAGTTCCCCACGGAGTCTCACCTATGAAACGTCTGATGATTGCTGCTGCCGTATCGATGCTCGTAACCGCTTCCCTCACCGCCGCCGCCGCGAACGAGGAGGGATGGATCAGCCTGTTCAACGGCAAGAACCTCGACGGTTGGAAAGCCAGCGAAAATCCCGACTCGTTCCAGGTTGAAGACGGGGTCCTTGTGGTCGATGGCCCGCGGGGGCACCTTTTCTATGACGGCCCGGTCGAGGATGCCGACTTCAAGAACTTCCACCTGAAGGCCGACGTGCAGACGAAGCCCAACGCGAACTCGGGCATTTACTTCCACACACGGTATCAGGAATCGGGCTGGCCGAGCGCCGGCTACGAGGTTCAGGTGAACGTCAGCCACCGCGACCCGAAGAAGTCGGGCGGCCTGTACGGCGTGCGCGACGTGGCCGACCCGCCCGCGAAGGACAACGAGTGGTACACCCAGGAAATCATCGTCCAGGGCAAGCGGATCATCAGTAAGATCGACGGCGAGGTGCTGGTCGACTACACCGAAGAGCCGGGCGACATCCGCGGCGACCGCCGCCTTTCCAGCGGCACGTTCGCCATCCAGGCCCACGACCCGGACAGCAAAATCCTGTTCAAGAACATCCAGGTCAAGCCGCTGGACGACTAAGAGACCATCCGGAAAGGCTCGAATCCATGGCCCGTCTCTCTTCGGGAGAGGGGAGCTTTCCGATTACCTCGAAGACCGGGCCGCAGTCGGCAGCGGCTTTGCGGTAACCGTTCACGAGGTGGCGACCGTTCCCGGCCGGCCGCGCGTTACTGCGCCGTTTCGTGGCTGGCCAGCACCGACGTGTCCTCGGATGCGGCCGTCGCCTGTCGCTCGGCGTTTTGTGCGATGTGGACGGCCAGTTCGGCCAGGCGGGCGCGCACTTCCGGCTGCACGGCGGCAAGCTGACTTGCCAGGCGTTGCACGCCGCGGTGATTCACTTCCGCCGTGCGCGACAGGCTGCCGGCGAATGCAACGATCTGCGTAAAATTGTGGTCGGCCGTCTTGGCCGCCAGAGGATGGAGCAGCTTCGTCAGCAGCTCGGGCGTGCGCTCTTGCACTTGCAGAAAGGTGTCGAGCCGGGTGGTCACGTAATGGCGGCCGTTGGTCTCGTGGACGTAGCCGGAGCGCAGAACGAGGAGGCATCGCCCATGAACCGGGCGGCCCAGAATCGGGCCCACGTACACCCCCTCGCCGTAAATCACGTGCACCTCAGGGCTTTGGTGCAGGAACTCGGCCCGGAGCCGGGTGCCGGTCGGCTCGACCAACTCGAACCGGTTCGAATCGGTCTGGCGAAGTTCCATTTCCGATAGCTCCAGCACCTGCCAAATGTTGACCGCCACGTCGGGGTGCCGCACCAGGAACAGAAACAGATGCGGATCGCAGTCGATCACCTCGGTGGGCAGCCGCCGGAACGCCGCCGCGTCCTGCACAACTGCGGTCACTTTTGCCCGGCTTTCGGCGTCGAGTTGCTCGAGCGGGATTGAGGCGATGGCGTCGCGTCGGGCCGCGTCGCTGGTGGTCGACGCGCGGGGGTCGGGCCGGCGCCGCAACGGCGACTGCGCTTGAGCGAGTGCCTCGCCGACGGAAGCACTGACCAGCAGAATCGCGGCTAGAAGCAGGCAGTATCGGAGTGTGCCGCTTCGCAAGCGTCTGAACCCGCGCCGGTGCGCGCCCGTTTGCCGTATCGTCGCCATGAGCCCCCCCAGTGGTCGATCGGTGGTGCCGGTTGTTCCGGTACTATGATTTCTTCGGCGTGGGAGGGCTGCTCAGGTCAGTCAAAGTGGAAAGGCGCCGAAAACCAGAAACGAGTCTTTTCTTGTGGGAAACACCAGGAAAAAGGCCCGACAACCGCCATTCGGCCCATTTTCGACCTTGTCGGCGCGGGCAGGAATGCGGAGAATCCTTTCGCTCCCGTGCCGGGGATCCCGACTCCCTCGCTCGCTCGCAAACCCGAAAGGCCGATAAACGATGCGTCGATTCCGTAAACCGCTGCTACTGCTGGCAACGGCAGCCCTGCTGGCCGTGCTGGCATGGTCGCTTCGCGGGCCGTTTGGTTACCTGGCCGCGGGGCACTGGCGCCGGCAGCTTGCCGAAGCGCCGGCCGGCCGGGCCGAAGCCCTGGCTTCGCAAATGGCTCAACTGGGGAAGCCGGGCATTCAAGCTTTGGTCGATGCGTTGGGTTCGGAACGCGAGGTCACCGCGTCGGCCGCACGTCGGGCGCTGTGGGCCGAATTGGAGCGATGGGAGATGCACCCCACGCCCACCGTAACGCGGAATCTGGCCATCCTGGCGGAAGCCCTGTCGGAAAACGTGGAGCAATTCGGCCCCGCCGCACGCCGCGATGCGGCCGCGCTGGCCGCCGAGGTCCTCCGCTGGCTGCCCGAGGCCGACGGCGCCGACCGCCTCGAGGTCGTCGCCCACTGCGACCGTGTGTTCGACCATACGGCGGCCGAGCGGCATGCGGCAGCCGCGATGGCCGAGGTGGCGGTGCGACAGCCAGCGCCGGCGAGGTCGGCCGTCTCGGCCATCGCCGACGAATCCGAGCCGGACTTTACGCCGTCGCCGTTGGAGCCGCCCCCCATGCCGTCGGTTGTGGCGGCCGAGCCGGGTGGCGGTCTGCCGATCGACACGCTGCCGTTCCCCCTGCTTGAAACGCCACCCGACGCCGAGGCGACCGCCGACCGGCGGTCGGACGCCTCCAACCCGGAGCCGGAAGGGCAAGCGGCGCCTTCATCCCGACTGAGCACGCCGGGCGAACTCTTCCTGCCCGAGGGAGTGCGGCCTCTATCGGCAAACGAGTTGTTTCCCAACGCCCCGCGTCCGCCGAACCTGCCGGCGGCCATCGACGATTCCGTGACGGCAGGCCCTGTCGCGTCGGAACCGGATGCCGAGTACGACGCCTTGCAGCCCGACGTGCTGATGCGGTGGCTTCAGACGGACGACGCGGCGGTGGTCGAGCGAGCCGAGGCGGCGCTGCGGCGCCGCGGTTTCACTGACGTGCACCTCGAACTGGCCCGTCGGCTGTTTGACCCGGACCCCGCGGTACGTATCGAGTTGGCCCGCACCGTTCCGCGGCTGACGAGCGTGAATCCGGTTCCGTGGCTGTTATGGCTCAGCCGCGACCCGCGCACCGAGGTTCGGCTGGCGGCGGTGAGCCTGATGGCCACGACGGCCGACCCCGCGCTCCACGCCCGCATTCGCCAAATGGCGCGCGACGACGCCGACGCCGCCGTGCAGCGCGTCGCCCGGCGGTTGGACGAGCGGTAGACGGAGCATCGTCGCCGTCAACTGAACCGTGCCGAAGGAACCGAAGCCATTGTGGCACGGGTACGGCCGAAGCTGTACAATCGATTCTACGGGCGCCGTCCTTACCCAAACGACCGACGACTGGGCCGACGCGATCGTGTACGCCCGGCTGCCCGTCCCGCCGGACGAAAGAGCGGCCGGGGCGGAAGCGAACTGTTCCCAGGAACCGCCGCACCTCCACCGATTTCACGCCGAAAGCCATGACCGAAAAGCCCAGAACACTGACGCCGCCCGACTTGGCCCACAGCCGCGTTCGGGGGCGGGAAGTGTTGGCGTTGCTGCTCCTCGTCGTCCTGTGCGACTTGACGATCTTCCGCGGCCACGGCTTTGCCGGCTACGCGCTGCTGTTCGCGCTGGCGCCGCTGGGCCTGGCGCTGGGGGCGCCGCGGCCCCGGTTCGGCCCGGCGGTTTGGATTGTCGGCGGCATGTCGGTCGTGCTGGCGGCTAAGTTGCTTTGGTGCGGATGGTGGCTTGCCGTAGGTGTGGGCTTCGCCTTCACGATTGCGCTGGCCATGGCCCTTGCCGGCTTGCGCCCCTGCGTTGTGGACGGCCTTGCTTATGTGCTCCAGGTACCGGTGGCCGGCGCCCAAGGCTTGTTCCACCACGCCCGCGCGGCCGACAAACCGTGTCGGATGTTGCCGCGGGCGGGTATACTTAGCGTGCTGTTGCCCGCAGCGGCGCTGCTCGCGTTCGGTACCCTGTTCGTCCTGGCGAATCCCAACCTGGCCGTTTCGCTTCGAGAGGCGATCCGGCAGGCGTTCACCTCGGCCTGGCAGTGGCTGGGCCGGCACGGGCCGAGTGTCAGCGAGTTGCTGTTCTGGCTGGCCGTCGCCTGGGTTGCCGCGGGCTTGCTCCGACCGGCCCTGCGCCACTCGCTTTTCGACCGACTGTCGGCCGCCGGCGGCGACGCCGATCGTCCCACAGAGCCCGCCCCTTCCCTATGGTACCGACCGTTTCGCAACACGCTCATTGCCGTCATCGTGCTGTTCGCCGTGTACCTGGTATTCGAGTTGGTCACCCTTTGGGGCCGCGAGTTCCCCGAGGGCTTCTACTACGCCGGCTACGCGCACGAGGGCGCGGCTTGGCTTACGGCGGCCCTCGCCCTGGCCACGCTGGTGCTGTCGCTGATTTTCCGCGGCACCGTGCTGCGCGACCCGCGCCTGCCGCAACTCCGCCGGCTGACGTGGATCTGGTCGGTCGAGAATGCGCTGCTGGCCGCCGCCGTGTACAATCGGCTGTTCATTTACATCAACTTCAACGGCATGACGCGCATGCGGACGGTCGGGCTGTTCGGTATGACGCTGGTGCTGGTCGGATTCCTACTGGTCGTGTGGAAGGTGGCCTACCACCGCGATTTCGTCTGGCTCGTGCGACGGCAGCTTTGGGCGTTGGCCGTGACGGTGTACCTATTCGCCGTCACGCCGGTCGACATGCTGGTTCACACCTACAACGTGCGGCAGATTCTCGCCGGCGACTTGGCCCCGTCGGTGCAGATTAGCGTCCACCCGATCGACTCGG
>CAYPWB010000009.1:0-32850 GCA_964414315.1 uncultured Planctomycetaceae bacterium | reverse complement strand
GCCCTGGATCGGTTCGACGAATACACGTACCAGTGGTACTGACGCGGCCGGATTGCCGGAACCTGCATTCTTGGCGTCAGGTGGCGCAAGGAGATCGTTCCGTCGTCGCGGCGACCGACCGTTATCCAGGACGAAAACCCTCTCCGCCGCGGAAATCGGGACCGTCCTTGGGGTCGATTACGCCCTTCCGGCGGCGATGGCCATGTCTTCGAGCCCAAGGCGTTTCATCTTCTTGTAGAGTGTGGTGCGGTTGATGCCCAGCGCTTCGGCGGTGGCCTGACGGTTCCAGTCGTTCGACTCGAGCGTTTCGAGGATGATCTGCCGCTCCGGCCCTTCGAGGGCCTGCTTCAAGCTTCTGGTGCCCACCGGCTCCACGCGGACCGGCGCGCCTACGGTCAATTCCCGCGGGAGATCGTCCAGATCGATCGCATCGCGCTTGCCCAGCAACACGGCCCGCTCCACAACATTCTGCAGTTCGCGTACATTGCCGGGCCAAGGGTAGCGTTGCAGCGCGGCAACGGCCTCGTCGGTGAACTGGCGGGGCGGCTTCCCGTTCTCCCGACATACCTCCTCAAGGAAATGACTCGCCAGCAAGGGGATGTCGGAAATTCGATCGCGGAGCGCGGGCAGTTCCACATTGATGACGTTGATTCGGTAGAACAAGTCCTGCCGGAAACGGCCCTCGGCCACCGCCGCGGCCAGGTTCTCGTTGGTGGCCAGGATGACGCGGGTGTCGACGCCGAATGTCTTCGTGCCGCCCACCTGTTCGAACTCGAAGTCCTGAAGCACGCGCAGGAGTTTCACCTGCATGCCGGGGCTGGCCGTGGAGATTTCGTCGAGGAAGATCGTGCCCCCGTCGGCCTGCATGAACTTGCCCAGTTTGTCGCCCACCGCGCTGGTGAACGCGCCCGCCACGTGGCCGAACAGTTCGCTTTCCAGCAGTGTTTCGGGCAGCGCGCCGCAAGCCACTTCGACGAACGGTTTGTCGCGACGGCCGCTACGGCGGTGGATCGCCCGCGCAATCATCGATTTGCCGGTCCCGCTCTCGCCGGTAATCAGCACCGTGGCCTTGGTGTCGGCCACGCTGTCGATCATGTCGAACACGCGGAGCATGCGGTGGTCGTGTCCGACGACGTTCTCCATACCGAAACGCAGGTCGAGTTGCGCTTTGAGCGTTTCGTTTTCGGCAATGACCTTGCGCTGGCTCAGCGCGCGTTCGAGCGCCATCTGCAGTTCGTCGTCGATGAGCGGCTTGGTGAGGAAATCGAACGCCCCCACACGAATCGCCTCGACGGCCGATTCGACCGTGCCGTAGCCGGTAATCATGATGACCGTGGTCGAAGGGCGGCACCGGCGGCAATGGGTGAGCAAGTCGAAGCCGTCGTCCTCGCCCAGGCGGATGTCGAGGAGAGCCACGTCGTAGGCCTTGCGGTCAATCTGCTCCTTCGCATCGCTGAATGCCGCTGCCGTGTCGACCTCATAGCCCTGGGAGCGCAGCCAGTCGGCCATGGAGGCGAGAATCTGACGATCGTCGTCGACCAACAAAAGGGAACCCTTCGGTTTCATCGCGTCCTGAGCCTGGCTGACTGCCCGGCGGCATTCCCAGGGGAATGGCCCTCGGCAGGGGGTGAACGCCTTCGCACGTTCCGCAATGGGCGGGGCTATGCCGAAGGCGTGTAGGTGGTACACTGTTGCACAATATCTACGTTACGCCGAGAACAAAGTCAACAAGGCAATTTAGGTAATCTGCACAAGCCTTAATCACCCCCAATACCGAGTTTCGTAGCAAAGCTGGAACATGTGTGCCATGGGTGTCCCGCCTCCCTGGAGCTTTCGTTTGCCCTCGCACGAAACCGCTCACGAGTCGGGTCGATGGGCCGATAGCGAATATGCCGCAAACGCCGAGGAATCCGTTGCCGTTCAAAAGGGGGGACTCCCAGGTCTGCTTCCGCCGATGATTTCGGTACCCCCTGCGGTGTGGCAGCACGTATCCGCTCCCCCTCGACCTGGGCCCGATTTCCACAGGTATCCCACTTAGTCAGGGGGGTCAATAGGTTCTCACTGGGGACTTGTTCCTGCCCGGAAGTAGACTATCATAGTAAAGAGTTTTGAGTATTGCGCCGCCTCCCACGACGCGTGTCCAGCCCCTTTGGGGTGGACCGGCGTGAGGGAAGCCGTAGGCAAGGTTCCCTCGCGGTGGTGGGATGCTGCTTGACATCCGCCCCCCCAGTTTTTCGGGAGAGACACATGAGTATTCGACTTTTGGTCGCCGATGACCATGAGGTCATTCGCACCGGGCTTCGCAGCCTCTTGGCAGGCACCGACATCGAGATCGTTGCCGAAGCCGCCTCGGGCACTGAAGCTGTCAAAGAGGCGCAGAAGGTCAAGCCGGACGTCATCCTGCTCGACATCCGCATGCCCGACGGCGATGGGCTGGCCGCGCTGGAGAAGCTTCGCAGCAAGGTTCCCGAAAGTTACATTGTCATGTTGTCCACGTACGACAACCCGACGTATATCGCTCGGGCCGTTGCCCTGGGGGCCTGCGATTACGTGCTGAAGGGGTCGTCGCGCGAGGACATCGTCGCCACAATCCAATCTGCCGCCGCGGGGCAGTCGCCCAGCCGGACGGGCGAGTTGAAGCGGATTGCTGCCGCGATGAAAGTCCGCCAGGTGGTCGACGACGACGACGTGCCGCTCACTCAGCGGGAAACGCAGGTGCTCCGCCACGTAGCGCTCGGGCTGAGCAACAAGGAAATCGCCAAGTCGCTGGAGATCAGCGTCGAAACGGTCAAGGAACACGTTCAGAACATCCTGCGCAAAATCACCGTGACCGACCGCACCCAGGCAGCCGTGTGGGCCGTGCGGAAGGGGTTGGTCTAGCCGGCGCCGGACGGTATCCTCCGCCGGTGGGCCAGTTAAAGTGCCCAGTGTGCCGCAAGAGCAGGGTAGCCCGCTGCTGTGAATGGCAAACTGCACACCCTCCTTAAGGGGGCTTGATGGGGGGGGTTGCGTCGGCATTCGGCGCGAGCGGTGGCACGGCTGGTTGTCGGAACGTAGGCTTGAGTATAATGGGAAGTAGCGCCGGGCAGGAGGTCTGCCCGGCCGAGGCCGGTAGCCGGGCGGAGCTTGCGCAGCGCCCGGCTGTACTTTTTCGCTCGCGCCGGCCGCGGCGTTGACGCGGAGTCTGATGATCGAAACCGCCATCTCGGTTCTCAATCCGGAGGGGTTGCTCACCCTGTTCGGCTCCCGCGACCGGCACCTGCGCCGCATCTGCGAGGCCCTGGGAGTGAGCATCTCGACTCGCGACGGCCGCATCCTCATCGAGGGCGACGAAGGCCCGGTTGCGTGCGCCACCGAAGTGATCGAGCAACTGCAGCAGTTGGCCGAACACCACGCGATGGTCTCGCCGGAGGACGTCGAACGCATCCTCCAAGGGGTCCAGCAGGGCGAAATGACCGCCGAGTGTCCGGCCGTCGACGTATTCCGTGTCGGGCAGCCGATCCGGCCCCGCACGCCGGGCCAGGCACGCTATCTCGACGCGATCCGCCGCAACGGGGTGGTGCTGTGCAGCGGTCCGGCCGGCACCGGCAAGACCTATCTGGCCGTAGCCATGGCCGTGGCGGCGCTGAAACGGCAAGCGATCCGCAAGATCGTGCTCGTGCGTCCGGCCGTCGAGGCGGGCGAAAGCCTCGGCTTCCTGCCGGGCGACCTGCAAGCAAAGATCAACCCCTACCTGCGGCCCCTAATGGACGCGCTCGCCGAGATGATGGATCATGAACTGATCCGTCGCTACACCGAAGAGGACCGCATCGAAGTCATCCCGCTGGCCTACATGCGCGGCCGTACGCTCAACGAAGCGTTCATCATCCTCGACGAAGCCCAGAACACGACCGTCTCGCAAATGAAGATGTTTCTGACCCGCATGGGCAGCGGCTCCCGAATCGTCGTCTCCGGCGATACGACGCAAATCGACCTGCCGGCGAAAACGCGGAGCGGGCTGATCGACGCGTTGGGGCGGCTGGCGGGAATCAACGGTATTGGAGCGGTGAAACTCAGCCGGCACGACATCGTTCGCCACCCTTTGGTGCAGCAGATTGTCGATGCGTACGAACAAGGATCGGCGAAGCGCCGTCCGAAGGTGAGGTGAAGCATGGCTGTCGGAGGACAACGCCGCACCCGCGCTGAACGCATCGCCGCGCTGGGCATTGCGCCGGGCCAGTGGGAGCGTGCATGGGCGAACCTGCGGCAGCGCGACGTGCTGGCGCGCATCGGGGTCGCCGCGTTGGCCGCAGTGCTTCTGTCGGTGATTATTCGGGCGTGGGATCCGCCGTTTCCGTTCCGCACCGGCGATACGCCGCAACGCGATATCGTAGCCCGGGTTTCCTTCACCCAACCCGACCGCATCGCCACCCGCGACGCCCGCGAACAGGCCAAGGCCCAGGTGCGCCGCGTGTACGTGCAGGACGCCTCGCCGTTGGAGCAGCTTCGCGCCCAACTTCGCAATACGGTGGTCGAGTTGGCCGGGGCGAAAACGGTCGACGACGTCGACGCCGAGCGTTGGACCGAGTTCCTGCCGCCCGCCCACGATGACCAGCCGGCGCCGTCGGCGGAAGTCCAGCAGGCTTGGTTGGAACTGCTCCAGGGGGCCGTGGCGGGGCAAGAGAATATGGAGGAGTTCGAAGCGAGTCTGGCGGAATCGCTCGCCCCTTACGAGCAGCGCGGGCTGTTGAAGTCGCTCGACAAGACGCTGGGCCCGGGCAACGAGCAGGAAATTCTCGTTCACGACGCCAAGGACGACGATCCGCCGCAGGTGGTCCGCGTGAGCGAGGTGCTGCTGGGCGACGGCAGCGAGTTGCGCAAGCGGCTGCGGCAGCATTTCGAGCCGCCCGAGTTGGCCGATTTGCTGTTCCACTGGCTCTATCCCCGGCTGGAACAGGCGGTCACCCTCCGGCTCGATGAATCGCGCAGCCGCCGCGCGCTGGAAGAGGCCGTAGCCGAAGTGGAGCCGCGCACCGTCGAATACGTGGCCGGCACGTCGGTGCTGGCCGAGGCCGGCAAGCCGCTCGATGCCGACTCCATCGCACTGCTGAAAGCCGAGCACGCGGCTTACTGCGCCGCACGCCCTCTTGGCAAGCGGGTTCTGCGCGGCGCTACCATGGCGCTGGTTGCCTTTGCGCTGTTCATTCTGTGCGGCATTTACATGCGTTACCGGCAGCGTGGCCCCCTGGCCAGCGTGGTCCGGCTGAACGTCATGCTTCTGCTGGCCATTTTGACGGTGGCTCTCAGCCGTGCCGCTTCGCACGATGCGTGGCAGGCCGAACTCGTGCCGCTCATGCTGTTCGGCATGACCATGGCCATCGTCCACCGACAGGAACTCGGGCTGTTGCTCTCCTCGGTGGCCGCCCTGCTGATTGTGATGGCCGTCGGCCAGGGGCTGCCCGAGTTTCTGCTCCTGCTGGGCGTCGCCACCACCGCCGTGCTGAATATGGGCCGCATCCGCGGCCGCAGCAAACTGATTTACGTGGGCCTGGCGGCCGGGGCGGTCGCTTTCTTCGTCAACCTGGCCATGGCCGTGTTGGACAATCAGCCGTTCGGCGCGGTATTGCTGCACGCCGCCCTGCGCGACGCCTTGTGGGCCACGGCCGCGGGGTTCCTCATGACCGGCCTGCTGCCGTTCGTCGAGAAGACGTTCGGCGTGCTGACCGATCTGAGCCTCCTGGAGTTGGGCGACGTCGCCCACCCGCTCCTGCAGGAACTCGTACGACGCGCTCCGAGCACCTACAACCATTCGGTCACGGTCGGATCCATTGCCGAGGCCGCCGCCGAGAGCATCGGTGCCCGCGGGCTGCTGTGCCGCGTGGGGGCTTACTTCCACGACATCGGCAAGATGCTCAAGCCGGGCTACTTCATCGAGAATCAGCGCGATCAGCAAAATCGGCACGAAACCCTTGTGCCCGCCATGAGCACCCTGGTCATCGTCGCCCACATCAAAGACGGTGCCGACCTCGGCCGCCAGTACCGGTTGCCGCAGCCGATCGTCGACCTGATCGAGCAGCACCACGGCACGACCCGCGTCGGGTTTTTCTACGAGCGGGCCAGCGAGCAGCAGAAGGCGAAACCCGACGGTGGGCCGGTCGATGAGAAAACCTACCGTTACCCCGGCCCGAAACCGCAAACCAAGGAAGCCGGTGTGCTGATGCTGGCCGACGCGGTGGAAAGCGCCAGCCGCACGCTGGTCGATCCCACGCCCGCACGCATTGAAAGCCTCGTGCGGAACGTGGCGGAGCGGCGGCTGCACGACGGACAATTCGACGAAAGCGGCCTGACCCTTCGCGAGCTGCGCACCATCGAGCGAAGCCTGGTCATGTCGCTGACGGCCATCTACCACGGACGCCTCAAATACCCCGACCAGCGGACCGCCTGACCACCTGAAACCAACCACCGTGGGACAAGCATCCTGCTTGTCGGAACAACGTATGATTCGCGTCGACATCACCAATCGGCAGCGCCGCCTCCGTATCGACCGGGCCCGCCTTGAGACCGCGGTTCAGCAGGCGTTTGCACAAGCAGGCGTCGAACGGGCGGAAGTGAGTCTTGCGATCGTCAACGACGCAACCATGGCCGAACTTCATGGGCGATACCTCGCCGACCCGACGCCCACCGACGTGCTCAGCTTTCCGCTGGAAACGGGACCCGAGCGTCTGGAGGGCGAAGTGGTCGTCAGCGCGGAAACGGCGGCGCGGTCGGCCGCCCGCTACGGCTGGACGCCCGCCGACGAGCTGCTTTTGTACGTCGTGCATGGAACGCTGCACTTGGCTGGCTGGCTCGACGCAACGCCGCAGCAGCGCACCGCGATGCGGAGGCGGGAGCGGGCGGTCCTGGCCCACTTCGGCCTGTCGCCCTCCTACCGCGCCCGCGCGGCCCATTCCGCCCTCGGCACCGGGAGGCGCGTGGATTCGTGACACCGGAAACCACATTCTGGTTGGCGGCGGCCGGCCTGGCCGTCACATGTCTCGCGGCCATCGGCGCTCGATCGCTCGTCGAGTTCGGCCCGCACGAATTGAAGGAGGAGTGCCGGCGGCACGGCGCTCCCGACCGCCTTGGGCAAATCCTCCGTGGGCACGACCATGTAGCCCTGGCCGCTGAAACGCTCCAGGTACTGGGCACGGCCACGTTCGTCGGCGCCTATTGCTTCTGGACATGGGCTCGGCCGCACGGCGAGGGACCACCCAACCTTCCGCTGCTCATCTCCAGCCTGGCCGGCGGCGCGCTGGCCCTGCTGGCTGCGGAAATCTGGATTCCATGGGCCGTGGTCCGATTATGGGCGGAGCCGTTCCTCTTCCACACCTGGCCCGCCTGGCACGCCCTATACTACCTGTTGTATCCTCTGGTGCTGGCCGCCCGGTTCGCCGATACGGTTGCGCACCGCGTGGCGGGCCGCACGCCCGAGGAACCCAACGAGGAGTCGTTCGAGGAAGACATCCGGGCCATCGTCAGCGAGGGGCACCGCGAGGGACTCCTCGAGGAAGACGCTCGCGAGATGATCGAGGGCGTCATCGAACTGGCCGACGCCGACGTGTCGGAAATCATGACCCCGCGCACCGATATGGTGACGCTCCAGAAGTCGCTCACCTGGGACGAACTGCTCGAGTTCATCGCACACTCGGCGCATTCCCGAATCCCCGTGGTCGACAAGAGTCGTGACGACATCGTCGGCCTTCTGGTAACCAAGGACCTGCTTCCCGAGTTGGCCAAGGGGCCGGACGCACCCCGCCAATCGTGGACCGAACTGCTGCGCGAACCGTTTTTCGTCCCGGAAACCAAACCCATCGACGCCCTCTTGCAGGAGTTCCAACGCACACACAGCCATTTGGCCGTCGTGCTGGACGAGTACGGCGGGGTGTCCGGGCTGGTGACGATGGAAGACGTGCTCGAAGAGATCGTCGGTGAGATTGCCGACGAGTACGATCCCGACCTCGTCGAGGGTATTCACATGCTCGACGACGGCGTGTGCGAGGTGCTCGGCCGGGTCCACATCGACGAGATCAACCAGCGGCTGGACCTGAACCTACCCGACGACGGCGACTTCGACACGATCGGCGGCCTGGTATTCAGCGAGTTGGGGCACATCCCGGCCCCCGGCGAAGAGCTGGTGCAAGGCAATGTCCGCATTACGGTCGTCGACGTCACGCGCCGGCGGATCGAGCGGGTGCGGATCGAGGTACTCGACTACCCCCGCCAGGAATCGGCATAATATGCTCTTCGCGCGGGCGAAAACGGGACGGGTACCGTTTGTGCGAAGCACCTGAAGGGCCGTTCCGGCAAACGGTACCCGTCCCGTTTTCGCCCGCCGGCAACAAATAGAACTGCCATGTCTGCCGAAAAAGCCACCGCCATCATCGTGCGCACGGTCGACTTCAGCGAGACGAGCCTCGTCTTGACCCTGTTCACGCGGGAACTAGGCAAAATAGGAGCTATGGCAAAAGGCGGAAGACGCCTCAAAGGTCCTTTCGACTCTGCTCTTGACCTGTTGGCCCTCTGTCGAATAGTCTTCCTCCACAAATCGTCCGAATCTCTCGACCTTTTGACCGAAGCGAAACTCCTCCGCCGGTTCCGGCCGCCCGGCCGCGACCTCGGGCCGCTGTACGCGGGCTATTACGTGGCCGAACTGCTCCGCGAATTGACCGACGAAAACGATCCGCACCCGGAGCTTTTCGACCTCGCCGACGCGACGCTGGCGGCGTTGGCGGCAGGCGACCCGGTCGGCCGACTGGTCCTGCGGTTCGAGTTGGGCGCACTGCGGCTGCTCGGACATACGCCCTCGTTGGCCGAATGCGTCGAGTGTGGACAAGGCGTCCTGCTGAACGGCCGAGTTGCCTTTGGGCTGTCCGACGGCGGCGTGTTGTGCCCGAAACACCGTTCCGGAAAACGCCACGTCGCCGCCGTGCGAGCCGAAACGCTCCAAACCATGAAACAGTTTGCCGACCCCAACACCCACGCCTGGCAACACCTGCCGATCGCAGCGCGAACCCTGGGCGAAATACGGGGCGTTATGAATCAGTATGTCGCCCACCTGATGGGCAAGAAGCCACGGATGCACGCTTATCTGGGAAGCCTCTAGAATGTCGATGCCACGAGCACGGATGCTCCTGTTCCTGCTGATTTCGACCGGATGCGCGGCCGGATGCGTGGGCGCTCCCACGATAGCCGCGGCGCCGGGGCAAAGTCGCCAGACGCTTCGCGCCCAGTCGGGCGACGACGACCCTTACGAAGGGTGGCTTTTCCGCTCGCTCACCGGGCAGGAGGAACCGGCCGGCGAGCCTTCCGAACCTGCGGTCGGCGGCAATACCACCGAGCCGAGGGCTCCCTCGGCGCCGGCAGCACCGGCGGCGCCGGCCCCCGCATACACCGGTCCGTCTCTGCCAGGCACACCCGTGACCGAAGCCGACGAGCCGGCCCTGGACGACGGGCCGGAGCAACGGACAGGGCAAGGCATTGAACCGGAAGACTTCTACCTCGAGAACATCGTCAAGAATATCAAGTCGACCGCCGGCTACGGCCCGGACCGCAAGATCGCCAAGGCGGCCCTCGAGCGGGGTGAAGTCCTCTTCCGCGAAGGCAAGTACGACGAGGCGGCCAAGGAACTCAAGACGGCCGCCGACCGTTGGCCCGAATCGAGTATCGAGGAGGACGCCCTGTTCCTGCTGGGTGAATGCCAGTTCTTCACCGACCGCTATTTTGACGCCCACGATACGTACGGCAAACTTCTAGCGAACCATGGCAATTCCCGGTACCTCGATACCGTCATGCACCGAACGTTCGCCATCGCCCGCTACTGGGATCAGCATCAGCATAAATCCGGATCGTGGCCCGTAACGCCGAACTTCACCGACAAGACGCGTCCGCGTTTCGATACGTTCGGACATGCCGTCGAGGCGTACCAGCGCATCCGTTTGCACGATCCCTCCGGTCCGCTGGCCGACCACTCCGTAATGGCCATGGCCAACGGGTATTTCCTCCGCGGGCAGTTCGAGAACGCCGCGTGGAATTACGACGTGTTGCGCCGCGACTACCCCAACAGCAGTTACCAATTGGAGGCGCACCTGCTGGGCTTGCAGGCGAAGAAACGCATCTACCAAGGCTCGTACTACGACGGCGCGCCGCTTGAAGACGCCAACGACATCGCCGAACAGGCACTCACCCTCTTTCCCGACGAACTGGGAGAGGAGAAGAAACGACTCATACGCAACCGGGCGCAGATTACCGAGCAACAGGCCCTGCGCGACTTCGACATGGGGCAGTTCTACGAGGCCAAGCGATGCTACGGGGCTGCGCGGTTCTACTACAACCACGTGATCGACGGCTTTCCCAAAAGCCAAACCGCCCAGCGCGCCCGGGAACGGATCGCTGCCATCCGCGACAAACCCGACGAGCCGCCCAACCACTTCCGGTGGCTAACCGACCTGATTCCCGGAGAAGAGCGGTAACCGTGCGTCGGACCCTATCCTGCCTGCCGATCGTTCTGTTCTCCGCACTGGCCGGGTGCGCGGGCTATCAGATTGGCAATCAGACGCTGTATCCCGCCCATATCGAAACGGTGTACGTGCCCCTGATCGAATCGGCCAGCTTCCGCCGCAACCTCGGAGAGCGGCTCACCGAAGCGGTCATGAAGGAAATCGAACTGCGCACCCCCTACAAAGTCACCGGGGATCCTCGGGCCGACAGCGTGCTCCGATGCCGGCTGGTGAGTGACACAAAGCGGGTGGTCATTCCCGGTCGCACGGGCGATCCGAAACAATTGCAGGTAAACATGCAGGTCGAAGTAAGTTGGACCGACCGCCGGGGAACCGCACTGCGGCAATTCGAGCCCCTGCCCCTGCCGCCCGAAATCGCCAGCGTGACGGGCAACGCCAACCTCGTGCCCGAGGCCGGCCAATCGGTCGTCACCGCCCAGCAAGAGGCCGTTGAGAGCCTCGCCCGGCAGATTGTCGGCATGCTGGAACACCCCTGGTGAGGCGGCAATTCTTTGTAACCGTTCCGCACATTCCGGCGAGCGGGGGCCACGAGCCCCCTGTTTCTGGGCTCTTCCGCTTCCAGGTGCAAACCAGTGGGCCGAACGGCAGAGTTCTGCCCAATTAAGCGGACGGAACGCGCCTGCTACTTTGCCGTGGTTCGCATCGTTGGCGTCTTGCGGTCGTGCATCGCGGCGGGTAGAGTTACACTATCCTGGACTGTTCACAAGAGGCAGGATGAACCGATCGATTTTCACAGCGGAAGGAGCGATGCGCCCGATGACACCTACCCGCCAAGTCCAACTTAGCGACGTGCAGGCGGTGTACAGCGGCCCCGAATGGGCCCTGTGGGAACTGCTGATGGGCGAGCAGATTCACCTGGGCGGGCTGCAATCGTCGACGGCGCTGGCCGAGGCGGCCGGCGTCGGACCCGGCATGACCGGCGTCGACCTGTGTTGCTGCACCGGCGCCGGAATGCGGTTCCTCATCAAGCTGCGGAACGTCGACCGCATGCACGGCGTCGACGCCACGGAAGCCGTCGTGCAGGAAGGCCGAGTGCGCTGCGAGAAGGCGGGGCTCGCCGACCGGATCGACTTCATCCTGGCCGACGCCTGCGCCACGGGTCTGGAGTCCGGCCGGGCCGACTTCGCCTGGGGCGAGGACGCCTGGTGCTACGTCGTCGACAAGCCGGCCTTGATTGCCGAAGCTGCCCGACTGGTCAAGCGCGGCGGCACCATCGCCTTCACCGACTGGCTCGAAGGCCCATCCGGCATGACCGACGCCGAGCGGCAGCGCCTGCTGCGGTTCATGAAGTTTCCCAGCATCGAAACGCTCGACGGCTACGCGGCGCTGCTTTCCGGCGCCGGCTGCAAGGTTGAGTTGACCGACGATACGGGCAATTTCGCTCCCTGCGTCGACCTGTACCTGCAGATGGTCGAGCGGCAGTTGGCGCTCGATGCCCTGTGCATCCTCGGGTTCGACGCAGAAACGTTGGCCGCCGTAGCCGGCGAAATGCGGTTCATGCAGCAACTCGCCCACCAGGGGAAACTCATCCAGGGCCGCTTCGTCGCAAGGAAGCAAAACTAGCCGCCCGCACGCTGGGAGCCCCAGCACACTCCGGAACCCAAGTCATGCCCGAACCATCTCCCTGTTGCGGCAGCCAGAAAGCGGCGCGGGTGGCCTCGTGTTGCTCGGGCGGCGGTTCGCCGGACGGGTCCGCCAAGACGCCGTTCGAGCACTTCGGGCGGATGATCTCCAACTGCCTGGAGTACGCGCAAGCGGCGAAAGCCGAGGGGCGGCCCATCGTGGGCATCCTGTGCGAGTACACGCCGCGCGAGTTGATCCTCGCCGGCGGCGGCGTGCCCGTGTGCCTGTGCGGCGGGGCGGCTGAAACCATCCCGGCCGCCGAAGCCCAGTTACCTGCGAATCTTTGCCCGCTTATCAAATCGACCTTCGGCTACCACCTCCAGCGCAGCAACCCATTCCTGGAAATGGCCGACCTGATCGTGGGCGAAACCACCTGCGACGGCAAGAAGAAGATGTACGAGTTGCTGGCCGAAACCCGGCCGGTGTATGTGCTGGAACTGCCGCAGAAGGCCGACGACCCCGACGCCCTGGCCCACTGGCGGGCCGAGCTGGGCAAGTTCCGCGCCATGCTGGAAGAGCGCTGGGGTGTAGAAATTACCGACGAGAAGATTCGCGAGGCCGCCGCGGAGATGAACCGGGAGCGCGTCCTGCGGCGTCGGCTGGCCACGCTCATGGCCGCCGATGCGCCGCCGCTTACCGGCCGGCAGTTGCTCGATCTGAAGAGCAGTATTTCCGGCATCCCGGCCGACTTCGAGCAATACGAGAAGGCGTTCGAATTGCTCGGCGATATGTCGACGTGCCCGCAGCCGGACACTCGCGTGCGCGTGCTGATGACCGGCGTACCCATGGCCCACGGGGCGGAACGGGTGCTAACTCTCGTCGAGGAAAGCGGCGGCCTGGTGGTGGCCATGGAAAACTGCACGGGGCTGAAGCCGATCGCCGACGACGTCGACCTGTCGGTGCCCGACCCGATCGACGCCCTGGCCGAACGCTACTTCCATCTGCCCTGCTCGGTAATGACCCGCAACGACCGCCGGCTGGACCTGCTCGGCCAACTGGCCGAAACGTACCGTCCGCAATGCGTTATCGATCTTGTCTGGCAGGCCTGCCTGACGTACGACGTGGAGTCGTACCGCGTGCGTCGGTTTGTGGAAGAGCAGTTGGGCATTCCGTACCTGCGCATCGAAACCGATTATTCTCCTTCCGATTCAGCGCGAATTGCCGTCCGCGTGGAGGGGCTTTTCGAGACGATCCGCGACGGCGAGACACCCGCGCCATCCGACGCAGGTGCGTGCCCTTCGCCCTCCTGCACCGCCCCCGACAAACGCAACACCTGTGGATAGCGTCGGATACCTTAGCCCGTTCGTCCCGCCGGAGTGGATCGCCGCGCACGGGCTGCGCCCGGCATGGCTCGCGCCGGACCGACAAGCGGCGAGTGTGCCGGCCGGGACGCACCGGGGCTTATGCCCTTGTGCCGGCGCCCTGATTGCCGCCGCGCACCATGACGCACCCGCGGCCCTCGTGCTGACCACCGCCTGCGACCAAATGCGCTACGCTTCGGCGTATCTGGAGGCGGCCGAGTCTGTGCCCGTGTTCTTGCTGAACGTGCCCTCCACCTGGCGGAGCGCGCCATCGCGGCGGTTCTACCGCGAGGAACTCGAGCGGCTGGGCCGGTTTCTGTGTACGTTGGGCGGACGAAAGCCGACGTCCGAGCAACTTCGAGCGACCGTCGAACGATTCGACGACCGCCGGGCCGCAGCGCTGGCCGCCCGCGACTCGGTGTCGGCCGTCGAGTGGACGGCACTGCGTAGCGAACTGCCGGGGACCGTCGGAAACCTCCCCTCTCCCTTTGGGCGAGGGGTTGGGGGTGAAGGCTTGTGCGACAGGAGCAAGATAGAGGCAAGGCCATGGGCCGATTACCCTCACCCTAACCCTCTCCCGGAGGGAGAGGGAACCTATGCACGCGACGGCACCCCCCTGGCCCTGCTCGGCGGCCCGCTGATGGCGGGCGACGAGGTGCTCCTGCTCGCGGTTGCCCGGGCGGGAGGGCGCATCGTGCTCGACGGCAGCGAAGGGGGCGAACGCACACTGCCGGCCCCGATCGACCGGAAGCGGCTCGCCGCCGACCCGCTCGACGAGTTGGTCCGAGCATACTTCGACACGATTCCCGACGTATTCCGCCGGCCCAATACGAAGCTCTACGAGTGGCTGGGCAAGCATTTGCCGGCGCGTAGCGTTCGCGGCATCCTGTTCCGGCGGAACTTGTTTTGCGACCTGTGGCATGCCGAACTGCACCGCCTGCGCGCGTGGAGCGACCTGCCCGTACTCGAACTCGACGCAGCCGCCGGCGACGAAGGCGAGATGAACCGCGCCGTCGGCCGTATCGAGGCATTCCTGGAAACCGTCAACGCCCCATAACCTACCGCGACCCTGTCGCCCACTGTAGCACGACTCTCACTGTAGCACGACTCTCCGAGTCGTTCAGTCGCGATTCGAAGGTTCGCACTGCAAGACCACGACTCGGAGAGTCGTGCTACAATGACCTTGCCATGACCGATCTGCCCCGCAGAATATCGCTCGACGCGTGGGACCGGCGTTACGCCGAACTTCGCCGCGCCGGGCTGCGCGAGCCCGACTACGGCGGCGCCCTGCGCCGGCACGCGGCCGACGGCGATACGCGGCTGTTGCGGCTGACGTTCGACAACTCTCCGGCCTCGCTACGGCTGTGGAACTTCCTGCTGACGGAAGAGGACCGGCTCCGGCAGGCCCGGCGCGACGGCAGGACCCTCGTCGGCGTGCTCAAGGACCTCGGCACGGTGCCGGTGATGGCGTACGCAATGGAGAACGTCGTCGCCTTCTACCCCGACGGCGCGTGGTGGATTCCGTGCATCATGGAGCACAGCACGGGCCTGCTGGAAATCGCCGATTCGCTGGGCATCGACGATTCCTTCTGCCCGGTCCGTGCGATGCTTGGGGCATTCGAGTGCGAAGCACACTTCCCCCTGCCCGACCTGCTCGTTTGCAGCACGGGCGCCACGTGCGACGATCTTTCGGCCATTGCCCAGCGTCTGGATGCCATGGGCCATCCGGTGTTCTGGTGGGAAATTCCGCACCGTCGCCCGCCGGAGCCGGATGAGCATTCGGTGGCCCTGCCCGGCATCTTCCGCGCCCCGCACAGCCAGGTGGCCTTCGTTCGAGCCGAGTTGGAGCGGGTACGCCGGGTGCTGGAGGAACAGGTCGGAGCAAGATTGTCGGAGGCCGCGCTGGCAGCGGGCATTCGGCGGGCGAACCGCGTGCGGTCGCTGCTCGCCCGGCTGCGCGAGCGCGTGTTCACCGCCGTGCCAGCCCCCATGCCCGCGCTGGAAATGCTGATCGCCGAAATGCTGGCCATTCACTTCTGTTCCGACCAGAAGGAATGCATCGCCGTGCTGCAATCGCTCGTCGACGAGGTCGACCGGCGCATTACGGCCGGCGTGGGACCTTTGGAAAGGAACGCCGTTCGGGTATTCTGGGTCAATCCGGTGGCCGATCTGCGAGCGATGAACCTGCTGGAGGACGCCGGGGGGCGCATCTGCGGCACTGAGTACCTGTTTTCCCACGCGCTCGACGCCATTCCGGAAGACGTCGAGCCCATGGAGGCCCTTGCCCGGGCGGCCCTGGCCGATCCGATGGTCGGCTCGCCGCTGGAGCGGGCGGAGCGTATTTCCCGCGACGCCGCCCGATTCGGCGCCGAGGCCGTGGTTGTTTCGCGCATTCCGGGCGCGAGCCACTGCGCGTTGGAAGGGGTGCTGATCGGCGAGGTCGTCCGCCGCCGGCTTGCCCTGCCCGTGGTGGAAATCGAAGTGCCCCCCGTGTCCGATTCGCTCGAGCCGGCGCTCCGCACTCGGCTGGAGGCGATGATCGAAATGGCAAGGAGTAACCGAACACAATGATTTGTGCAGGCATCGACGCCGGTTCGCGCACCATCAAAGTGGTGTTGGTCCGCGCCGGGACCCTCGAGTTGGTCGGCTCGGGCGTGGTCGACCAGGGAGTGGAGCAGGCGGCGCTGGCTGAGCGGCTGCTGAACGAGGTGCTCGACGCCCATCGACTGCCACGCGACGCGGTCGGCTCGGTGGTGGCCACCGGGTACGGCCGAAAGCTCATCCACGCGGCCGAGGCGCACATCACGGAAATTACCTGCCAGGCAGCCGGCATCCGGCACTGCATGCCAGGCACGCGCACGGTAGTCGATATCGGCGGGCAGGACAGCAAGCTGCTGCATCTGAAGCCCGAGGGCCAGGTGGCCGACTTTGCGATGAACGACCGCTGCGCGGCCGGCACGGGCCGGTTCCTGGAGATGGTGGCCGCGCAATTGGGCGTTCGCATTGTGAAACTGGGCGAAATGGCCGCCCGCAGCCGGCAGGCGGCGCGCATCAGCAACATGTGCGTCGTGTTCGCCGAGACGGAAATCGTCGGCCTGCTGGCCCAAGGATGCACGGCCGAGGACATTGCGGCGGGCATTCAGGCGGCCATTGCCCAGCGGATTTGCACCATGGGCGGCATGAAGCCGTCGCCACCGGTCGTTTTCACCGGGGGCGTTGCCCTCGTTCCCGGCATGGACGCGGCGCTGAGCACCGCCTTCGGCAGCCCGGTGGCCGTCGCCCCCCACCCCCAATTGACCTGCGCTCTCGGCGCCGCCATTATGGCAGCGAAGCGAATACGTTCTCCACAGTAGCAGGCACGCTCCCTCAGGCCGTCCGCCCCCCGTAGCAGGCACGCTCCGTCGTGCCGTCCGCCCACCGTAGCAGGCACGCTCCGTCGTGCCGTCCGCCGAAGCACACGGCAACATACAACCCCTTACCAAACGTTTCCCACACAAGCGTATGCGACGTCGCATTTCCCGCATCCTGAAGCTTGCCGCCGGCGCGGCCTGCCTGCTGCCGCCCGGCACGCTCCGCGCCGGGGCCGAAACCGACGCCGCGCGGGCCGAATTGCGCATTCGCGGGCATTCCATCGAGCGGCTGACGCTCCTGGAGCAGGCCGGGTTTTCACAAATGCGATTCGACAGCCCGGGCGAAACCATCCGCCTGCCCGCCGGCCGGTATCGCGTGGAGGAGGTCGAACTACAGAACGGCTTCTCGATGCTCCCGTGGCGAGGCCGACCGGACGCGTGGTTCGACGTGTCGCCCGAGGGCCCGAACGAACTGGTCGTCGGCGCGCCGCTGTATCCCACCGCCACCGGCGAGCGGCACGGCTCGTTTCTGCAACTCGATTACGAGCTGGTCGACGGCGCCGGCCGAAGTTACTTTCAGCAAGGTGACGGCTCGGTTGTCGTCCCGCCGCCGCCGCAATTCGAGGTTTTCAAAGACGGCGAGCCAATCGGCTCGGGCTCGTTCGAGTATGGATGAGGAGGCACGTGCCGGTGCTCGTGGCGAGTGCCCATCACCGTCGGCAGCGGCGAATTGGAGGTGCGCCTCTCGCACGACCTCGGCCCCCTGGGCGCCGAGCAGGGCGAGCCGGTCGTCTTCCAGTGGCGATGGTACGACAACGCCCCCATGCTGCCGCTTTGGCTGGGGCTGGCGCTGATGTTGGTCGTACCGCGGCAGAACCGGAACTGGCAGGCATGGACGATCCTGGTCCTCCCGCTTGGCGCCGCGGTGCTGCAACTGCTGTTCTTCCTGCCCGGACTGGGGCAGTCGGCCGGCTTCGATTCCTTCGTGCAATTCACCGTAACGCTTGCCATTGCCTGGTCGGCCGTGTGGCTGCTGGTCCCCTACCTGGCTACCCGCACACGAACCGCCGGCTTCTTCTCGTCGCTGGCGGTCATGTTGGCCGCCGGACTGGTCGCCTACTTGGGCTACTTTGGCGCGTGGGTGTCCGGGGAACACCTTACGATAATCTTCCTCTGGTGCATCGCGTGCGTTGCCCTGGTAGGAGGCATCCTGCGCAGCGGGGCCAGTTGCCGGGCAGATTATCGCCCGGGCAGCGTCGCCGCGTGGCTCGTGGTTTGGCTCCCACTCGTTCCGGCCGTTTGTCTGGCCGGCTCTTTCGGCCTCACCGTGCTTTCAGCGGGCGGGCACCTCGGGCTTTTCTTGCTGGCGACGATGGCCGTGTCGCTGCTATTCGCCACGGTGTTCGCGGCCGCCTTCTTGTACGCCGTGGCGGCGCCCGTGGTGCTGCTGGCCGCACTAACCGATTGCTACGACCGGCGGATGCGGCGGCTTGTGCTCCAGGAGGTGGAGCCCCCAAGCCATAGCCAGAATACCATGTGAACGGCTTCGACGCGCGGGCAACTCCGGGCAGGAGGTCACGTCCGCAGCATGTAGTACATCACCAGGACGCGCATCGGCCGGGGTTCACCGCCTTCGTCACGCCGCACCTCGACGACCTGGCTGCTGTACACGCCCAGCACGAGCCAGCGACTGAGGGGGTCGGCCCTCGCCAGTTCCGGCCCGACCCGCACGAGGAGGCTCCTGCCGCCTTCCCCGACTTGCAGGATGAGAACGTCGGGTCCTTGGCCCACCACGGTTCCGAACGCGAACACGCCTTGCCCCGGTTTCTCGGCGACGTTCTGGGCGAAGCGGTTGACGGCCTCGTACTGCTCGGCTCGGAACTCGATCGCTTCCAACCGGCCCACCAGTTCGTCGGCCGTACGGCCTGCCGCCGCGGCGGCTTCCGCCGAAAGATTCCCCGGTTGATGCGTCAAGTGCTTGGCCGCCGTCAGCATTCCGGCCAGCTTTGCGAGCGCGGCGTATTGGTCCTCATTGTCGGGCTGGAAATGAAAACGCTCGGCCTTGTCGAACAGTTCGCGAAGTTCGCCGGGCGCCACCTCGGTGCGCAGAAACCCGCCCGACTCCTGGCGTTGAACCACGTTGCTGGCCGGAGGCAACGGCGCGGCCTCGTCGTCGGCGCCGTCGACCATTTCGCGCAAGTAGCGAACGTCGCTGGCGTAGCCGAACTCGGCCTGCAAGTGAACAAACGAGTTTATCCCCAGCACGCGCCCCGCTTCATCGATCAACGGGCCGCCGCTGTTGCCCGGCGAAATCTTCGCGTCGTGCTGAATCCACACCACGTCGTCCGGCGTCCGGATGGTATCGTGAAGCAATCTTCGCGCGTCCGCGTTCAACTCGCTCGTGTCGAGCACCCGGCTGACGATGCCCTTCGAAAGCGAGAAGTCGGCATTGTACGGATGCCCGAACGCATAGACCTGTTCGCCCAGTTTCGGCGCGCTCTCCCGGCGGATGTCGAGAACCGTAATCTGGTACGGCCGCTCGGCCAGTTTCAGCAGGGCGAGGTCGCGGTCGGGCACCCGTGCAAGCACACCCTCGATGCGGCATTCCATACCGTCGGCCAGTCGGACTCGCGCGGCCGAGTTGATGTTTCGAATGACATGGTCGTTCGTGGCGACCCATCCGCGGCCGTCGACGAAGAACCCGCTGCCCGACTCGACCTTGGCTCCCCCGGCCACCGGTACTTGGACCTTGACCACCGCGCGTTTCACCTCCTCGAGCGTCGAAGCGACGACTGCCTTCGGCAAATCGCTGAGGATTGGGGGCGCCTCGTCGGGCGGCAATGCGGCGTCTGTCTCGTGGATCGTTTCGACCACTTGGGCCGGCGTCTCCTGGTCGGCTTCTACCGGCCGTGCCGGAAGTCGCTCCACGTCGGGCAGCCGAGGCGAATCGGCCGCTACCGGGCCGCGTTCCGCCGAACGGTCTTGGGGCAAGAACGCCCAGAAACTTGCGGCCACAAGCACCATGGCAGCCGAGGCGAGCGCAATCCAAAGCCAAATCGGCACCCCGGAACGACCACCCGAAGCAGGTCGGGCCCCCGAGCCGCCGCGTCGGACGCCATGCGGCGCCTCGTCGACGGCGATTTGCGGCAAGGGTGAATCGACTCCGGCTCCAACTCCCCCGGCCGGCGTTACGGCGAGCGGTGGTGGGGTCTTTCCGCCTTGCGAGGCGTTTCGCGGAGGAGGCGGAGGACCCTCTCGGCCCGACCGCCGGGGCGACGCCTGCCGGCCCATTTCGCTGCCGGCCAACGCATTGCCGCTGTGCGGCACGTCGAGCATCGCCTTGCATTTCGGACAGCGGCCGCGTTTGCCGCCATACTCGTCGGGAACCTTGAAGTTATACCCGCAGTTCCCGCAATGCATCGGCAGTGCCATGGCCGCCACCTTCCGAGCGAAGCTGTCGATGGACCCCACGGGCAACCCCCGGCCGCCGCGAAGCGGGGCTCCAGTCTCCATTATACGCCATGCCGGCCATGGCCGTCCAGTTGGGGGGCCGCAAGGGCGCCGCCACCCGTTGCCCAGCGGGCACGGCGCGCCTACAATCGGGGCATGGCCACGGTAACGCTTCCTCTGCTGCTGCGCGACGTCACCGGCGAGGTCCGCGAGACCTCGGTCGAGGGGAACACCATTGGCGAAGTGGTGGACGCCCTCGACGCCCAATTTCCGGGTTTGAAGGGACAAATTCTGCGCGACGGCAAGCCCATCGTCACGATCACCTTCACCGTGGACGGCCGAATCGCCGCTGCCGGTCTGCAAACGCCTGTCCCGCCCGAAGCGCGCGTCGCCATCCTGCCCACGTTTGGCGGCGGCTGAGTTCCTGCCAATTTGGCATGTTCCCAGGGGCCGGCTTGTCGGTCGGGGGGAGCCTCGCGTGCTTGAGATTCCTTAAATGCTTTTCACATAAGGGCTTAGAATTGCTTGCGGTACCGTGGCACGCCGCTTGCACATTGACCGCTGAAAATTCGTCCTTGGCTGCCAATAGCGGTCGTGGTACGCCGGTTTTCCGCCAGCGATTGCACATTAGGAGGTATCCGCTGTGTCAAAACAGATGGTCTTTGAAGACGACGCCCGTCAGCAGCTCGCCGCGGGAGTGAGCAAACTTGCGCGAGCGGTGATCAGCACCTTGGGCCCCCGGGGGCGCAACGCCGTGTTGGACAAGGGTTGGGGCGCGCCGAAGGTTACCAAAGACGGGGTGACCGTGGCCGAAGATGTTCAGTTGGACGACCCGTACGAGAACTTGGGTGCCCAACTCGTCAAGGAGGCCGCGGCGAAGACGAACGACGTCGCCGGCGACGGAACCACCACGGCAACCGTCCTGGCCGAAGCGATCTACAAGGAGGGCCTTCGTATGGTTGCCGCCGGCGCGGACCCGATGTCGCTTGGCCGCGGGGTGGCCAAGGCAGCCGAAGCGGTGGTTGCCGCCGTCCGGAAGATGGCCACGCCCGTCGATCCCAAGAGCCGCAAGGAAATCATCCAGGTGGCCACCATCGCCGGGAACAACGACCCGACCATCGGGAACGTCCTGGCCGACGCCTTCTTGAAAGTGGGCAAGGACGGCGTCATCACGGTCGAGGAAGGACGGCAGGCCGAAACCACCGTCGACGTGGTCGAAGGCATGCAATTCGACCGAGGGTTCCTCTCGCCGCATTTCGTCACAGACCAGGACGAGCAGGTGTGTGAACTCGAACGCTGCCTCGTGTTGATTCACGAGGAAAAGATCTCCAGCGCCAAGACCCTCGTGCCGTTGCTCGAGGCCGTGAGCAAGGCGGGCAAGCCGCTGCTGATCATTGCCGAAGACATCGAGGGCGAAGCCCTGGCCACCCTGGTGGTGAACAAGATGCGCGGCATTCTCCAGTGCTGTGCGGTGAAGGCGCCGGGCTACGGCGACCGCCGCAAGGCCATGTTGGGCGACCTTGCCACACTGACCGGCGGCCAAGCCCTTTTCAAGGATCTTGGCGTCCAACTCGACTCGGTCAAGATTTCCGACCTGGGCACCATCAAGAAGGTCATCATCACGTCCGACGACACCACCATGGTCGGCGGCGGCGGCGAGAAGAAGGCAATCGAGGGCCGCGCCGAGCAGATTCGCAAGGAAATTGAAACCACCACCAGCGACTACGACCGCGAGAAGCTCCAAGAGCGGTTGGCCAAACTGGCCGGCGGCGTGGCCCAAATCAACGTGGGCGCCGCGACCGAAACCGAAATGAAGGAGCGCAAGGCCCTCATTGAAGACGCCCGCGCCGCAACCCAGGCCGCCCTGGAAGAAGGCATTGTCCCCGGCGGCGGCGTGGCCCTTCTCCGAAGTGCGAAGGCGCTCGACAAGCTCGAAGTAACCGGCGACGAAGCGCTTGGGGCGAAGATCGTCCGCAAGGTGCTCGAGGCGCCCATGCGAGCCATCGCGGAAAACGCCGGCCTGGACGGCGCCGTGGTGGTCAATCGTGTCCGGCGGATGAAAGGCAAAACCGAAGGTTACGACGCCGAACGCGACAAGTACTGCAACCTGGTCGAAGCCGGAGTGATCGACCCCGCCAAGGTGGTCCGCACGGCGCTGCAAAACGCGGCGAGCGTGGCCGGCCTCCTGCTGACTACCTCCTGCCTGGTTACCGAGATCCCCAAGGAAGAAGAGCCCAAGGGCCCCGGCCCCGAGGGAATGGACCCCGGCATGGGTGGGATGGGAGGCATGGGCGGAATGGGAGGCATGGGTGGAATGGGAGGCATGGGAGGCTTCTAGGATCGCCCGGCAACTTGTGCCAGCGAAGACAACCGGCGCGTGCCGACATCGAAACAAGAACAACCAACAACTCATTGCGAGGAGCTTCAGTATGAGCAAGAAGATTAACCTGCGGCCGTTGGAGGATCGCGTTGTGGTCGAGCCCGTCGAAGCCGAAGAGGTGACCGCGGGCGGAATCGTGTTGCCGGACACCGCCAAGGAGAAGCCGCAACGGGGCACCGTGCTCGCCGTGGGGCCGGGAAAGCTGCTCGACAGCGGGCAGCGGAGCACGTTGTCGGTCGCGGTCGGCGATGAGGTGATTTACGGCAAGTATGCCGGCACCGACATTGAAGTCGACGGGCGGGACGTGAAGATCGTGCGCGAAAGCGACGTCTTGGCGAAAGTGATTACCTGACGCGCCTCGCCCCAAGCCGCCGGCTCCCCCCGCGGCTTGGGCGGCCTGTCCATGCAAGCCATCCACCAAGTACAGAGGAACCTATATCGTGGCGAAGCAACTGCTGTTCGACGATCATGCCCGAAGTCGCATCCTTCGGGGAGTCAATAAACTGGCCGACGTGGTCGCCGTGACCATGGGCCCGACCGGCCGGAACGTCATCCTCGACAAGTCCTTCGGCGGCCCCACCGTGACCAAGGACGGTGTTACCGTCAGCAAGGAAGTCGAACTGGAAGACCGGTTCGAGAACATGGGCGCCAAGCTGGTCAACGAGGTCGCTTCGAAGACCTCCGACGTGGCCGGCGACGGCACCACCACGGCCACCGTGTTGGCCCGGGGCGTCTTCCGCGAAGGGTTGCGGAACATTGCGGCCGGCAGCAGCCCCACCGCCATCCGTCGCGGCATCGAGAAGGGTGTCGACGCCGCCATCGAGCACTTGTACTCCATCGCAAAGCGGGTAACCAGTGCCGACGAAATCGCTCACGTCGGGTCGATCAGCGCGAACAACGATCCCGAGATCGGAAGGCTGCTGTCGGAAGCCATGCAGGCCGTCGGGAACGACGGCGTCATTACGGTCGAAGAAGGCAAAACGGCCGAAACCACCTACGACGTGGTCGAGGGCATGCAGTTCGATAAGGGCTACCTGTCGCCCTATTTCATCAATCGAACGCCCGAAATGGACTGCCTCCTGGAGGACGCTATCCTGCTGATCCACGAGAAGAAGATCAGCAACGTGCGCGAGATGATTCCGATTCTGGAAAAGGTGAGCACGTCGGGCAAGCCGCTGTTGATCATCGCCGAAGACGTCGACGGCGAGGCGCTCGCCGCCTTGGTGGTGAACAAATTGCGCGGGGTATTGAATGTTTGCGCGGTCAAGGCGCCGGGCTTCGGCGACCGCCGCAAGGCCATGCTGGCCGACATTGCCATCCTCACCGGCGGCACGGTCATCAGCGAAGATCTGGGTATGAAGCTCGAAAACCTGGAGTTGAGCCACTTGGGCCGCGCCAAGAAGGTGACCGTCGACAAGGATTCGACCACCATCGTCGAGGGAGGCGGCAAGAAGGCCGATATCAAGAGCCGGATCGACCAGCTCAAGAAGCAAATCGAGACGACCGACAGCGACTACGACCGCGAGAAATACCAGGAACGCCTGGCCAAGCTGGCCGGCGGGGTGGCCGTCGTTTCGGTCGGCGCCGGCACCGAAGCCGAAATGAAGCAAAAGAAGGCCCGGGTCGAGGACGCCCTGCACGCCACGCGTGCGGCCGCTGAAGAGGGCATCGTTCCCGGGGGCGGCGTGGCCCTGCTCCGCTGCCGCGATGCCGTGTTGAAAGCCCGAAACGCTGCCAAGGCCGACGAAAAGATCGGGGTCGATATTCTGCTGGGTGTTCTGGCCGAGCCGATCCGGCAGATTGCCGACAACTGCGGTGTCGACGGCGCCGTCATCGCCGACGAGGTAGCGGAAAAGGGCGCGAACATCGGCTACGACGCCAATACCGGCCAGTACGTCGATATGTTCAAAGCCGGCATTATCGACCCGCTGAAGGTCGTGCGAAGTGCTCTGGAAAACGCCTCCAGCATCGCCGGCCTCATGTTGACCACCGAGACTTTGGTCACCGACCTGAAGAAAGAAGACAAGGAGAAGACGCGAGTGGAAGGCAGTGTCCGATAGGAGGCCGCCGCACCGCATCCGCCGCAACGCGCTAGTGTCCGATTTCGTTGGGGTTACGTTTGGTTCCCGTGTTGACGAAAACCGCGGGCTAGCGCCCCGCGGCTGATGTGCCGTATCCGCCGGGTTAGGGGGTGGCCTCCGCCGCTTGCCCGCCAACGACCTTCGATGCATGCAACCATGCCGACCATGGTGGACAAACGCGACTATTACGAAGTGCTGGGCGTTGCCCGGAATGCGTCGGAGCGCGAAATCTCGGAGGCGTACCGCAAGCTGGCGCTGAAGTTCCACCCGGACCGGAACCCCGGCGACGAGGATTGCATCGCCCGCTTCAAGGAAGCGGCCGAGGCGTTCGAGGTCCTCAGCAGCGAGGAGAAGCGCACCCGGTACGACCGTTTCGGGCATGCGGGCCTGGCAAGCGGAGGCGGGTCGCAGTTCCGCGACGTGGGCGATATCTTCGACGCCTTCGGCGACGTGTTCGGCGACCTGTTCGGAACTCGGCGCCGGGGCCCCCGCGTGCGCAAGGGTGGCGACATCCGTTGTCGCGCGTCGCTCGACTTGCTCGAGGCGGCGCACGGCACTTCGAAGGTCGTGCAATTCCAGCGCCACGAGCGATGCGAAACCTGCCGCGGCACCGGGGCCAAGTCCGGCACTCAGCCCGAGCCGTGCAGCTACTGCGGCGGCTCCGGGCGCATTGTGCAGTCGCGGGGCATCCTGGCGGTGCAGTCGACCTGCCCGGCATGCCACGGGAAAGGCTCGGTAGTGCGCCACCCCTGCTCCGATTGTCGCGGCGGGGGGTTCGTGCCGAAAAAGGTAACCCGCAAAGTCGACATTCCGCCCGGCGTCGATGATCACAACGAATTGCGTCTGGCCGGCGAAGGGGAACCCAGCCCGAACGGCGGCCCCCCGGGCGACGTGTACGTTTCGATCCGCGTGCAACCCCACCCGCTGTTCCACCGAGAGGGACAGCATTTGATTTGCCAAGTCCCGATCGGCTATTCCCAGGCAGTACTGGGCGCGAAGATCGAAGTGCCGACGCTCGACGGCCGGCAAGAGATCGACATCGCCCCCGGCACGCAGTCCGGCGATGTTCTGACGCTCCAAGGCAAAGGAATGCCCGACCCTCATTACCGCGGCCGCGGCGATTTGCTCGTGCAGTTCCAGGTCGAGGTTCCCAAGGTGCTCGGCCCCCCCCATGAAGAACTGCTGCGGAAGCTGGCCGAAGTGGAGCACGTGCAGGTTTCGCCGAAACGCAAGTCGTTCTTCGAGAAACTGAAGGAATACTTCCAAACCGGATAACGGGGCGTGCAAAGCCCTCCGGTGAAACCGCCTTCCTGTAGTAGAATGGCAGATTGTCGTGAGTAAGAAGCATATTCCGGTGAAGACCCAGCACGAGCGAAATGCTCAACCGACGGACTCGGACCATGAAGCACCGGCGGCCGAACCTCTGAAGCCTGCCACGGAAGGCGATCCGGAAGTCGGGTCCGAACAGCCGCCGGCCGCCGAAGATATTGCCCGAGTCCGTGAAGAGCTCGACGCAGCGAAGGATCGGGCGTTGCGTTTTCAGGCCGAACTGGAGAACTATCGCCGCCGTGTTGCGCGCGAAATGGAGCAGGAGCGGCGCTACGCCGGCTTGTCTCTGTTGCGCGACCTGCTGCCGGTGTGGGATAACGTCAACCGTGCGATCGAAGCTGCCGAACGAGCCGGCGGCGGCCCTGGGTTGCTGCAGGGTTTCAAAATGGTGGCAGAGCAAATCGAGGATGTTCTCCGTCGTCACGAATGTGTGAAAATCGACGCCTTGCACCAGCCGTTCGACCCAAATCTGCACGAAGCCATTACGCAGCAACCGAGCGACGAGCACCTGCCGGGAACGGTCCTCGGCGAAACGCAAACCGGTTTCCGGCTGCACGACCGCGTCGTTCGACCCAGCCAAGTGATCGTTTCGTGTGCCCCGCCCGGCAGTGAAGCAAAACAAAGCGACTGAAAAAAAATCGCCCCGACACCTGACACCTGACACCTTCCCATGCCTACCTACGATTATGTTTGCGACGCCTGCGAGCATGAACTCGAGCTGTTCCAGTCGATCACCGCGGCGCCGAAACGCAAATGCCCTGCATGCGGGCGCATGAAACTGCGTCGCCGGATCGGCCCCGGGGCGGCGATCGTGTTCAAGGGCTCAGGCTTCTACAAGACCGATTACCGCAGCGAGTCGTACAAAAAGGCCGCGGCGGCCGACCAGAGCGGCTCGAAATCGAAGGAAAAGGACGGCGGTTCGAAGACGTCCGATGCGAAAAAGACGGCCGACGGCGGCAGTGCAACCGCCGGAAGCTGAAGTCCCTTTCCAACGCCATGCCTCAGCGCCAGTGCCCCACCTGCGGTCGGAAGTTCGACGAAAGCAAGTCGACGTCGCTGCCGTTCTGCTGCGAACGATGCCGGCTGGTCGACCTCGGACGCTGGCTCGATGAGCGCAACACCTTGCCTTTCGTGCCCGACCCCGAAGCATTCGACGAAACGGCGGAAGAATAGTGCCGCCCCTCCACCGCATTCTCATGCTTTGCGCGGTATCTGCACCGCTGCGAGGAGTGGTGGCACGTGGTATGCCCGTCCCGAGTCACCAAGAACCCTCAGCCTGCAACGAGAACGCCCACGGCTGGAGCAGAGGGGGGGCAAGCCGGCGGGCGTTGCCAGCCCGCGCACTATCTGCCGCGGTAGGTGAAACCCCAACTCATGCCCGACCGTGAAGGGCAGCGGTGATACGGGTGCGGCCGATAGCGGTACGGATGGGGCCCCCACCACGGCGGACCGTAGTGATATTCCTCAACGACGATCGGCGGAGGAGCCGACGATTGCACGACCACCGGCGCGGAGGTCGTCTGCGGTTGCGGGGTCGGCGGCGCCTGCAGCGCGGCGATCACCCGCTTGCTTACCCCTTGCTGCTGCAGCGAGATGACGTCGGCAGCCTGCAGCCGCGTGGTCGTTCCATTCATGCGGATGTGGTTGACGATCAGTTCGTCGTCGACGCCCGCGTTGGTCATGGCGATGACGTCGTCGACCGTGGCCGCCTCGGCGGCCACTTGCCGGCCGAGCCGTTGCTCAATGGCGGCCATGTTCGCGGCGTTCCTCGCCTCGATATGGTCGAGTTCCGAACCGACGGTGGCGCCGGTGAGGGTGCCGACCGCCCCGCCAATGGCGGCCCCGGCCCCCGGGCTCCCCACTTGGTTCCCGATGATCGCCCCCGTCCCGGCACCGACAAGCCCCCCGAATAGCGCGCCCTGGTCGGCGTGATAGGGCGACTGACAACCACAACTCAATGCGAGTACGGCGAAAGCCGCCGGTCCATATCCCGTCCTGAAAAACGCCATGCCCGGCCTCCGTGCCATTCCGTCCTGTTTCGTTCGCAACCGAGAAACGGCGGATTATCGGACCACTCCGGTTTTCGGTCAAGAGAGAACATAGGCTCTGGGCGCTTTAGGAAGACTCTTTTCTCGATTTTCGGGCGTCTGGCCGCGAGACCTTTCCGGCTCCCGCAATTTTCGGCGCCCCTTGCATTCGCTCCCAGCCTCGAATAGGATTGTCTCCATGGGATTTGCGGCCGCTTGCAGCCGTTATGCGGGGAATGGTTGAACACCGTTCGTCGCCGGGCAGATTCGTACGTATCTGCCTGCACTGCTAAAGAGCCAGCGCCCGAGGCCCCGCGCCCCGGGCGAAACAACCGAAAACCGCAAAGCCGCGACCGCCCATGAGGCGACTGTCGCGGTTTCTTTTTGCCTTTCTCGCACAGGACTCGCAGCCAACCATGACCGATCATCCGTCGCCGTCCTCCGTCCCAGAGGTGGGGCTCTCGACCCGGGCCGTCCATGCCGGCGAGGCCCGCCAGAAGCCGGGCAACGCCATCACCGACGCCATCTTCTGCACGGCCACCTACACCTTTGCCGACACCCGCGAGGCCGTCGACTTCGTCGAGCACAAATTGCCGCGCGAGGAATACGCCCGATACGGCAACCCAACCCAGAAGGTGGCCGAGGCCAAACTGGCGTCGCTCGAGGGGGGCGAGGCGGCCTTGCTGTATTCGTCAGGCATGTCGGCCGTGGCCGGGCTGTTGCTGGCAAAGATGCGCGGGGGCGACGAGGTGGTGCTGTTCGACGAGTGTTATCATCGCACACGCCAGTTCTGCACCGAATGCCTGGGCAAGTTCGGTTGTGTTACCCACAAGGTACCTGCCTGCGATTACGATGCCATGGAGGCCGCCATCAATGATCGCACCCGGCTGCTCATCAGCGAGTCGCCCACCAACCCGCACCTGAGCGTGGTCGACCTTGAGCGGTTTGTCGCCCTCGGACGCAAGCACGGCATCGAAACGATGGTCGATTCGACGTTGGCCACCCCGAGGAATCTTCGCCCGCTGGAGTACGGCGTCGACTACGTGGTCCACTCGGTTACCAAGTATCTTGCCGGCCATAACGACATGATGGGCGGCGCTGTCATCGGCGCCGCCGAGAAACTCCACCCGCTGCGCGATCTGCGCGGCGTGCTCGGCAGCCTGACCGGCCCGCACAGTGCGTATCTGCTGCTGCGGGGCCTGAAGACCTTCGAGGTGCGCATGCAGCGGCACAACGAGAACGGGCTGGCCGTGGCGCAGTTTCTCGAGTCGCACCCGCGAGTCGAGAAAGTGTACTACCCCGGGCTGCCCAGCCACCGCGATTACGACGTCGCCCGGCGATACATGCGCGGCTTCGGCGGACTCATTACATTCCTCGTGCGCGATGCCGACGCCGATGCAACCGCCCGCGTAGTCGACGCGGTGCGCCTGCCGCGCATCGGCCCGAGCCTCGGCGGGGTCGAGTCGCTCATCGAGCAGCCCATCGTCATGAGTTACCACGGCCACACGCCCGAGCAACGCCGCGCCGTCGGCATTCCCGACAACATGATCCGCCTCGCCTGCGGCATCGAGAACGCCGACGACCTGATTGCCGACCTGCGCCAGGCGCTCGAGTCGACCGGGGACTAGGGGTCCTGGAATAGACAATTGGACGCTTTGGGCGGGCTCCAGCGGCGCGCCGTCAGGCTGCATCGAAGCATAAGCAATCGATCTGCTTCGTCTTCCTTCGCAGCCTTGTCCGCGCCGCGCCAGAACAAGGCCATTTATTCCCGTTGCGAGCCCTCGGGCGGGAGGCTCACCCCTCGGCCCGTTACAACTCGTCCTCTTCCTCCCGCAAGTCGCCTTCGGTGACCATGACGAAGCCCTTGCTGGCCAGCGTTTCCTGGGCAAGGTCGATGTTGTCGACCATCAGGGCGACGGCCGCGCGGCCTCGTGGGCGGATGAGCAACGGGTACGCCTGCACAATGTTCACCTCAGCCTGCAGCAAGGCGGTGCAAATTTGAAGAAAAGGTTGGGCGTCGTCGGGCAGTTCGACCCCGATCAGGTCGCTTTCGATAATGGCCAAACCGGCGCGTTCGAGGATTTCTCGCCCTTCCTCCGGGTGGCTGAGCAGAAACCGTATGAACGCGCATTCCGACGAGTCGGCGATGGACAGGGCCACAATGCGCACGCGGCTCCCCTCGAAACGACGGACCACTTCGAGCAATTGGCCGACGCGGTTCTCCCGGAACACCGTGAACTGCCGGATGGCCGGGTAGTTCCTTCCCCGCATCGTCGAAAAGCCAACTCCGGCCCCTTCGCCAATTCCCATGGCATCGCCCCTTCCTCGAAACGTGTGTCGCCGTCCGATTTGCCGACAGCCGGGGAACAGTCGCCCCCAGCGAACGGTTTGCGGAGGGACGGGTTCGGCGCACCTCGGGCCGCCGGCAAGCGGCGCGACCCGGTTCCACCCTGTGTGAGCCCCGGGCTAGCGTTTCACAATAGGCGAATTCCCTCCCCGCGTCAAGCATCGTCCGAAAGCGGCGCAGGAACCCGACGAACCGGCTTCGGGCAACCACTTATCGGTCCAGCAAGCCGGCAACCTCAACCAAACGGCGGGAAAGGTTGTCAAGTTTCTCCAACTCGGCCTGTCGCTCTCGCTCCGTGCCGCGGTAGGGTCTGCGAGTGGTGCGTTGCCGGGTCTCGGCGATTCGGGCCGCCAGCAGGGTCACCGCCGGCCGTGGCGAGTCGGCCGCGTCGACCAGTCGACGCATCTCCTCCGGCACCATTTCCCGGAACATCCGCATGTCCTGCACTCTTAGGGTGAGGGAGTGGAGGCGGGCGATGCGGGACGCCAATAAGTCGGCCGTCCAGCGGCGAGGCTCGATGAGTTCCGACTCCAACGCCCGCAACGCCATGTTCGTTCCGGCGATTCGCGAACGCAGTTCGGTCAAGTTCACGCGGACACCGGGTAAAACTGGCTCGCCGCCCGTCGAGGCGTCCGACGCCAAACTCTCCATGCGGTCTGGAAGCGGCCTGCGAACCGTTCGGGCAGGAGCCAGGGCGAACGTAGGATGCGACGCGGCAGGCTCCACCGCAGCCTGCGAGCGCCCCGGCTGGACGACTCGCGGGGCGCCGTCCGCAATCGGGATCGTTGGAAGCGAAAATGCCGGCCGATCCGGCAATGCGGGACGATGGGAGACTGCGTGCTCCGTCGGTTCGGTTTCCACGAACGAGTCCATGCCCGGGGGTACGGCGGGCGAATCCGGAGCAACCGGCGGCGCGGCGGCATCGGCAACGGCGGCAACACTTACCGGCACCGGTTTCCGAGAAGCGCTGCCCGCCAGGAAGGCCGAGAGGTCGGGCGCATCGGGCAGCATGTTTGGCCGAAGCAGGCGCGTCTCGGTCCACACGCCCCGGTCGACGGTCGCCGATGCATCTGCCGGCAATGGAACGAACTTGCCGAATAAGGTGCCGCCGGCTTCGCTCTGCCGAGAAAGCAAATGTTCACCCGGGTCCATTGGAGTTGAAATAGATTCGTCGGACCGGGGTGAAGCCGGACGGACGGGAGCATCGGACAGACGCGGTTCGGTCGACACGACGGGAATCGCCGGTTCGCCGAACGCGTCGGTCGGCGTGTCCGGGGCTGCCGGCTGCGGTGGGCTCGACCGACGCGGCTGCGGAAGAACCGCCGCGAGCGAACGCGGCTCGAAACGCGGCGCCGGCGGCAGCGCCGCCAGCGTATCGGGCCGGGAACGGCGGATGCCCGCCACCAGCCACTCCACGAGTTCGTGCTGGTAGGCCAGCGGACGCCCCGCCGCTTGCCAGGCCGCCCACAGGTCGAACCACGCCTGCTGGCGTTGCTGGTAGGCGTCGCGAGCGTTCCGGAACGTGCGAAAGGTTTGCAGGCGGTATCCCCGCGTGAGCGCCTCGATGGCCTCGCCCTCGCGCCGGTCCAGGTCGCCTAGCAACCGACGAAGCGCCGGCCAGGTGAGCCGCTCGCGGCGGAGCCGCGCGCCGAGCACGGCGTCGGCCGCCGCCGCTTCGTCCGGCCCCAGCACGATGGCATTCGCCCGGCGGAATCGCGCCTCGACCCACACTAAAAATCGCTGCTGATCGGCCGGCGGCAGTTGCGCTACCTGCTCAAGCAACGTCTCGACGCGGTCGACGGGTCTCGGGCCGCCGGGCGCCGCGAGAAGTGCTATCCAGGTCAGACCGATGCTCAGGGCCGCTGCCATAAACCCGAATGCCTGCAAAACCGGAAAACGTGTTGAGACTCCCAGACTCCCAATGCAAGCCTACCTTGCCACCCGAATGAGTCAAGGTGCTCCGGACGCGCTGAAGCGCGAACTGCAACAGGGTCGATGCAATGCGGCTACGGCGAAGGTTCACGTCGGAACCGCGAACGCTGATGAATAAGCCGATCTAGCCCTCGACGGGGGCCGATTCGTCGGGTGCGTCTTCCTCGGAGGCTGCTTCAGCGGGCGCATCGTCGGGCGGCGATTCCTTTTCGGTTTCTTCCTCCGCCGGTGCGTCGCCGTCGGGCTCTTCCTCAGCAGGCGCTTCCTCTGCGGGAGATTCCTCGGCCGGTTCCTCTTCTGCAAGGGGCATTTCTTCGTCGGCCGGTTCTTCGTCGGCCGGTTCTTCGGTGGCCGGTTCTTCGGTGGGCGGTTCCTCAGCCGGCGGTTCCTCAGCCGGCGGTTCTTCGGCCGGCGGTTCTTCGGTGGGCGGTTCCTCAGCCGGCGGTTCCTCAGCCGGCGGTTCCTCAGCCGGCGGTTCCTCAGCCGGCGGTTCCT
>CAYPWB010000008.1:29929-40913 GCA_964414315.1 uncultured Planctomycetaceae bacterium | reverse complement strand
ACGAAGTGCTCGATGTTCTGGAGCAGGTCCTGGTGGAATCGGACCATCCGCTCCTGCAAGCCGGCCGAGGCGGGTTTCGCTTCCACAAGGGCGGTTGCCGGCTGCCGCTCGCGCCGCCGCTTCTGCCGTTTGCTCAACTGCTTCAGCAGCTTCTCCTTATTGAGTGCGGTCATTTCCGTGGCTCCTACAAAGGAAACGGATTGCCGGGAAACCGTGTGTTCGCTACCGCTGCCCCGCCGCGGGTCGGCCGGCCTGAACCGGCTGCGCCCGCTCGACGACGCGCTCCCAACCCGACGGCGTGCTGACGCGGAACGGGTCGCGTTGCAGGAAGTTCGTCAGGGTGGGGTTCACGCGAATGTCCTCGAAAACGTACGAAAGCCGCGTCTTGCCGTTGGGCAGGTACAGTTGCAGGGCGAAAGGTGTCATCTCGCGGCCGGCGAGGATCAGTTCCGCCCGGCTGAAGTTGGCAGCGTCTTCGCGAAACTTCGGATACGCTTGCAGCCACACCTCATTGGGCCGATCGCTCGGCGTAATGAGCCGCAGGAAGTACCGTTGCCGCAGGCTTTCGGCGGTGGCGCCGAACAGGAACGGCAGCGGACTGTTGGCGATGGCCTTTCCACGCAACTCGGGCGGCAGCTCATACTCGGTAAGCTTCTTCGCCACGAAGTTGAACTCGAACACCGAGTCTCCATCGCACACCCAGCGTTCCTGGCGGTTTTCCGGCTCGCGCACCCAGAAGAGGCCCTTGTCGGGCGCTTCGTAGCGGATTTCGCCGTAGTCGGTGTGGGTCGGTTCGTCGCCCTGGCCGAACACCTCGTCGTATTCCCGCCGAACGAATTTGCAGATGAACGTTTTCACCTGCGCGCTTCGCTGCTCCCAGGCCTTCAGCACCCAGTCCACGTGCTGTTGCTGTTGCGCATCGAGCACGAACGGCGCCTGTGGCGCGGCCGGTTGCGCCGGCCGGGTTTGCGGGGCTCCGGGCCGGGCGTGCAAGGTCGGGTGCCGAGGCTCGACCGGCTGGTCGGGCCGCGCCGGATTGGTGCCCCGGTACGGCGGCCGAGCATCCTCTTGCGCCGCCGAAGGCACGGCCGCGAGCAAGGCCGCCAGAACGGTAAGACTTACCATATATCGCATTAAGGGCTCCTTCCCACAAGACGTTCGTGTTCCCACAGCACGGGCACCCCCCGGCGCCGCTCGCGCATGTGTTACCCCATCGATTCTAACAAAGACCGGTCCCACTCCCTAGGGCAGTTTGGCGGCAATGCAGGCAATACAGCGATAGTGGGTAAACTTTTGTTCGGGTGCCTGGATTTCCGGAGGAGGTCTCGCCTTTCACGGCCGACGCTGGGGTACTCCCGGCCGGGCGGTGTGCGTAGAATGGACGCATGAAAGTCGCCGTATTCAGCACAAAGCCGTACGATCGGGAATTTTTTGAGGAGGCCAACCGGGCGGCGGGGCACGAACTGGTGTTCCATGAATCGCGACTGGGGGCCCGAACCTGCCGGCTGGCTGAGGGGTTCCCCGCCGTTTGCGCATTCGTCAACGACGAACTCGACGCCGGCGTGCTGCTCACCCTCGCCCGGCACGGAACCCGGCTGGCGGCCTTGCGGTGCGCCGGGTTCAATAACGTCGACCTCCGCGCCGCCAAGCAACTCGACCTGACCGTTACCCGCGTGCCCGCCTATTCACCCCGGGCGGTGGCCGAACACACGGTCGCCCTGATCCTTTCGCTCGCGCGGCGGCTGCACAAGGCGTACAACCGGGTGCGCGAGGGAAACTTCGCCCTGGACGGGCTGCTGGGCGTGGAACTGTTTGAGCAAACGGTCGGCATCATCGGCACCGGGAAGATCGGCGCGCTGGTGGCGGAAATCCTGGCTGGCTTCGGCTGCAAGCTGCTCGCGCACGACGTAAAGCCCAACCCCCAGGTCGAGGCCCGCGGCGCCCGGTACATCTCGCGGAACGAGCTGTTCGCCGAGGCCGACCTGATTACACTGCACTGCCCGCTGGTGCCGGCCACCTACCACCTCGTGGGCGACGAGGCCCTGGCACGCATGAAACAGGGCGTCATGCTCATCAACACGTCGCGTGGGAAGCTGATCGACACGCAGGCGGTCATTCGGGCGTTGAAGTCGGGGAAGATCGGCGCTTTGGGGCTCGACGTGTACGAGGAGGAGGCCGACCTGTTCTTCGAGGACCTTTCCAGCCGCGTCATCCAGGACGACGTATTCGCCCGCATGCTCACCTTCCCCAACGTCATCGTCACCGGACACCAGGCGTTCTTCACCCGCCGTGCCCTGCGAGCCATTGCCGATGAAACGCTGGCGAACATCACGGCCTTCGAAAACGGAGCACCCCCGCCGGGGCTGATCACCCACGAAATAGCGCGCGGCGGTTGAGTAGGCTTACAACTCCCACCCGGGCCGGTAGTCGGCCTTGAGGTATTGGTTGGCTTCGGGGCAGTTGGTTACGCGGAGCGCCTCGGCGTCCCACTCGATGCGGCGATCGACCTTTAGGGCGATGTTGCCCAGCAGGTAGGCCTCGGTGAGCGGGCCGGCGTAGCGGAACGGGCAGCTTGGCCGCTGCGGGTCGGATGCCCGGATGCCGGCGACCCAGTCGGCGTGGATGTTGCCCGGCCGGCGCAGCGTGCGGGGCACGTCGGGGAAGTCGGCAATCGACTGCCGCCCCGGCCCGAGCACGGCCTTGGTGCCCACGATGACCGAGCCGTTCAGCCCCGGCGCGGCGCCGCCCAGCAGTTCGGCGGGCGGGTACTTGCCGCCGTCGTACCAGTAGAGGCTCATCGCGGCCCGCTCGCCCCGCGCGGGAAAGTTAAACCGCAGGATGGACGCCGCGGGGAACATCTCGGTCATCGGGCCGGTGGTTTCGACAATCTCGACGCTTTCCGGGGCGTCGAGTTCCAGGCCCCAGTAGGCCGCGTGCCAACTGTGCGGGGCAATGTCGCCCAGCGCGCCGGTGCCGAACTGCCACCAGCCGCGCCACACGAACGGATGGTACACCGTGCCGCCCCGCTGCTGATTGGCGGGCAGTTGGTACACGGGATGCCCTTCGGGCCATCGCGCCTTGAACGGGCGCATGGGCGCCGCGCCGATCCACGATTCCCAGTCGAGCGAGTCGGGCACGGGGTCTTCACCTTCCGGCCGATCGAAGCCTTGCGGCCACCAGGGCCGGTCGGTCCAGAAGTGGGCCTCGGTCACGTCGCCCAGCGCGCCGCTGCGAATGACCTCGACGGTGCGAATCAGGCCCTCGCTGCTCAGCGCGCCGGTACCCATGTGCGTTACCAGGTCCTTCTCGGCCGCCGCCTGGGCCATCACGCGGGCCTCGTGTACGCAGCGCGTGAGCGGTTTCTCGCAGTAGCAGTGCAGGCCCTGCTTCATAGCCCGCACCGCCGCGGGCGCGTGGTTGTGGTCGGGCGTACTCACCACGACGGCGTCGAGGCCGGCCGCCTCGTCGAGCAGCTTGCGGAAGTCGGTGTAGGTTCGGGCCTCGGGAAAACGGCGGGCAGCGTGCTCCAGCCGGCCGCGATCCACGTCGCACAGCGCGGCGATGTTCACGCCCGGCTGCCCAGCCACCCCGTTGAGGTTCGCACCTCCGCGTCCGCCGGTGGCGATGACGCCCACGTTCACCGCTTCGTTCGCGGCATAGCCCCGCGCAAGTCCGCTCGGCAGGATGAACACACTTCCAGCCGCGGCGGCGGCCGATTTCAGACAGGTACGACGCGTAACAAGACCTTTCATGGCAGGCTCCTTGGGGGGTGGGGGGAATGGACTTGCAGTTGAACTCGCCCGCGGCTCCGTTGGGGTTCACGCTTTAGCGTGCGAACCGAGGATGTTGGCCCCTCAGCACGCTAAAGCGTGAACTCCAACAGTGTGCATCGCAAGCTTGCACCTGCATCCGGGGTGGGGGATGGAAGGGAAACCGCTCAACTCCTCAGCCCGCCAATATACCAAGAGCCGGCGGAATCCGCAGCCCCGCCGAGCGGCCCTGGACACGCCGGCCGCACGGAGCGACAATAGGAGGTGACGTGCAGGAAGGCCGTGCGTTCGGCCATCGAGGAGTCCAAATCGTGAGAAGCGGTGCCCGGTACGTCAAGATTGTTGAATGGTCGGACGAGGATCAGTGCTTCGTGGGTAGCTGCCCCGGATTGTTCTACGGCGGTTGCCACGGCGAGGACGAACAGGCAGTGTTCGCGCAATTGTGCGACCTCGTCGACGAGATGATCGAACTGTACGCGAACGAAGGACGGCCGCTGCCGCCGCCGACCTGCGGAAAGGACTACGCCAACAGAATGATGGAGGTTGCCTGAACCACGACCGCCTGCGAGGATCGCACAGGAGGGTCTGGGCACTCCCGTGTTGCCGAGGGAGCAGGATTCATCATGTTGCGGCTTCGGGGCAATGAATTGGCGGCATACGGCCTTGTCGTTGGCGGATTCCTCCGCTTCTGCCTTCTTGCGCTGGCATTCAATCTTCCAGACGGTCCCGACTATCGCTCTCGTGTCCTGGTTGCGTTGTGCTTCGCGGCGGCACTGATTGCCACTCATGCCTATTTTTCGGCGATGTCTTGGCTCGGATCGGTCATTGTGTTGGCTGGGCCTTGGGCAATCATCGATGCAATGCTCTTCGAGGCAGTTTTCAACGGCGGAAGCCTCGCGTGGGGCTTCATGGTGCCGACCTTTGCGACCGTGGCAGGGTCGTTCGCGGGCTGTGGCGCGCGTGCCGTGCGCGAGAAAATACGTCGTGTTCGCTGATAGTCGGTCCCCGCCTGGGTAGTCATGGAAAAGCGGGAACCGTCTGGCCGCCCTACGCAAACAATCGCAGGTTGCCGTCGCCGCTGCGATGCTTGTAGGTGGGCCAGTCGGGCGCGTAGTCATCCGACTGGTTACCCCACACGTGCCAGGCCTCGCTGAACCGGCCGCGGGCAAATAACTCCAGGTAGGGGCCTGGGCTGCACTGTTCAATGATGTCGTACAGTTCGTCCGGTTTGCGGGAATGCTCGCGCTTGCGCGTCTTGATGATGTTTACCTGGCGACGACCCGCATCGCGAGTTCGCAGTTGGCCTCGCGTTCCGAACAACACGAGTTCCGTCGTATTTCGGAAATAGAATCCCACGCCGCGCCCGTCCGGACCACCGTCCTTTCGGATTTTGTGCCAGACGAGGTTCGTCTTGTAGGTGAATCCCCACGCATCCATTACATCCAGCCCTTCGCGAAGTAGTGCGTTCGGCACCCACAGGTAGATGTGACATTGACCGGCACAAGCAACCGAGACGGGGATTTCCTTGATTTCGGGCAACGTCAACGTTGCATAGCGGTTCAGACGTCGGTGCTCGGGTGCCACTTTGCCCGTCCGGTTCGCGAATTGCCAGGGAGGATCGGCGAGAATCGTCCCGCATTCCAGGCCGGAGCAACAAGACACAAAATCCTGAGCCGCAGTGAGTTGAGTATCCATCAGCTTGTCTCGTCGTACAAGTTCTTGGTGATCCCGAAGACCAGAATAGGACAACCCGCGCCGCCGCCGCCCTCGATCCGCGGCAACAGCTTGGACATGTGCGTGGTCGACGCGCCGAAAGAAGTGCCACGGCCCAGCGAATCGAAGACCTCTTGGAGGGCGTCGCATCGAGTGATGATGATGCCAACGCTGATCGCTCGCAAATCGAAGAGGAGGCGAAAGTTGTTCAGGTCGCGGTCGAAAAACGGGTCCTTATTGTTCCATTCGATCTCAAGGGCCACCTTGTTCCGAAAACAGTCGACCTTATGCGTAGGTGAATCGAAGGTGCACTCATCCACCTTCACCGACGTGGCAAACTGCTTTTCCTCCCAACCACGTGCAAAGAGAAACTCATCAATTGCCTGGGCTACCCTGGATTTCCGCCCACCACCCACCGTGAGCCATGACCTGCGCAACCGAAACTGGCCGAGCAGCGCAAGGATATCGGCCCATTCGTCAGGAAAGTCGCTCGACAAAATGGCCGACGCGTGACGCCATTCGTGGATCTCGTAGTTGTCGGCGACGAATTTGGGAATCCGTAGTCCGTTCATCGTGGGAAAATGTGGTCCTTCCAGATTACACGTGTTGGCCCGACTCCCGGTAAAGCAGAGCGTTCTCTCCCTTTCGCTCATCATACCGGCTACAGCGGGGATGACAAGGCACGCCGCCAAGTGGGTATTCTTGCTGCCAACTCACTCTCCGCCACGAAGCCCCTGCACGGCCGGCTCCAGGGCGAAGCGGAGGAACATGGCGAAATCGGGGGTGCGGCGCGGGGGTTGGGCGGCGCGGAGGGCGGCTTCCATGGCGGGAAGGGCCGGCCGGGCCTGCTCGCCGAGCAGTTGCAGCGTGCGGGCGGCGTGCAGGGCGACCTCGTCGCTTTCGTGTTCGAGCGATGCGGTGAGCACTTCGAGCGCCGCGGCGTCTTCATCGAGCGCGACGAGTACGCCGGCGGCCTCAACCCGGACGCTGGGCGACGGGTCGCCCAGCGCGGCGACGAGTGCCTCGCGGGCATCGGCCGCCGCGGCCCCTTGCGCGCGAAGGCCCACCGCTGCCCAATAGCGCACGGCGGGGTCGTCGTCGGCCAGCAGTTCGACTTGCCGCGCCTTCGCATCGGGTTGTCCCACCAGGTCGGCCGCCGCCGCGATGCGCGGCAGCGGGAACATGCCGGGCTGCCGGGCCATGGCGTAGGGCGTCGTGCCCTCCGAGCGGCGCCAGGCGTCGGCCTCGGGCAGGAACCCCAGGTCGCGCGTTCCGAGCACCCACCGGCGGTGCACCTGCCGCATGCGGTCGAGCACCTCCCGATGCTCCGGCGAGGCGGCAAGGTTGTCGATCTGGTGCGGGTCGGTCGAGGCGTCGTAGAGTTCCTCGCGCGGCCGCGTGGGCCCCGCGTAGGCCATCTGCACGTCGTTGAGCTTCCCTTCAGCGGCCAACCGGGTAATTTCGCGCCGCACCTCCGCCTGGTCGGAATAGCCTTCGGGCTGGTTGTACGACAGGTGCGGCATGTAGTTATGGACGTACAGATACTGTTGGTCGCGCACCGAGCGGGTCACGTCGAAGGCCTCGTCGACCCGGCCGCGCGCGCCGAACACGTACCGGCGCGGCTCGGCGGCGGCCGCCCCCAGAAACGCCCGGCCTTGCATGTAGTCAGGAATCGGCAAATCCAGGAGGCTGAGCATGGTAGCCGGGAAATCGACGAAGCTCACCAGCCGGTCGATCGTGTCGCCCGGAGCGGCCGGCGCCAGGTGGCGGTACTTTTCGGGAAAGCGAATGATGAGCGGCACGTGCAGGCCCGAGTCGAGCACCAGCCGCTTGTGCCGCGGGTGCCCCGCCCCGTGGTCGGAGTAGAAGAACACGATCGTGTCGTCGGCCACGCCTGCCTCCTCCAACTCGGCCAGCAGCCGGCCGACGTGCCGGTCCATCAGCGTAATGCAGTCGTAGTAGCGGGCGATAGTGCGGCGGGTGATGGGCGTGTCGGGCCAGTAGGGCGGCACGGGCGCGTCGGCCGGATCGTGCCGCTCGTCGGGCGCAAGCTGCGATTGCAACTGCTCCTCAAACTGCTCGTACGGCCACACGCTCGTGCGGCTCTGGTGCGTGACCATGTCGTTGAATACGGCGAAAAACGGCTGGCCGGGCTTCCGGTTGCGCCAGTGGGCCTTCCCGCTCGATTCATCCCACGATGCCCGAATGATGGCCGGCTCGTTCGCCGTGTTGTAGTCGGTCTTCACGTTGTTGGTGCAGTAGTAGCCCGCCTCGCGCAGAAAGGCCGGAAAGCCCCGCATCTGCTCCGGAATGGGAAACCGGGACCGCAGGTTCTGCGTTCCGAGCGTCGTAGCGTACACGCCGGTAATCAACGTGGATCGGGCAGGCGAGCAGACCGGCGCCGTGGCGAACGCATTGGTATACCGCACGCTTTCGGTGGCCAGCCGGTCGAGGTTGGGGGTGGTGGCGTACGCGTCGCCGTAACAGCCGAGGTTCGGGCTCATGTCCTCGGCCGTAATCCAGAGCATATTCGGCCGCGGCGGCGGTGCGTCGTCGCCCTGGGCGACTGAAACCGACGCAAGCCCGGCCAACGCGGCGAGTGCGAGCGTTGCGATCATCGTGCGCCGGCACGGTGCAATGAACGTGCGTTTCATGGTATTGCTCCGGTTTGTGTCTGTTGGGTGGTTCCCGCTTGCGCCACTGTAACGAAAAACTCACTCTCCCGCTTGCCGGGAGAGTCGGGCTATCAGGCTTGGCGAGGGCCTTCCCGCCGATCAAAACGGCATCTGAATAGGAACTGCCCTTTCCGGCCGCTACCGCGTCCGGCCCGCCCGCTGCGCGGGAGGGTGAAGGTGCTGAATCCGAAAGCCGCCTATTGCGCGTATTGCAGGTATTCCGCTCCTTCCGCGCTCCTAAACGACGCCCCGCTCTGTGGCGGGGTACGTATGGCGGGCGGGCGCCCTGGGGGCGCAGTATATCACATCAGCCGAAGCGGGGCACTTCCGGCCAGCGACACGGGGAGGCTCTGCCCGCGGCCGGGCATCCGTGGTAAACTAAGGGGAAATCGGTTCGTTCACCATTCCTCCCAGCCGCCGAAAGCCGCCTCGATGGATCCGTTGCGAATGTGCCTGGCTTTGGGACCGGTTGCGGTCTACATGCTCGTTCTGGGGGCCTTGAACCGGTCGCGAAGGCCGCTGGTCGTTTCCGGCGTACGAGATATGGCTGCGTTGGGGCTGGCCATCTCGGGGATGGTGCTGGTTGGACCGCTGGAACTCTTCGTGCCCGACGCCGCCGTCATCCGGTACGGCTGGGTGGTGTGGCCGCTGCTGGTGGCCTTCTACGCGATGTGCGTGGTGCTGGTCCTGCTGGTGATGCGGCCGCGGCTGATTGTGTACAACGTGTCGGCCGACGAATTGCGGCCCATCGTGGCCGACTTGGCCGCGCGGCTCGACTCCGACGTCCGCTGGGCCGGCGACAGCGTCTACCTGCCGCGGCTGGGTATTCGCCTCCATTTCGAGCCGTCGGTGTGGATGCGGAACGTATCGCTGGTTTCCTCGGGCGGGCATCAGGACCACCTGGGCTGGCGGCGGTTGGACCGCGAACTGACGGCCGCCCTGGCGCCCATTGAACTGCGGCGCAATCCCCGCGGGTTCAGCCTCCTTAGCGCCGGCACGCTCATCCTCGCCTGGCTGGCAGTCCACATTGCCCGCGACCCCCAGGCCATCGGACAATCGCTCATCGACCTGCTTCGGCTGTAGTCGCTCGCGAGGGACCTTTCACGTCTTGGCTGCTGTATGCGAGGGGAACAGTCCCCTGGGAGAGGCTATCCGAAAAGGCCGGAGGTACGCACACCCACCCCGCCGGAAGAGGGGGTTTTTGGGATAGCCCGGGCGCCGTCAGCGCGAACGCCGGAAGGCGATGAAGGTGAGATCGTCGGGCTTGCTGGGCAGGCCCGGTTCGGGTTCCTGCATGCGGTGGCGGCAGTGGTCGATGAGGCGTTGGGCCACAGTGTCGAGCGGGCCCTTCCGCACGCACTCGACCACCTCCGGCGTGTGCAGGTTGTCGAACAGCCCGTCGGTGGCCAGCAGGAGCGTGTCGAAGCGGCCGAGTTCGAGCACGGCGCCGACCTCGATGCGCATGTCCGGGGTTCCCAGCATGTTGGAGACGAGGTGGCGGTCCTCGTGGTGCATGGCCTCGGCTTCGTCGAGCACGCCCGACTCGACCGCGTAGCCGACGGGCGAATGCGACACGGTTTGCAGTTTGAGCCTGCCGCGTTGGCCGACGACGAGGATCATGGAGTCGCCCACGTGGTACGGGCGGACGGTGTGCCCTTGGACCTCGACGGCGGTAATGGTCGAGCCCGCGCCGACGCCCAGTTCGCAGATGGCCCGGTTGGCGTCTTCGATGCCGTTGAGAATCGCGCCTCGCAAGCTGGGTTCGTTTGGCACGTGCTGCTCCAGCGAGGCGATCATCCGCCGCACGGCCAGCCCGGCCGCCTGCTCGCCGGCCGGCATTCCGCCCATACCGTCGGCCACGACCAGCACGGCGCTGCGACCGTCGAGAGCCACCAGCGCGGCGGCGTCTTCATTGGCCGACTCCTTCCCGGGCGCCCGGTCCGAGAACACCACCGCTTCGCCGCAGGCGATTCGGTGCCACTCGGCCCGCGGCATCGCGGCCTCAAAGAACACCTCGATGTTCATGGCAGCAATCACTAATCCCACGGCAAGGTTTCCAGGTACTGCCGCAACTGGCCTGCGGTGCGATATTTCCGCAGGATAAGCGTTCGCTTCAAGCCGCAGCAGAGGTCTTTGACCAGCGCCGGCTGCTTGGCGTATCGCTTCGGACCGCCGACGGCGTCGTAGAAGATGCGCACCAGGTTGATCACATCCGCATGAATGTTCTCAGGGCTGGCGGGCCCCCAGTGGAACATATCGACCAGTTTCAGATCGAACGCAATGCCGCGGCGGCGGACGATGATGTTCTCGTCGTGCAGGTCGCCGTGGTATTCGCGCACGTTGTGGATTTGCTCGATGCCCGCGGCCAGGCCGTGCAAAACATGCAGGCCCTCGAAGACGGTCAGGCGTCGGCCCGGCTGGCGGGCAACGAACCGGCGGAGCAATTCGCCCTCGACGTACTCGGAAACGAGGACGCGAACCCGCCGGCCGCCGTACTCGATCGTCTCCTGGGTGTGATACTGAATGAGGATGGGGCAGTGCCGCAGCTTGTGGAGTTTCTTGGCGTAGAAGCGTGCCGCCTGATTGCGTTGATTGCGGTGGGGAAACCAGACTTTTGCCGCCCGCTCGATGCCCGTCGCGCATTCCCGCACCAGGTACACCTCCCCTTCCCAGCCCCGGCCGAGTTGGTCGAGCACCTCGTATTTGCCTGCCAGGACGGTTCCGGCCTGGAACTGGAACGCGGTAATGCGTCGGGCGGAAGTTGGGGTGGGCACAGCGGCACCGGGGTTCATGGTTCGGGGGTTCCACACCAACCATTATACTGCT
>CAYPWB010000008.1:0-29829 GCA_964414315.1 uncultured Planctomycetaceae bacterium | reverse complement strand
TGGTTCGGGGGTTCCACACCAACCATTATACTGCTCGCAGGCACCTTCCGGCGAGCGGGGGCCGGATCGCCGGTCTATTCGCAACGTTTCCGTGGGCGCCGCTTACAGGTAATTCAGAAGCGACATCTTCATGGTCGTTCCCATGGAGCGCAACGACGCCTCGAAGGCCGCCTGACGCCCGGTGAGGCTCGAGATGACCTCGACCAGGTCGGCGTCGTATTCGAGCGACAGCACGCTTTGCAGTTCCACGTCCTCGGTGTCGATCCGGTACTGAAGCATTTCGATGCCCTGCTGCCGGGCGCCCAGCTCGGCCCGCGCAAAGTTCAGGTCGACCACTTTCCGGTCGAGCATTCCGATTGCCCGCTCGATACCCACCACGTCGTTCACTTCCAGGGCCTGCTGCAAACGAAGCAGTGACGTAAAAAGGCTTTCGACTTCCAGCGGCCGGGTATCGCGGCCGTCGAGGGTTTGCACACCGCCCTCCATCAGCTCGCCGGCATTCACATCGACCGGTTCGGAGCCGTCGTTCGGGCTTTCGTCGGCCGGATCGCGCGACACGGTCCAGTGCGCGCCAGCCTGCGGGTGGGCAGCTACCGCGGCGATGATGTCGTTGGCGGTGTGGGAAGCGGTTGCATCGAAACCGACAACCAACTCCACCCCGGGCGTATACGAAAGGACTTCGGCCGGATCGGTGCCCGGGCTGTCGACGAACTGGATTTTCGTTCCGTTGTACAGCGCGCCCAAATGGTTGGCGGTGAAAATCAGGTCGTTGTCGAACCCCCCGGAAGGTACCGAGGCCGTTGCGTACGTGTTGAGGCTTCCGCCGTCGGCCTCGGGCAGGTCGGGGGGGATAATCAGATCGACGTCGCCGAAACCGTCGTTGCCGCTGCCGTCGGCCGGATCGAGTTCGGCCTCGAAATACGCTGCGGCGGGGGATGCCGCCAGGTCGTTCACCACTTGCTGCGCCGTTCGACCGCCCTGGATGCCGAACGTGAGCGTCCTCGCGCTTTCGTCGTAGACAACCGAGGGCGGAAGGACCGCGTTGTCGAAGACAACCGTCACCCCGTTGTACTCGGAACCGTCCGCTTTCGCACGGATGATCACGTTGTTCTTGACGCCGGCCGACTCGACGAGCACCTCGGGAACGCCGGTCGTCACGGGCGAGCCGCTTGCATGCTGTCCGGGCGGAATCAGTCCCAGCTCGACGGCGGCCGTGCTCAGCAGCGTGCGCTGCACCCTGAAGTTGTTCGGTCCGCTGGTGTGGTCGGTCAGGGTCACACTCTTGCCGTCGGCGGTCGGCGCTGCCTGGAGCTTGCCCGGCGACAGCAAATTGAGATAGTCGACAATATCGCTTGTGGTGGCCAGGCCGGTCGTGTCGACGTCGAGCTTCGTGCCGTCGGCGAGGGTGATCTTGTCCAGCGTCCGCAGGTCGCCGACGGCGATGTCGGTCGAACCCTCGGCGAGGGTTGCGTCGGTAAGGATCGAACGGTCCACCTTCAATGTATTCGGCCCGCTGCTGGTATCGGTGAGTGTGATGCCGTTGCCGAACTCGGCAAGCCGCGCTTCAAGGCTCAGGGGCGGAACGTGCGCCGCCGCCAGATCGTTGATCTTCTCGACCACCTCGCCGATCGTGGCCAGCCCGCTCACGTCGACTTCCAGGGTGGAACCGTCGGCGATGGTGATGGTGAAGTCGGTCCCTTCCAGCGTATGCATGCCCTGGCCGTAGTTGAGGTCTTCCAGGCGGGTCTTCTCGGTGAAGGTGCGCAGGCCCAACTGCTCCGCCGTTTCGCCGCCGTTCTCACCAATCATGAAGTCGCTGCCGCTCACCCGCGACCGAACATTGATTCCCGTACGCTCGGCATTCAGCTCGGCCAGCAGGCCGGCGCCCAGTCCGTTGAGCTTGTTGAGCAGATCCTCGACGGTACGGGCGGCGTGGAAGTCGGCGTCGAAGGTTTCGTTCTGGTTCTCGATGCGCAACCCTCGGCGGTCGAACGCCTCGCCGTCGCCTTCGGCCGTCACGGTCGCAGCTCCGGCCATGACCTTACCCCGGCCGCCCTCGACGTCGTCGAGCCGGTCGACCGCGGCAGTGAACGGAATATCGTCGCGGGCATTGACGGCGGCGACGACGTCGGCGGCGGTCGACGCGCCTTCCTCGATGCGTACCACGAGGGTGCCCGCTACAGGGTCGTAGTCGACCAGTTCGCCGCCGGCAACCACCGCCGGATCGTCGAGCAGGCTGATTGCGAGGGCGTTCAAGTCGGTTCCGTCGGCCGCTTTCGCGCCGGGCTGGTCGGCGACGAAGCGGATATCGTTGTCGGCGCCGACCGAATGGAGTACGGCCCACGACCGGGCGCCCACGCCCGCCAAATCGTCCAACGACGTGGTGCCGCCTAGGAGGGGATCGAGGTCGCGACCGGTGATCGGATTGAGCCCGACGCCGATATCTTGCAGAATGCCCAACTCGTAGGCGACCGTGCCGCCGCCGACCTCGTGGATCGACAGGTTGCCGTCCGTGCCGGCCAGGCGGATTCGAAGCCGGTCGTTGGTCACTTCGACGAACAGTTCGCGGCCCGGCGGCGGATTCGCCTTGATCAGCGCCGCCATGTCGCCGATGGTCTCCGCGGAACTCAGGTCGATCGTGCTCACGTTCGAACCGTCGGAAATGCGGATGCTCCCCTTGCTGATGCCTCGACCGGCGCGCAAGTCGGTCACGCGGGTGTCGAGCGTCAAGCGCGCATCGAGGTCGACGGTGCCCCGGACCGGTTCGCTCATCGCGCCGAACACTTCGGTGCCTTGCAGGTTGGTCGGAAACAGCAGGTCGATATCGGCGTAGCTTTCGACGTGCCCTTCGTTTCCGTCGTATCGGATCGCCCCGTCGGGAAGCGCCGCGAACGGGCGTTCCGAGGTGTGTGTGCCGGAAAACAGGTAACGGCCCCGAAACTTCTGGTTCCCCGTTTCGAGCAGGGAGCGGAGCGACTGGCTGACCTGCTGCGCCGCTGCCCGCCGCTGCTCATCGGTGGCCAAAGTGCCGACCACGCCGAGGGCCGTGGCGCGCACGTCGGCCATGTTGTTCGACACGCTCGACACCGTAACGTCGGTATTGCTCAGGTACGACTGGTTCGTCGTGAGGTTCGACGCCACCTGCGACTTGCGTTCCAGCAGGCGTTGCAGGCTCATCACCCGTAACGCGGCCACGGGTTCCTCGCTGGGCGCTTCGAACCGCCGGCCGGTGCTCAATTGCGTTTGCAGGCGGAACAGCTCCCCCTGGTCGTACTGCACCTGGTTCAGCAGGCGCCGGCGGATGAACAGGTCGCTCACCCGCGTGGTCGGAATACCGATGATCGATGTGGCCATGGCCGCGTACGGGGCGAGCCGTGCCGGACGCCCCCCTCCCCCCTTCAGATATTGACAAGCAAGGCGAACAACTCGTTCAGCGTGGCGATAAACTTCGACGACGCCGTAAACGAGTGCTGGTAGGCGATCATCTTGATCGCTTCCTCGTCGAGGTTCACACCGCTGGTCGCCAGGCGTTGGCCGCGTAGCGTCATTTCGAACACGTTGGCGCCTTCGGCGTCGGCCCGGGCGACGGTCGAGCCCTGGGTGGTCTCGCCGACGAGCCGGTCGTAGAGGACGCCGACCGACGCGCCGTTCTGCGATTCGATCGGCCGGTCCAGGAAGTTGGCCAGTTCGACGGCCATTTCCGTATCGTTCCCCACCCCGCCCTTCGAGGCGACGAACTTGGCCGGATCGCGCCGGACGTCGTCGTTGACGTTTATGTCGAGTGCCGACGTGCCGGAAAAGAACGTCGCAACGCCCAGCGAGGCCAGCACGCCGCTGGTGTCGTCCGCGAAGGCGATTTGCTGGTCGGGCGATTCGCTCGTGATCTCCAGCCTGCGGTCCAGGGTGATCTCGGCTGATACGCCGTCGATGTCGTCGATCGCCTTGCGCAGGTCGTCGAGCGTTGTGTCGTTGTTTCCCAAACCGTCCAGGTCGACGAACACATCGGTGGTCTGCGTCAGCTTGGTCTTGGTGTTGTATACCATGACCTGGAACGACCCGTTCTCGGGCGTGAAGCGCAGTCCGGCCTCGTTCAGGGCCAAGGTCTTGTCGTCCACGGCGTATTCGCCGGTGACCTGGTCGAATCCGTTGATGCCCTGCCCGCTGGTGTACAGCTTGTTGAATTCGAACGCGAAAGTGCGGGCGAAGTTGTCGAGGTCGTCGGCAAACACGCCGAGGACGTCGTCGCGGGCAGTGAGCAGGCCGCGAAGCTCGCCGGACCGCGGGTTCAGCGGCGCGTCGGTGTCTTTCAGGTGGATGTCGGCCACGGTCATACCGCGGTCGGTGTCGAGGACCACTTCGACTTCGCGTTTGGTGCCGTCGAACACGAGGAAGTCGCCGCCGCGGTACACCGTCACACCGCCGCTGGGCTGCTCGATCACACGGATGTCGATCAGTTTGCCCAGGTTCTCCAGTGCCTGGAGTCGCTGGTCGCGAAGGCCCACGGCGTCGCTGTTCGAAACGTCGCCGCCCTCGGTCTCGGCAATACGCACGTTCAGTTGGCGAACCTCTTCGAGCAGGCGGTTGATGTCGGACGCCATGTTCTTGATCCGGTCGTTCACGTCGCCCCGCAGCTCCTGGGTGCGCTGCGCCATGCGATTGACGTCCTGGGTGAGCGTATGGCCCTGGAGGACCGCCAGGTTGCGGACCGAAACGTTTTCCGGCTGGTTGAGCACCTCGTTGATGGCGGCGAAGAAGTTGTTCATCGACGTGCTCAGGTCGGTGTCGCTCAGTTCGCCGATGATGGACTCCAACTGGGCGAACGCCTGTTCGAGCGTCGAGGTGTTCGCCTGGTCGCTCACGGCGCCGCGCAGCCGCTCTTCGAGGAAGTGGTCGAGTTTCTGGACCACCGCGGACACCTGCACGCCCATGCCCAGCAGCAGGCCCCCGTGCCGTTGGGTGGGGGCGGGCGTAAGCACTACCTCTTCCCGGAGGTAGCCCGGCGTGTTCGCATTCGCAATGTTCTGCCCGACCACCTGCAAGGCGATCTGATTCGCCCGCAGCGTATTGGCCGCCATTTTGATCGAGCCGTAGAGAGAAGACATTGCTGGGACTTGCCCCGTTTGGCTATCTTGTGCCGACTGGCTAGGCTGCCCTGTCGATCAGGGCGCCACTCGCGCGAGAACGGTCCTCTTCAGAATAAGTCGGCTTCATTTGACCGCCAGTCGCAATAATCTCCAGCATATGGGAAAGATGCAGCAGGTTCCGCTGCACCGCCGCCCAGTGGGCGAGGCTGTGGTGCTGCAAAACCCGGCTGTTCGACTTTGCCTGGGCCACCTTCGGGTGCAAGCGGTGCTGCTGATCCACCGGCAGTGCCGTGCTGAGCGCCTGGATGCTTTCCGAGGGCAACCCTTCGCGGCGGGCCTCGCCGAGCAGCGCCTCACGGCGTTGCACGCACTCCTGGAGGGCCTCGACAAGCTCCCGCTCCTCCGCGCCCAGCGCGTCGAGTCCGGCCAGGTCCGAAGCAATGAGCACTTCCCGCTTCTTGGCAAGCAGTTTTAGAAAACGGTCTTGAACGCCCAGCAGGTCGCCAAGCATCGTCGCAAGTTCCGATTCCCAGTTGTTGGGCATTCCAGGCGTTCCGTGTACAGAAGGGAAAAATGGACGAAATAAACAGCGTCGCGAAGATAGGCGGGCCTGCGGCTACCGGCGTGCACTCGACCACATCTCATACATCGGGCCGAGGAACTGTTCCCCGGCCGAGCGGCTCATCTTCTGGGCGAGTATCTGATCGAGTTGCTGCGTAAACGCTTCCTCGCCACGGCCCCCGTGGAAATAGGCCGGTTTACCGACAGTCTGACGCATCGACTTGAGCATTTGGCCGAACAGCAACTCGCCCAGAATCTCCTGGAACTTCGCCTTGGTCTCGCCGTCGCTGTCGGGGGCCGGGACGCGGGGAGCCGAATCGGCGCTTGCGCGAGCAACGTCGAGCGCGGCAGGCGTGGGGATCGATGTCGTCATGATAGGGGCTCCTTGACGGGGATGTGCTGCCGCTGTTGGAGTTCACGCTCTAGCGTGCGAACCCAGCGTATGCGTGACCCAACACGCTGAAGCGTGAACTCCAACAGGGCGATGCAATCGGCTTCGGCGTGGCATGAGGCTTTTAGTCATTCAATGATCAGTTTGCCGTACAGCTTCCCGTTCCGGTGCAGGCCCTTGATGATCTCGATAACGTCGGACGTGGGAACGTGCATGGCGTTGAGCGCCTCGACCATGGCTTTCAAACGGGGCACGGCGGTTTCGGCCGGGTCGACCGCAACGAAGCCGTTGCCGTTCGGCGCGGCGCCCGCCTCGATAACGATGTTCTTGTGCGACACCACCACCGGGCCGATCTGCACGTCGCCCCCGATGACGATGCTGCCGGCCCGCTCATTGATGACCACCCGCGGCTCGCTCTCCGGCTGAAGCAGGGGCAGCCGGAGTACGAGCGACACGAACAGCACAGGGTCCTCGCGGTATTGCGAGGGGATGATCACCTCGACGTTCTGTTGGTTGATCGCCCGGGCTAAAGGCATGCTGCCGGTTCCGAAACCGAGTTGCCCGTTGATCGTTTCGACGATCTCCTGGGCGTTGCCGAAGCCGGCGTGGTTTTCGTCGAGGACCAGGGTGATCTTGCCGTCCTTGGTGAAGGCGTTGAAGAAGTCGGCTTCGAGTCGGGCGCCCCCGAACACCCGGCCGGTGGTGAGCATGTCTTCTCCGTCGACGGTGATCGGACCTTCGGCGAAGGCGTAAACGCGCGGGTCGGCGCGGTCGGGCCCCACCAGCGGCGTGAGGAACAACCGACCGCCGGCCAGGCTCTTGGCGGAGCCGATCGAGGCGACCGTGCAGTCGATGCGGTCGCCCTGCCGGGCGCCGGCGGCGGGAATGGTGGCCGTTACGGTGACCAAAGCCACGTTCTTCGAGTCCTTCAACTCCGACAGTCCGCCGGGGCCGAGTTGCTCGCCCATCACGCTCATCAGTTTCGCGAGGCTTCGGACGGTGGGCTGGTAGTTGCCGCCGTCACCCTTGCCGTCCAGACCGACCACAATGCCCAGTCCCTGAAGCGTGTTCTCTTCCTGGCCCTTCAGGCGGCAGACGCTCTTGAGCATGGTGGTCGTCGGGGCCGAGTTCCCGTAGACGAGGTTCCCCAGCGAGAGAACCGCCAGCAGTGTATAACAAGCGATGGTTCTGTTCATGATATTGCCTGCGTGTCGTCGTGGGATAAGCATCCTGCTTCTCAAGGAAACACTCCGTTTCCTTTGCACGCTGGAAGCGTACGCCGGGGGGGCTTATCGATGTAGCCCGAGCAAGTCGCTAGAATAACTGGAACTTATCGAGCAGGTTCTGGGCCCAACCGCGTCTGTACCCGTCGCGCACGTTGCCCGATTCACGCTTAACAATGCGCAGATCGGCGACGGCTTCGCTTAGCACCGTGTTGGTCTGCTTGTTCAGGTCCTCGGGGCGGATCTCGCCGCTGAGCGAGTATTCCCACGTTTCGTCGTTGTTCTGGATGTAGCGAGTTCCCTCGACAATCAAATTGCCGTTCGGGCGGATGTCGACCACGGCCACGGCCACGCGAAAGATCATCGAGTCGCGCGTTTCGAGTTGCGAGTCGGCCCGGTACTTTTTGTCGATCTGGCCCTTCACCCGCGGCTCGCCGGCCGATTGCGGATCGGCGAACATGGTCATGTTGCGCAGCAGCACCCAGTCGCTCAGCACGGCGTCGAGGCTGGCCTTTTTGCGCCGGTCGACTTCGCCTTCGCTAATGACGACCGATTTTTCGTCGACCAGCACGGTGATGATGTCGTGCAGGCGGATGGGGCGAGGTTCCGGCGGCGGTTCGTACAGCCAACTCGCCCGCTCGAGCGTGAGGCCCGACTGCCCCGCGTCGCGAAAGAGGCTCGAGTCCTGTGCAACGGCGGGCAGGGCGGCGCAGCCGACCACCGCCGTCATGAAGGCGCAACGGAGCAGCGGGCGGGCACTCGGCGGGAAGGGATGTCGCATGATTCAGGTCCTCGTGTTGCATGTAGGCGTCGGAACGGAGGCTGTCGGGCGCCGATTCGGCGGGTTACCGGCTCGCAGGCGGCACGCCGGCGGTATCGCTTACCCGAGCCGCGCGGGCGAACACTTCCACTTCGCGGATACCGCACACGCGGGCAAAGAACAATTCGCGCGTATCGAGCGACTCGACGCCGACCAGTTCGCCGTCGCTGCCCGCATCGCGAGCCCGGGCCTGCGTGCGAATACGAATCCCCCCCGCATACGCGTGCACGGTGACGATTTCGCCCCGCCGAACGTACACCGGGGCCTGAATGGAATCGGCGGCCAAGACCTTGCCGGCCGGAATCGCCCGCCGGGTTTCCTTGCCGACGGCCTGCTCCAGGTTGTACAGGGCGTCGGACGGCTCCTGGGTCGAGTCGGCATGACGAAGTTCCAGGTCGGCGGGCCGCAGCACAACCCCTCGCGAAAGCGATCGGGCCGCCACGACCATCGACGCCGGAATCGACACGCTCGCCTCGACGTCCGTCTCCTGCGGGCCGGCCGGACCGGTCCAACTCAGCGCGAATTGTTGTGTTCCGACCCACGGCGCCTTGCCGCCGTCGACGCGAAGCTCGACGGCCGGATCGGCCAGGGAGCGAACGAACGCTTCGGGGAGGTCCACCTCGACAAGCCAAGGTGTTTCCGCCGAGACCCGTGCCGCCAGATGCGTCTGGATGGCTTCGGCCACTCGCGACTTGGCCTGCCGCACGTGCGACATGCTGGTCGGGCCCGCTGTTGAGGAACTTGCGTTGCCTGCACCCGTCACGCCAACCTGACTGGCGCCCGAGAAACGGTGGTCGGCCAGGTTGAGCCCGCGCAGCAGCAGCAGGTCCTGCAATTCGCGTGCGCGGACGAAGCGTTCGCGGCCTGCCGGCGGTACGGGAAACAGTTCAATGCCGCGCAGCCGTTCGGCTTCGTCGGCATCGGCGGCGAACACGTCGGCGACGTCGCCCAGGGCGACCATGGTCCCGGCGGGCGTGGCTTGGGGCTTCAATCGGATTTCGGCTGCCTCGGCGCCGCCGGCGGTCAGCCCTGCAAGGAGGACGGTCAGGCCGAGAAGTCGTCGGGAGTTGGTTGTTCGATATCGCATTAGAATCGCTTCAGGTTGGCGACGATTTGGAGGACCTCATCGCCCGCCTTCACCGCCTGCGAATTCAATTCGAAGGCGCGCTGCGTGAGGATCATGTCGATCAGTTCGTTGACGGGCTCGACGTTCGATCGTTCGAGGAAGTTTTGGCGGAGCATGCCGATGCCGTCCTGGCCCGGGTTGCCGAGCGTGGGCGCCCCGGAGGCGTCGGTTTCGGCATACAGGTTTTCGCCGAGTTTCATGAGGCCTTGTGGATTCACGAAGTGGGCCAGTTCGATTTGCCCGACCTGCGAAAGCTGTTGGTTGCCCGGCTGCCGGACCGACACGATTCCCTCGGGCGTAATGACGATGTTCGTCGCGTCCTCGGGAATGGTGATGGGCGGCTCCAGCAGTCGGCCGAGGCTGGCCGAGCCGGCCACCAGGTTGCCGTTGGCGTTCTTCGACCAGTTTCCTGCACGCGTGTAGTAGGTGTCGCCGGTCGGGTCCAGCACTTGAAAGAAGCCCGGGCCCTCGATCACCAGGTCGAGTTCGCCGCCGGTGTGGTCGAAAGCGCCTTGCGTGAAGTCGCTTTGCACGCTGGAAATGCGCGTCCCCAGGCCGATGTTGATACCCACCGGAGCGAACTGACCGGTTGTGTCTTCCGAACCGGGCATCTTCTCGTGGCGGTAGAACAGGTCCTCGAAGTTGGCGCGATCCTTCTTGAAGGCGACCGTTTCGAGGTTGGCCAGATTGTTGGCGATGACGTCGAGCTTCGTCTCCATCGCCGTCATGCCGGTGGCGGAAGTATACAGTGCTTGAATTGCCATGAGCGATTGAAGAGGAGAGGGGGGAGACAGGTTTCCGGAGGTCGATTCGTAGTTCGTCGCGATTCTGCCCGCTCAAACCTTGAGCACGCGGTTAACCAGTCCGCTGAGCATTTGGTCCTGAGCCTTCATCATGTTGATATTCGCTTCGAGCACCCGCGAGGCCTCGACCATGGCGGTCATTTCCGTTGTAGCGTTCACGCCCGACCCTTCCAGGTATCCTGCGACGACGCGGCGTTCGGGCAGGGGGATGGGCTCGGGTTCGGCCAAGGGGCGGAACAGGTTTTCGCCCACCTTGAGCAATTCGTTGTACGAGTTCGGTCGTACCACTGCCAGGTTCTGCGCGGCGCCCAACTGCCGCAGGGAACCATTGGACGTGATTTCCCACGTGCTGTCGGCCGGGTTGACAACGACCGGCGCCCCGGTATCGCTTAGTACGGCGTAGCCTTGCTGAGTGCGAAGCTCACCGTTGGGCGTTACACGGAAGTTTCCCGCACGTGTGAGGTGTTGCTCGCCTTCCTTGTCCACGACGAAAAACCCGTCGCCCTCGATGGCCACGTCAGATTTCTGCTTCGTGTGGCGGAGGGGGCCGGGGGCGAAGATCGTGTGCGTGGCGAGGAACTCGACCCCGCCGCCAACGTCTTCCAGATGCCCTTCCCCGGGAGGGACAAGCCCCTCCTCGATCGCCTCGGCGTACCGGGCCTGGAAGACGGCCAACTCGCGCTTGAAGCCCACGGTCTCCATGTTCGCCATGTTATTGGCGATCACTTCGAGCCGCTTGCTTTGGGCGTGGGCTCCCTCCGCCGAGATGTACAAACCGTAGGGCATGGTTGCCGGTCGAATACAGGTTGCCCCCCTGCATGAAACCGTCGCGGCCGGTCGCCGCTGCCGCCTTCTTCAAGCAATCAGCGTGCCGAAACCGGAAGCCTTCCACGAGTTGAGCCGAATAGCACTCGCAACACGTTACAGAATCAACAGTTAGGTTCTCGCTTCCGTCGGAGCACGAACGCGGGAAACCGGTCGCCCCAGCCCCCACCGACGCGCGATTCCTGCCGTCTGCCCGCGCAATCCTTGCCGGTCCGGCCTCTTGTGCCCCAGGCGAGATCGGCCGCTAACGCACAATTGACCAGGGGAATCGGCGTGTGGTAGTATAATGAAGGAAGAAGAGTTTCCCGGACTGCGTCGCGGGCGTTTGTGCGGGGGAACCCCGCCCGTTTGAAGGGTTTTTCGTCTCGGAGAGAAGCTTTTGGTGAGCAACCGAACAGGACTGCCGTTTTTCGCTCGACGCTTCCGGGCTTTTACCCTCGTTGAACTGCTCGTGGTCATTGCCATCATCGGCATCCTGATCGCGTTGCTGCTTCCGGCGGTTCAGGCTGCGCGCGAAGCGGCCCGGCGGGCTCAGTGCACGAACAACCTGAAGCAACTCGGCCTGGCGATGGCCAACTACGAGGTGAGCTTCAAGTGCTATCCGCCGGGCCGGGTCGGATGCGACAACAACCCTTCGCGGTGTCCGGCGCCCGGGGCGCGCGTGGGCACCAGCGGCCTGGTCATGCTGCTGCCGTTCCTCGAAATGAAACCGTTGTACGACAGCTTCGACTTCCGCGACGGGCCCTGGGCGTACAATTCCACTTGGATCAGCGTCAATGCCGACGCCATCTCCCAGACCGTGCCGGCGTACCTGTGCCCCAGCGACAATTCCGAGCAGTTCGCCCAACCGCCCACCTTCAATTCTTCCAGCCACTACAACTCCGGCGAAGCGCCGGCCGCCACAGGCAACTATGCGCTGGTGACCGGTTCGGTCGGGCTCACCAATCTGGACGATGCGAAGTACCGGGCCGACGGCATGTTCTACTACCTCAAGGCGCATCGGGTGCGCGACGTGGCCGATGGGCTGTCGAAAACCATGTTCGCCGGCGAGGTGATTGAAACGCACACGCCCGAGTCGTCGAATATTTGGAGCCGGGCCGTCCGATTCATGGACTGCCAGCGCAGCACTTACAACCCGATCAATACCCCCCCCGGCGATCCCGAACGCTACAGTGGCTACGGCTTCAACGTGAACGCCGCGTTCGGCAGCAAGCATCCGGGCGGTGGGAACTTCGTTTTCGGCGATGGCCATGTAAGCTTCGTGACCGAAAACATCGACCTGTTCACCTACCGAGCCCTTTCCACGCGGGCCGGGGGAGAACTGACGAATTCGGAGGACTTCTGACCGTGCGCTCGATGCTGTTACTCTTGTTGTTGCCTTTGGGCCTGCTGGCCGGCTGCGGCGACGGACGCCCCGAACGCTTGCCGGTTTCGGGCCGCGTGCTCATCGACGGGCAGCCGGTCGAACACGGCACCGTCCGCTTCATTGCGCCGAACGACCGGCCGGCCGTGGGCGAATTGGGGCCCGACGGACGCTTCGAACTAAGCTGCTTCGCCAACAGCGACGGCTCGGTGCGAGGAACGCACACCGTCACGGTCACGGCCGTGGAAACGCTTTCGCCCCAGTCGCTGAAGTGGCATGCGCCGAAGGCGTACTCCGATCCGGCAACGTCCGGCCTGACGGCCACCATCGACGGGCCTACGGACGACCTCACCTTCGAATTAACCTGGGGCGGAGGGCAACCCTTCGTCGAGAACTTCACCGGCGAATAGCCGCGCGACGGCTTGCCTGCGAACGGTTACTCGACCGGGGTTTGCATCCAGTCGGGCACTCGGCAAATGCGGCCCTCCCGATCGATGACGGCCAACGTCGTGCGTCCTTCGGCCAGCCGTTCCCCTTGGCGGAGCACCTCGTAGCGATGTTCGATCTTGGCCGCGGTGACGCGCTCGACGATGGTCCGGATGGTCAACACGTCGTCGTATCGGGCCGGCTTTCGGTAGCGGCACTCTGCCTTGGCCACCACAATCAGGATGCCCTCCTCCTCCATCTTCCGATAACAGCCGCCGCTGGCGCGGAGCATTTCGGTGCGGCCCATCTCGAAATAGACGAAGAACCGGGCATGATGCAGGAAGCCCATCGGGTCGGCCTCCTCGTAACGGACGCGAACTTCAATGTCGTGTTGTCGGAGCATGGCGGGGCGAACGGAAAGTGTGGGGCCGCGAGTCCGATCTCTCAGTCCGGGCGGCCGCGAACGGTTTGATGGTAGTGCAACACGCGAGCGGCGGCGTAGGAGCGGTCGGAGCTGCGCTTGAGCAGGCGTGCGACGGCGTCGACGTGCTGGCCGAAGTCGGAAGTGGACGCCGGCGGCAGTTCGCGCGGCCGGCCGAAAATGGGCAGCCGTGAGAAGCAGAACAGAATGCCCACCGCCGCCAGGTGCAGCAGGATCCAGTTGGTCGGCCAGACGACGAACGCTTCGAGGCCGGTCGGGGCGCCGACGGGCGGCTCGTTGTCGCGAAGGGGCGGTCCGCCGGGCCCGCTTTCGAGAAACGCCACCGATTGCCCGGCCGGCCCCACCTCGGCAATGAGCGTGCCCGCCAGCTTCCGGTGCTCATGGTTCACCAGCGGGAGGTTCAACAGGAACGATCCGTTGGTAACGATCAGCATTCGGCTGCCGCGGGCTTCGCGCCGAGCAACTAGGGCGTCGCCCTCGGAGCCCAGCACCACTTCGGCCGGTCGGTGTTCGGGGTATTCGAAGCGGCTGTTCAGTTCGATTTCGAGCCGGTCGGGTTGCACGCCGGCGAGCCATTGGGGCTCGCCGTCGAGGCTGCGTACCTTTCGCGGACGGTAACGGCCGTCGAGTTGGAACCAGTCGCAATCGGCGCGTTCTGGAATCGCCATGCGGCCGATGCGGTAGTCGGCCTCGGCAATCCGTCTTTGCCGTGCGACCTTTTCGAGCAATTCTCCTTCCAGCCCTTCGCCCACCCGTTGCCAGTACCAAACGGCGGCGTCGAAATCGCGGCCCACGTAAATGAGCGTTCGCCCGGGCCGATTCCACAGCCAGGCATCGAGCCAGGCGCGCACCTCGTCGTCGGGCGGCTGGAAGTCGTCGGGGAACCAGACGATGCAGTCGGCCCGCTCCTCCAGCCGGGGCGACAGGGCCGACCAGGAGAAGACGCGATGGCCCGCCGCCGTGAACATATCGGCCAGCACGGCGGTACCGTTCACACTCGCGCCGCCCTCCGCCCCCAGGCGCTCTCCGTACTCGACCGGTAGTTGTTCGGCGCAACCGGCCAACGCGGCCGCGAGAAGCAGCAAGGAGACGGCGCGGATACAGCGGGCAGGTGGGGGGGTATTCATGACGTCCCTCCCCGGCTGAGAGCTTCGAACTCCGGCAAGCGATTCCAGCAGGCCTCGAACCGGGCGCGGTCGAGCGAACGGTTGCCGAAGAACACGTCCTCGAACGCTACCATGGTTTGCTCGACGAGTTGCCGCAGCGGCGTGCGCGGTCCGACTTCGCGCAGGTACTGCCGATTCGTCTTGCCGCGTGCCAGTCGGATGATTTGCATACGGTCGAGTTCGAGCAACTGGTGCGCGAACAGGCACACCACGGCCCGGCTGAAATCGCCCTGCTCGTACAGCCGCCGGGCCTCGTCGAGCAGGCCCACCCCGGTGCTGCCCGGCGGCAGCGGCAGAGCTTCGACGTGGTTCGGGCCGGCGCGGGCGGGAGAGCCGGCGTGGTCGGTCAGTGCGTCGCCGTGCATCCGCCATGCGGCCGCCACCAGCCACACGATCAATCCCAGCAGCAGCGCAATGCCCGCCCAGCCGAGCAACTGCAACACTTCGCCGAGCGGGGCGGAACTGCGCGGGGGACCATCCGGCGGCGGCACGTCGTCGCGCACGTCGATCCGTTGCACGCTGTCGCTTTGTGTATCGTACCACGGGTACTGCCAGCGTCGGCTGAGCGCGTCGCGCCCCGCCTCGACCGCCTGTTCCGGCTCGGCCAGCGCGATGGGCAAAAGGCACAGAAGGATGGTGACGATCATGAGCCTCACTCCAACCTTTCCGCCATCCGATTGCCCTCGGCGCGGAGCATGAGTTCAATATCCCAGCCTTCGCGACGAATACGCAAGTCGAGGTAGCTTAGGAATCGGACCACGGCGAAAAAGCCCACGACCAGCCACAAGCTCACCGGCAGGAATACGGTGAACATGATTGGCGTCCAATCCGGCAGGTTGAACAGTTGCCAGCGGAAGAACCACACCGAAAGCCACAGCGAGCCGACCAGCAGACCGCCGGCGGCGCACGCGCCGAACCAGCGGGCGAACAGTTCGCCGGCCATGCCACGGTGCAGCGCCCGGCTCCGACGCCAAGTGGTCGTGGCATCGGTGCGGCGGCTGGTCATGGGGTTCCGCTCCAACAGAATGACTTCATTCAGGTACGGCCAACCGGTGTACAGCACCAGCCAAGTGAACCAGAAGAGCGTCAGCACCGACCGGACGACCACCTGGTACCACAGCAACTGCGGCAGCGCGCGGCGAAATACAGCCAGCATTTGCCCCGCGCCGGGATGGTTTCCGAAGGTCGCTTCGCCCAGGTACAACGTGATAAAGACCGTAGCAAGCGGCATTTCCCAAATCACCAGGAAGGCCATCGTGGCCATGTACCAGGCCGGCCACTCGGGGTTCCAGATAGGGTCCACTAACCCCCACAGAAGGACCCCGTTGAGCACCATGGCGGGCACCGCGCCCACGATCCAGGCGAAGAACAGCGGCCGGCCGAACTCGCGGACCACGTGCAGGGAGAGGTCGAGGATATCGACGTAGTTGCGCGGTCGAATTGCGATGCGGGTACGGTCGAGTTGCATGGACCGGCAGGCTCCTTTGTCGTACACTAGAGCAGAAAGCCCGGGCGCGGGGGACCCACCCCCCACCGGCTTGCACCCAAATCACCCAGTGTAGCACGACTCGCCGAGTCGTGAAGTAGCAAAGAACGCGACGACTCAGAGAGTCGCCCTACAGTAGTCCGACTCTGCGAGTCGTGAAAACAACCGTACCCCCCCTGGAAACTCGAGGAGAAACGCTGCCATGTCGCCCAGTTCATTTCGCTCTGTCTTGTGTTGGCTTCTGGCGATGACGCTTGTTGCGATTCCCACCGGCGCGTCATGGGCGGCCGAGGACGCGACGGACACCCCGCCGGCGGCCGAGACGCCGAACGAGCCGGCCGAAGCTTCGGAAGACGCGCCGGATTCCGACGCCGAGCCGTCCGAGCCCGAGACACCTACCGCCACCCGGCCGTCGCTCGGGCAGTTGAAGGAGCGCCTGGCGGAGCGAGAGAAGGACGCGGACAACGAGGCTGAACCGGCGGAGGAAGACCCCGCGAAGCCGGAAACCGGGGCAGCCAAGACAGATAAAGATAAGGAACCCAAGAAGTCGAAGCCCCAGCCGGCCAAGAAGACCGTGGCCGACTTCACCCTGCGCGGGTCGTTTCCGGAGGGGCCCACGCAGCCGGGCCTGTTCGGCGAATTGCAGGGCTCGCTCGATTCGTTCCTCGGCCGGCTCGATGCCGCCGCTGAGGACGAGAACATCGCCGCAGTCATTCTTCGCATCGAGCAGTTGGCCGTCGGCCGCGGCAAGCTGAACGAGTTGCGCGGCGCGGTGGCCCGCCTGCGCGAGGCCGACAAGCCGGTGTGGGCCGTGTTGACCAGCGCCCAGCCGGCCGAGTACCTGCTGGCCTCGGCGTGCGACCGCATCGTCATGCCGGAAAGCGGCACGCTCATCCTGCCCGGAGTCCGGGCCGAAATGACGTTCTACAAGGGACTGCTCGACAAGCTGGGCATCCAGTTCCAAATGCTGCAGATGGGCAAGTATAAAGGTGCGGCCGAGCCGTACTCGCGCACCGAAATGAGCGAGCCGCTCCGCGAGAGCATCGACGCTCTGGTGGACGATACCTACGAGTTGCTCGTGGAAACCATCGCCGCGGACCGCGGCCTGAAGGACTACCAGGTGAAGACCCTGCTCGACGTCGGGCTGTTCACCGCCAAAGCCGCCCGCCAGGCCAAACTGGTCGACGAAATCCTCTACGCCGATCAGATCGAGCAGCGACTCGCCCGCGAATTGAAGGCCGACCAACTCCGACTCGTCACCAACTACCGCCGGAAGAAGGTGGAGACCAACTTTTCCGGGCTTACGGGCATGATGAAGCTGTTCGAACTGATGATGGGCGGCCGACCGACCGAGTCGGCCACGGCCGCCAAGAAGATCGCCGTCGTGTACGCGGTCGGACCCATCATGGAGGGGAAAAACTCGACCGACCTGTTCGGCGGGCAATCGGTGGGCTCGGCCACGATGGTCGAGGCCCTGCGTACCGCCGCCAACGACGAGAAGGTGGCCGCCGTCGTGCTGCGCATCGACAGCCCCGGCGGATCGGCTATCGCCAGCGACCTCATTTGGCGCGAAACGATTCGCATCGAGAAGCCGATCGTCGCCAGCATGGGCGACGTGGCCGGCAGCGGCGGATACTACATCGCCATGGGCGCCGACGAAATCTTCGCCGAGCCCGGCACGGTGACCGGCTCGATCGGCGTGGTGGGCGGCAAGCTGGTCCTCGGCGGCCTGTACGACAAGCTCGGGGTAACGACCGAGGTGATCAGCCGCGGCAAGAACACGGGCCTGTTCTCCTCCACCGAAGCGTTCACCCCCGAGCAGCAGAAGGCCCTGTCGGGCATGTTGCGCGAGGTGTACCGTCAGTTCGTCGCCAAGGCGGCCCGGGGACGGAAGATGGACGTGAAGCAGCTTGAGGAACTGGCCCAGGGCCGGGTGTACACCGGACGGATGGCCGCCGAACTCGGGCTGGTCGACCGGCTGGGCACGCTGGCCGACGCCGTAGCGGCCGCCCGGCAAGCGGCGGGCATCGCCGAGGACGAGGAAGTCGAAATCCTCATGCTGCCCCGCCCGCGAACCTTCTTCGAACAGCTTTTCGAGGACCCCGCCACGATGACGGAACTCCGCTCGCTCGCGCCCGAACTGACCGCGCCCATCCTTGCCCGCGTTGGCCTGCTCCGGCGGCTATTCGCCGAGCCGACCCTGGTGTGGATGCCGTTCGATATCCAGTTGCGGTAACCGTTCACAGGGGGACTGTCCCGATTTTCGCGGCACCAAGGACGTTTTCGCCCAATCATCCCCCCGTTTTCGCCGCGAAAATGGGACTGTCCCCCTCGTATGTAGCGGAGAAAACTGGATGCGCCGCCCCGTGAACAGTTACCAGGTGCGGTAACCGCCCATCAATCGAAGCCGTCGTAGGGCTGCTGGGCGAGGTTTTCGAAACGGGTGAATTTGTCGAGCCACGCCAGTTCGACATCGCCGGTCGGGCCGTTGCGCTGCTTGGCCACGATCACCTCGCCCTTGCCGCGGGCGTCTTCGTCGTCGCGGTTGTAGTACTCCTCGCGGTGGATAAACATCACCACGTCGGCGTCCTGTTCGATGGCGCCCGACTCGCGCAGGTGGCTTAGCCGCGGGCGGTGGCTTTCGCGGCCCATCTCCGTTTGCCGGTTCAACTGCGCCAGACACAGGACGGGCACCTCCAACTCGCGGGCGAGGGCCTTCAGCCGCCGGGCCATCTTGGCCACTTGCTCCTGGCGCGGGTCGCGCGGGTCGTCCGGGTTGATCAACTGCAGGTAGTCGATCACCACGAACCCCAGGCCGTTGCGCCGCTTCATGCGCCGCGCCGTCGCCCCGATTTCGGTGACGGTTCGGGCGGGGGCGTCGTCGATGAACAACGGCGTGGTGCCCAACTGGTTCGAAACGCGCACAAGCTGCTCGCGCTCGCTGCCCGAAAGGAACCCGCTGCGGAACTTGCCCGCATCGATCCGCCCCTGGGAGCACAGAATGCGCTGGGCCAACTCAACCCGGGCCATTTCCAGGCTGACGAACAGCGTGGGAACGTTCTCGTGGATGGCAATGTGTTCGGCAATGTTCGTGGCCAGGGCCGTCTTGCCCATGCTCGGCCGCGCGGCCAGGATGATCAGCTCCGAACGGTGCAGTCCGCCGGTGAGCTTGTCCAAGTCGGTGAAGCCGGACGGGATGCCGACCCCCTCGCTGCCGGCCATACGGGCGTCGATCCGGGCGAACGCCTCGACCATCACGTCGTGGATGTTCGCCACCTGCGAGACCGTGCGCCGATCGTGCACGGCGAAGATCTTCTCCTCGGCCTGATTGAGCGCTTCGCGCGGGGCGAGGGAGGGGTCCCAGGCGTCACGAAGAATTTCCGTGCTGGTGTGGATGAGCGCGCGGAGCGTGGCCTTGTCGCGCACGATCTTCGCGTAGTACACGGCATGCGCGGCGACCGGCACCGAACTGATCACCTCGGCCAGGTAGGCGCTGCCGCCGGCCGCCTCGAAGTCGCCCTCCTGCTTCAACCGTTCGCACAGCAACATCGTGTCGATCCGCCCGCCCGCCTCGTGCATGGCCATCATGTGCCGGTACAGCCGGGCGTTGGCGTCGGCGTAGAAGTCGTCGGCGTGGAGGATCAACGCCACTTCATCGCACAGTTCGGGGTCGATCAGCAGGCTGCCCAGCACACCCTGCTCGGCCTCCTTGCTGTGCGGCGGCATGCGGTCGAGCAGTTCAGGGCTGACGCGCGTTGTGGTTGCCCCTTGGGCCCGATCCGCTCGGTGAACGGTAGCCATGGTCGTCCGTGCTCCTTGGCAACGTGGAAGAGAGCGGAACTACGACGATGCGCCGGAACCCTCTGCGGTCACCGACGGCACCACCCAAACCTTCAACTCCGTGTCGATGTCCTGGGCCAGGTGGACCGAAATCGTGTACAGCCCGAGTTCCTTCAACGGCCCTTTGAGCCTGATCTGTTCGGGCTGCACGCTGATGTTGCAGCGTTGGAGGGCGGCGACGATTTCCGGGGCGCCGACGGAGCCATAAAGGTGCCCTTCGTCGTTGGCGTTCGCTTCGATGGTAATGCTTTGGCGTCCGATCTCGTCGCCAAGGCGGCGGACCTCGGCGAGACGGGCCTTTTCGACCGCGGCCAACTTCGCCCGGTGCTTCTCGACCATCCGCTTGTGGTGTTCCGAGGCGATGGTCGCCAAACCCTGGGGAATCAGATAGTTGTGGGCATAGCCGGGGCGCACCTCGACCACGTCGCCCTGGCGGCCGAGGTGCTCGACCGACTGCACCAGCAGCAGTTCGATGCCGCCGTGCGGTCCCGTGGGAAGTCGCTTGTTGCGGTGCGGAATTCTGTGTTTGGAAGAAGACATGGTTTTCGTCATGGCAAGATCATTTTTTGGAAAGGATCAGAACGGGATGTCGTCGCCGCCGGGGGCGTCCTGCGGGGCCGATTCGTATTCGTCGGGTTCGGGAGCCGCTTCGCTGTAGGCCGACGGCCGCCCTCCCCCGGAGCGGGCACCGCCGCCACCACCGCCCCCTCCGCTTCGGGAGCTCAGCATTTGCATGCGCTCACCGACCACGCGCAGTTTGGAACGTTTCTCGCCCTCGCGGCTTTCCCACGTGTCGAACTTCAGGCGGCCCTCGATGAGCACGGAGGAACCCTTGCTCAGGTATTCGCTGGCGATCTCGGCCTGCCGTGCCCAGAGGGTTATGTCGATGAACTGGGTTTCCTCGACCCACTCGCCGCTGGCGTTCTTGCGGCGGTCGTTCACCGCCAGGCCGATATCCGTAACGGGCGTACCGCTGCTGATATAGCGGAGTTCGGGATCGCGTGTCAGGTTGCCCACCAGAATCACTCGGTTGTAACTCGCCATGCTGGCCTCCTCCCGGGAACATTGGGACGGTTTCCACCCGAATCGTCGACGGCCGCGCCTGCGCCTGCCGAGGCAACCGGCTCGGCGCGTCTGCCGCTTCGGCCCCGGCGCAGCTACTCGCCGGGCTTCTTCTCAGCGCCCGCGCCCACGGTCGCTTCTTCTTTCTTGCCCTCCTCAGGGCCGGAAGGCTTCTTTTCCTCTTCGGTCTCGGCGCCCGGCGTTCGGGAAGCCAGTGCGTGCTCGACCAGCGCGTCGACGATTCGCGGATCGACCTTCAGGAACAGGCTGCGCAGGATGACGTCGTTCAATTCGCACTGCCGCTGGATCTCGGTGAGGCGCGCCGGATCCAATCGAAAGTAGGTAAGCCAGTAGGTGCCCTTGCGGTGCCCTTTGATGGGAAACGCCAGGCGGCGCTCTTCCCAAAGCCGACTAACCATCACCGTACCACCGGCCGACTCGAGCATCTTCGCCATCTGGCCGGAGACCCCGCCCGGGTCGCGGCCGTACTGGTTCGAGTCGAGGATAAACATGCCCTCGTAAACGTTTTCAGCCAAGGTCTTACTCCTTCTAGTGGCCGGGAATCAAATGTTCTTATTATGCCGGCGTCATCGAGCGGATTCCTGGAGGAATCCGACGGTCGCCGGGCCAGTGTTGGAGGTTGCTAGTTGTACCGATTCATACAGGCATCGATGCCTTCGTGCGCCCAAACGACCACGGCGTCGGCGCTCTGCCGGACGGCCTGCTCCAAGGGACCGCGTTCCTCCTGAGAGATCTTGCCGAGTACGTAGTCTGCGGCCTCCCAGGCCTCGGGCGGCGTGCCAATGCCGACCCGCAATCGAGGGAACTCTTCCGTTCCCAAGCGGAGGATGATGTTCGCCAGTCCCTTCTGTCCCCCCGACGACCCCACACGCCGTACTCGCAGTTTTCCCAAAGGAAGATTCAGGTCGTCGCAAATTACCAATATACTGTCTGCGGGAATCTTGTAAAACGCACTGGCCGCCTGAACACTCAAGCCGCTTCGGTTCATGTAGGTGGTCGGGCTGAGCAGCAGGGCGCGAACGCCGTCAAGGTTGGCTTCCATCAACTCGCCGTGGAACCGGCCTTTCGGCGAGCCGACTCCGAAGCGGCGCCCCAGTTCGGCCAGGACTTCAAACCCAACGTTGTGCCGGGTGCCCTGGTATCGCCTCCCCGGATTGCCAAGCCCCACGACCAGCTTCATCGCATCCCCTCATGTCGTGGCCGGTTATTCTTCGCTGCCTTCCTCCTCTTCTTTTTCGCCAATCACTTCGGGCTCACCCGAAACGGCCTCGGCGCCCTCCTCTTCCTCCTCGGGCATCTCGACCGGCTCGACGCAGTGGACGACGACCTCCTCCGGCGGGGTAATGAGGGAGGCGCCGCTCGGCAGTTCCAACTCGGAAACGCTGATCGAATCGCCCACGTTCAAGTCATTCACCCTCACCTCAATCTTTTCCGGCACCTGGGCAGCGGGGCAGAGAATGTCCAGTTCGTGCAGCAACTGCTCCACGTTCCCTCCTTCGTGCATGCCCGGGGCCTCCCCGCGGAGTTCCAAGGCCACGCGGACTTCGACCTTCTCGTGGGCAGACACTCGCGTGAAGTCGACGTGCAAGACTTCATTACCCCAGGTGTCCCACTGGACCTCGCGAATGAGGGCCGACTCTCGAACCCCGCCGCTTAGGGCGACCATCCGGGCCCCGTGCCGCAGGACGGTGTCGAATGCGTCGGCACCGACGGAGAGGGACAGGGTTTTCTCGCCGTGGCCGTAAAGTACCGCGGGAATCGTGCCCGAGTTGCGCATTCGTCGGTTGCGCCGTTTCCCGTGTTCCTCGCGAATTTGCACTACCAATTCTTCCGCCATTGAAACCCCTCTGCTCGTTAAGTCAGCGAATTGCCGAAGGCCCGCCTTCCCCAAAACAAGGCTGCCGCGGCAACGCTAAGTACTTTGTCTGTCGCGAGTTGCACGCTCGCGTTCGATTCTTCCGCCCGCAGCCGCCCCCTAAGCTGTGTTTCGGGCAGCAAGCCGAATCTGGTTATTTTGCCTTGATCCACGAAAAATGCAAGCCCACCGGCCAGTTTTTCGTTCGATTGTTCGCGTTTTCGTCCGAAGGCTCGCCGCGCTGTGACGGCCAGTCCGATTGGGCAAGCGGCGCTGCGATCCTCGCAGGCCTCCCTACCGGAACAGGTGACTAACCGACTCGTTGCGGTGGGTCCGCTTGATTGCCTCACCCAAAAGAGGGGCAACACTCTGGACGGCAATTTGCGACGTGTCGCGGTCGGTCGCCAGCGGAATGGTGTCGGTGAGGATCAGCCGGTCGATGGGGGCTGCGGCGAATCGGTCGAGGGCTCCGGAGCACAGGATGCCGTGGGTGGCGGCCACGTAGATGGTCTTGGCTCCCCGCTCGTGCATCACCTTGACGGCTCCGCAAATCGAACCGCCGGTGCTGATCATGTCGTCGAAAATCAGGACCGTCTTCCCTTCGACCGCCGCGCCGATGATGTGCTGTTGCCGGGTCTGCTCGGCGCTGGACCGCCGCTTGTCGATGATGGCCAAGTGGCCCCCCAGCCGGTGCAGGTGCGACAGCGCCCTCTTGATGCTGCCCTCGTCGGGGCTGACCACGACAATGTTCTCCGGGTCGAGGCCCAGGGTTTCGATGTACTCGTCGAGCACCGGAGCGGCGTAAAGGTGATCGACGGGAATGTCGAAGAACCCTTGGACTTGGGCCGCGTGCAGGTCCATGGCCATGACGCGGTCGGCGCCGGCGCGGTCGATCAGATTGGCCGCCAGTTTGGCCGTGATGGGCACCCGGCCCTCGTCCTTGCGGTCCTGCCGCGCGTAGCCGAAGTAGGGAATCACCGCCGTAATGCGTTCGGCGCTGGCGCGCTTGAAACTGTCGATCATGATCAACAGTTCCATGAGGTTCTCATTGACCGGAGGGCAGGTCGGCTGGATGAGGAAGACGTCGCGGCCGCGAACATCTTCGTCGATCTTGCACGAGATTTCGCCGTCCGGAAAATTGCCGGTAATGACGCGTCCGAGGGGTAGTCCGAGATATTCGCAGACCTTCCGAGCCAGCGCCGGATGGGCGCGGCCGGAGAAGATTTTCATGGAGTTCATGGTTCCACCCTGATCGTTTTCAAAGCCGGCCTGCCTCGAAGGCCCGGCGCGACGGTTTCCGGCTACCCCGCCGCAGAATGCGGTTTCCGCGCGTGCATCGCCGCCTCGACGGCGATGAGTTCCTCGGGCGTGTTGACGGCCAACGCCTCACATGGCTTCAGCACGTTGAGTGCGCGGACGTCGACCTCCTGGTTGATCATCACGCCGGGGCAGTCGGTCAAGTAGTATTCCCCTTGGGCATTGTCGTTGCGAAGGTTCTCCAATGCGTGGAGCAGATACCGGGGATCGAACACGTAGTAGCTCATGTTGACTTCACGTATCCGCCGCTGCTCGTCGGTGGCGTCCTTCTCCTCGACGATTCCGATAAAATCGCCTTCGGCGTTCCGAAGGATGCGGCCCAGGCCCGTCGGGTCGTCCTTGGTCACCGTCCCCAGGATGCAGCCGGCCGGCTCGCGCTCGTACTCGGCCAACAGCGCGCCAATCGATTCGGCCTGCATCAAGGGGGCGTCGCCGACAACGACGGCAACCGGACCTTGGTGGGCTTCGATTAAGTGGCGGCAAACGAGCACGGCATGCCCGGTTCCAAGCTGCTCGGGCTGCACGACGAACTCGACGTCGGCCTGATCGGCCATCGCCTGGCGCACGAGTTCCTGCCGATACCCCACCACCAGCGCTATTCGCCCGGCCCCCCCATTACGGAGTGCGTCGAGAACGTAGGCAAGCATCGGCCGACCCGCCACCTCGACAAGGACTTTCGGCAGGTCCGAATTCATGCGGGTCCCTTTTCCCGCAGCAAGCACAATCGCAAGATTCTCAGACATGACCGGCCAAGTATTCGGAGTGTTCTCGTGGGCCTGCAATGGGGCGGCTCTTGAAGGGGGGTCGACCGAATGCGAAGCGACGGTCAGCGGTTCTCGGTGCTGGCTGAGGTACACATTCACCCGACGGCCGTGTATCTTGCCATGCCGGTCCCGATCGGACCAGTGGGGGCCGAGCGAGAACGACCAAGATGCGTGCACACCATAACCGGAGCGTCACGAAGGCGGGGGCCTGTGATTCGCATGGGGAACCATGCCCCGCGAACGGGCTGAATGGTCCGTCGCTTGAGATTCTGCCTCATTTCGACTAAAATGGAGGTTTCGGCCGGCCCCCGTGCAGGGGCCGGAACCCCCTGCTTCCTCGCCTTCCAGGCGGGCTTCGGTTATGCAACCTCCCTGTGCCGTCGGCATCGACTTAGGTACGACCAATTCGGCGGTGGCCTTTGTCGACGACAAGGGCCGAACGCAGATGGTCCCCAACGAAGAGGGGGAAACGCTCACGCCAAGCGTCGTTCTGTTCGGCAAGCAGGAGGTCGTGGTCGGCCGGCAGGCACGCAACGCCGGCCAGGTCGACCCCGAGATGGTGGCGCAGTGGGTGAAGCGCGACATGGGCTCCCCGGTCTACTCGCACCCGATCATGGGACGCTTCCTCCCGCCGGAGGTCATTCAGGCGTGTATATTGCGGAAGATTCGTAGGGAAGTGGCGGGCCGGCTCGGTCCCGAGGCCCGGGTGGTCGTTACCGTGCCCGCCTACTTCGACGAGGCGCGACGCAAGGCGACGGCCGATGCCGGCGAGATGGCCGGGCTCAGCGTGCTCGACATCGTCAACGAACCCACCGCGGCTGCGCTGGCGTTCGCCGAGCAGTTGGGCTACCTGGCGCCGGGCGGCGACGTGAAGGCGCCCATGAACGTCCTCGTGTACGACCTCGGCGGCGGGACCTTCGACACCACCCTGCTGCGGCTTGCGCCGGCCGACATTCGCACGCTGGCCACCGACGGCGACGTGCAACTGGGCGGATACGACTGGGACATGAAACTGGTCGATTACGCCGCCGACGCGTTCGAGCGGTCGTTCGGCATCGACCCTCGCAAGGATCGACTGACCCTCAACCGGCTGATCCAGGCGGCAACCGAGGCGAAGCACACGTTAAGCGTTAGGAGTCGGGCTTCGCTCCGCATCGAAATGCAAGGCAAGGCGAGCGAGGTGCAGGTGACGCGCAACCAGTTCGAGGAGTTCACCGCCAATCTGCTCGAGCGAACCCGCTACACGACGAGGCAGCTTTTCCTGGAGGCGAAACTCGATCCGGCGTCGCTCGATCGGGTGTTGCTGGTGGGCGGATCGACGCGCATGCCCATGGTGGCGGCCATGGTCAAAGAGTTGACCGGCCTGGAGCCCGACCGCACGGTGAATCCCGACGAAGCGGTCGCCCGCGGCGCGGCGCTTTACGCCCGGTACCGGCTGGCGCAAGGCCGGCCCGACTCGCCCGGCCCCGGCTTTCAAGTGACTCAAGTGAACGCCCACAGCCTGGGGGTCGAGGGGATCGACCCGCAAACCATGCGGAAGGCAAACATCATTCTGATACCGCGCAACACCCCTCTGCCGGCCACGGTGAAGGAGCGGTTCGCCACGAAAGCGGCCAACCAGCGGTCGATCGCACTCCAGGTGCTCGAGGGGGAGAGTTCGATTCCGGGTGAATGCATGGCGATCGGCCGCACGGTCATTCGCGATCTTCCCGAGGGGCTCACCCAGGGCTGGCCGGTCGAGGTCTGCTTCGAGTACGAGAGCAACGGCCGGCTGCGGGTTGAGGGTTCGGTGCCGGGCACGCACCAGCGGACACGTCTGGAACTGCTTCGAGCCGCGGGCTTGAATGGTGCCGGAATCGCCCGTTGGAAGCAGCCGGTCGAACAGGCCGGCGGTTTCGATCGGTTCGAATCGGTCGTCGAGCAGGAAGGGGGCCTCGCCGCAGGCGGGGCGCCCGCGGCTTCGTCCGGTCGGGCGCCGGTGGCGGCGAGCTGGAGTTCGCCGCTGGGGGTGCCGGTGGCCGCGGCGGCCGCGCCGCCCCTTCCCGCCGCGCGCACCGGGACCGGCTCGCCGGAAATCTGTTCCGTGGCCGGCAGCTCGGCGAACGGAAAGTCCGGCCCCGACAGCCGACTGCCGGTGCCGCTTTGGCTGTTCAACCTGACCGGGCACGTCGTCGCGGCCACCGCGGGGCTGGGCATGGGCTATCTTGTATTGAAGTGGATGGGCATATCGCTGTTCTAACAACGAACGAGACCAAGATGACCAACGGATCGCGAGAACCGATTGTCGGAATCGACCTGGGAACCACGTACTCGGTCGTGGCGAAGTTGGACGATCACGGCTACCCGGCCACGCTCGTCAATGCCGAGGGCGACCGCCTGACCCCCAGTGTCGTGCTGTTCGACGGCAACGACGTGATTGTGGGCAAGGAGGCCATGAAGGCGATGACCACCGAGGCCGAACGGGTGGCCGAATGTTCGAAACGCGACGTAGGCCACCGCGTGTTCCACAAGGTGTTCGAAGGCAAGCAGTACCCGCCCGAGGTGATCGAGGCCTGGATTCTCAACAAACTGCGGCGCGACGCCGAAACGCAGGTGGGGCCGTTCGAAAAGGTGGTCATCACCGTACCGGCCTATTTCGATGAAGTGCGCCGCAAGGCGACGCAAGACGCCGGCTACATGGCCGGTTTCCAGGTGCTCGACATCATCAACGAGCCCACCGCGGCCGCCGTGGCGTTCGGATTCCAACAGGGATTCCTCAACACCGAGGGGAGCACCGACGAGCCGCGTCGCATCCTCGTGTACGACCTGGGCGGCGGCACGTTCGACGTGACCATTATGGAAATCCGCGGCAGCGAGTTCATCGCACTCGCCACCGACGGCGACGTGCAACTGGGCGGCTACGACTGGGACCAGCGGCTGGTCGACCTGGTGGCCGAAACGTTCATCCGGGAGCATTACGTCGATCCGCGGGAGGACCCGAGCACCGCCGGCCGTTTGTGGCGCGAGTGCGAAGACGCCAAACGGACCCTTTCGGCCCGCAGCAAAGCGTCGGTCGCCTGCGATTACAAGGGGTTCTCGTCGCGCGTCGAGGTGACGCGGCAGCAGTACGAAGAGGCGACGCAGGACCTGTTGGACCGCACCCGATTCACCGCCGTGCAAACCATGAAGGCAGCCGGACTCGATTGGAGCGACATCGAGCGTGTGCTGCTCGTGGGCGGCTCCACCCGCATGCCCATGATCCGCCAAATGCTCACCCAGCTTTCCGGCAAGGAACCCGACGGTTCCGTGGCCGCCGACGAGGCGGTCGCCCACGGGGCGGCGTTGCGGGCAGGGCTGGTCTTGGCGAAGCAGCGTGGCGAACGGGCCGGGTTCCGTATCCGCAATGTGAACTCCCACAGCCTCGGCGTGGTGGGCACCGACCCGCAAACCAAGCGAAAACGCAACGGAATCCTCATTCGCCGCAACACGCCCCTGCCGGTGACCGTCCGCCGCGTGTTCAAAACGTCGAAGCCGAACCAGCGGTCGATCCTGGTGCAAATTGTCGAAGGCGAAAGCCTCGCGGCCGAGGAATGTTCGCAAATCGGCCGCTGCACCGTGCGCGACCTGCCCAAGGACCTGCCTCCGCAATCGCCCATCGAAGTGCTGTTCCACTACAAACCCGACGGCCGGCTCAAGGTGCGCGTGAACGTACCCAACACCGAGCGGGAAGTGGAAACGGAAATCGTGCGCGAAAACAGCCTGCCCAAGGAGCACCTGGACGGCTGGCGCAAATACATTTGCGGACGCGAGCCGACCGAATATCGGTAAGCCCGGGGCGACGGCGTCGTTTGGCGGGCACAGCCCGCCCTACGCACTTGTAGCACACTCTCGAGTTGTAGGGCGGGCTGTGCCCGCCGGGAATGACACAGTTTCCAGCCGAGGCGACTAGCGCATGGAACGGTTTCCTCCGCATACGGATGCCAACGACGACGGCCATTCATTCCAGGCCGACGTGCGCCTGGCGATGGTCGTTGGCGTGGGCCCGCGCATCCGCCGCGGCCTGCTGGACCGATTCGGCTCGGCGCAGGCCGTGTTCGCGGCGGCGCCCAGCGAGTTGCGCGAGGTGAAGGGTGTCGGCACGACGCTGCTGGGGCGCATCCTGGCGGCCGAGCGCGAGATCGACGTCGACGCCGAGTTGGCGCTGTGCCGCAAGCACCGGATTACCGTCCTGCCCGAAACCGACGGCGCCTACCCTCGCGTGCTCCGCGAAATCCACGACCCGCCGGGCGTGCTGTTCGTCCGCGGCGAGTTGAAACCGGCCGACGCCCTGGCCGTGGGGATTGTGGGCACGCGGCACGGTACGCAGTACGGGTTGCGGCAGGCCGAGCGGCTGGGGGCAAGCCTCGCCCGGGCCGGATTCACGATCATCAGCGGCCTGGCGCGCGGGATCGACGCCGCAGCCCATCGCGGCGCGTTGGCGGCCGGCGGGCGCACGCTGGCCGTGCTGGCCGGCGGCGTGCTGAACGTCTATCCGCCGGAGCACGCCGAGCTGGCAGCCGAGGTCGCCCGGCAGGGCGCCGTCCTCAGCGAGGCGCCGCCCCTGTTTCAACCCTTGGCGGGCGGGTTTCCGCAGCGAAACCGCTTGATCAGCGGGCTGTCGTTGGGCGTCATCGTGGTCGAGGCGGCCCAGCGGAGCGGGGCTCTGATCACCGCCCGCCACGCCATGGAACAAGGCCGCGAGGTGTTCGCCGTGCCCGGCAGCGTGGAAAGCCGTACGTCGCGAGGCTGCCACCGCCTGCTGCGCGACGGGGCCACCCTGGTCGAAACGGCCGACGACGTCCTGGAGCAACTCGGCCCCCTGGTCGAGGCCGCCCCGCGCGACGACGGTCCTCCCATTCATCATCCGGCCGAACTGCAACTGAACGAGTTGGAACAGCAGGTGCTTGCCGCCATCGGGACCGACCCGACGGCCATCGACCACGTCGTCGCCGAGAGCGGCCTGCCCGTGCCGCAGGTGCTTTCGATCCTCAGCGTTCTCGAAATGCGCCGGCTCGTCCGCCGGCTCAGCGGCGCCATGGTTTCGCGCACATAATTGCGCGCGCACGGGCGAGCGGGGGCCGTAAGGCCCCTGTTTCCATTGCGGATTCCGTGCTCCCGTGTCGCCAGGCCCGGCGGCGGCAGGTTGACAGCGGCATTGGCGCATTGCCGGAATTGAGGCATTGAGCAAGCAGCGTGAGATTCTTTCCCCCGCGCCCGGTAGACATCCCACTCTGTG
>CAYPWB010000007.1:0-41182 GCA_964414315.1 uncultured Planctomycetaceae bacterium | reverse complement strand
CAATGATCGACCTCACTCGCAACCCGATCGACCCCCAGCGCGTCCTGGCAGCCGCCGAGACACCGGCGGCCGGCGCCGTGGTATTGTTCCTCGGCACGGTGCGCGAATGGACCGACGAGAAGCGAACCATTGCCCTAACCTACGAGGCCTACGTCGAGATGGCGCGTGAACAACTCGACCAACTCGCCACGGAAGCTCGCCGGCGCTGGGACCTGACCGGCTGTGCGGTGGAACATCGGCTCGGACGGGTGGAACTGGGCGAAGTGAGCGTGGCCATTGCCGTCAGCGCGGCGCACCGGCGTGCCGCGTTTGAAGCAGGCCAATGGCTGATCGATCGCGTCAAGGAAGTCGTGCCCATCTGGAAGCAGGAGCAGTATGCCGACGGCGCCGCCGAATGGGTCCACCCCGAAACGACATCCTCCGATTGAGCCCATGCCCATCCATCTTCCGTATCCTGGCGAATCGGAGCGTCTGCCGGTCCTGGTCGACCGGCTTGGGCGGCGGCATACCGATCTGCGCGTTTCGGTGACCGACCGCTGCAACCTGCGTTGCGCGTATTGCATGCCTCCGGGCGGGGTGGCCTTCCGGTCGCACGAGGAGATCCTCTCGTACGAGGAAATCACCCGCTTCGTACGCGTGGCCGCCGAACTGGGCGTTCGCCGCGTTCGACTCACCGGCGGCGAGCCGCTGGTGCGCCGCGGCGTGGTCGACCTGGTGCGAATGATCGCCGGAATCCCGGGCATCGGCGAAGTGGCCATGACTACCAACGCCGTGCTGCTGGCGCCGGTCGCCCGGCGATTGTATGCGGCAGGCCTCCGGCGGATCAACGTAAGCCTCGACACGGTCGATCGGGAGCAGTACCGCCGCCTGACCCGGCGGGACGATCTGCCCAAGGCCCTGGCCGGCATCGAGGCGGCGCAACGGGCGGGTTTCCGGGGCACGAAACTCAACGCATTGGCGATTCGCGGCTTCAGCGAAGCGCAGGTCGTGCCGCTGGCGCGGTTCGCACGGCAGAACAGCCTGGAACTGCGTTTCATCGAGTACATGCCCACGGCGGCGAACTGCGGCGATTCCAGCCGCGCCCCCCAACCGGCCGATGACGGAGGCTGGTCGGCGGCCCAGGTGCTTCCCGGCGATGAGATCGTGCGCATCCTTGCGGCCGAATTCGGACCGCTTGAGCCGGTCGCCGCCGAACGGCCGGGCGCTCCGGCCACGGCCTACCGCTACGCCGACGGCGGCGGACGGGTGGGCGTCATCCGGTCGGTAACGGCCCCCTTCTGCGGCGCCTGCACCCGGCTGCGCCTCACCGCCGACGGCTGTTTGCGCAACTGCCTGTTCGACCAGACCGCGTGGGACGTGCGGGCCGCGTTGCGTTCCGATGGCGCCCAAGCACAGCTTCGTGGCATCCTTCAGCAGTCGGTTGGCAGCAAGCACCCGTTGCGCGGCTCCAGCCACGGGAACCTGATTGCCACCGATCGGCCGATGCACCAGATAGGAGGTTGAACGGCATGAACAACGGGCCGTGGTATCGCGAAGGGCTCCGTTTTCAGTGCACCGGGTGCGGCGGCTGCTGCACGGGCGCTCCGGGCTACGTTTGGGTCACGCGTGCCGAGGTCGCCGCCATGGCGGCGGCGCTCGATATGGACGTGGAGCGGTTCGGTAAACAGTATTTGCGTCAAGTGGGCAATCAGTACAGCCTCGTCGAACTTGCCGGCGGCGATTGTGTCTTCCTCGACGCCGATCTCCGCCGCTGCCGGCTCTACCGGCACCGACCTTGTCAGTGCCGTACTTGGCCCTTCTGGCCTTCGAACCTCGGCTCGCCGGAAGCCTGGAACGACATTGCGCGGTGTTGCCCCGGCGTCGGCCGCGGCCGGCTTTATACGCTGGAGGAGATTGCCAAGCGCAAGGCGGTGGTGCGAGTGTGACGCGGCGGTGGGTGCAGCAGCGCGCTTGGAGCGGCCTCCGAATCAAACTGCCCACCCGTCCCTGCACGCGACCGTGGCAGGCCGCGCCGGGGGGACTTTTCAGACCGTCGCAATCCTGATAAGAATAGGTGGCCTTCAGACGTGCCGGCTTCAGGGCCCCCGCACGTTCCAACCTATCAAGGAGCCTTCACCGATGCCCATCGACTGCTTGTGTGCAGGAATCCTTTTTGCCGACTACATTTGCGCGCCGATTCCCCGCGTTCCCAATCCCGGCGAACTGGTGCCGACTGAGAAGATGCAATTGGCCCTGGGCGGTTGTGCCTCCAACGCGGCCGTCGACCTGGCGAAACTCGGCGTCGCCGTGGGCGTTTCGGGCTGCGTGGGCGGCGACACGTTCGGCCGTTTCGTCGCCGAAACACTCAAGCGGGCCGACGTCGACACGCAAGGCGTCCACACGCTGCCCGAGTACGGAACCGCCAGCACCATGGTCGTCAACGTGACCGGCCAGGACCGACGGTTCATTAGCACGCCGGGGGCCAACACCGGCTTCCAGGTCGACCATATCCCGCGGGACTGGGCCGCCCAGGCGAAGGTGGTCTACATCGGCGGGTACCTGATGATGCCGGGTTTGGAAACCGAAGCGTTCGTCGACATGCTGCGCGCTGCCCGGGCCGGCGGCGCCCAAACCGTCCTCGACGTGGTCCTGTTCGGCGGCACGCACTACTGGGAAACCCTCACGAAGGTCCTTCCGGAGGTGGACGTGTTCCTGCCGAACGACGATGAGGCCGCGGTCATTACCGGGCTGAGCGACCCCTTCGAGCAGGCCCAGCGATTTCGTGAAGCCGGGGCCAAGACGGTCGTCGTTACCCAGGGCGAGCGGGGCAGCCTCCTGGTGAGCGATACCCACCGCCTCCGCGCCGGCACGTACCCGGCCGAGTACCTCGGCGGCACCGGTTCCGGCGACGCCTTCGACGCCGGCTACTGCGCCGGCCTGCTGCGCGGCGAGGACCCGGCCGGCTGCCTGCGGTGGGGCAGCGCGTTGGGAGCTAGCTGCGTTCGCGCCCTCGGCGCCACCGAAAGCGTATTCACACGCGGCGAGGCGGAGGCATTCCTGCGCGAGCAGGAACTTCCGATCGATGAGTTCTGAGCGACCATGCCGGACGAAGGACGCAACCGCACAGCTCGGCGTCTTCTGCAGCGAACTCTGATACCCGACACCTGACACCAAAAAGGGCGAAATCATGCGAATCGGCGTCTTCTGCAGTGGCGGCGATGCCCCCGGAATGAATGCGTGCCTGCGGGCGGTGGTCCGCTCCGCGATGGCGGCCGGACACGACGTGGTCGGCATCCGTCGCGGTTACCAGGGGTTGCTGAACGAGGACTTCTACATCAATGTCGACGGTGAGCCGCTCATGAAGCTCCGTTCGGTATCGAACCTGGCGAAGCTCGGCGGCACCATCCTGCACAGCAGCCGAAGCGAGGAGTTCCGCACCGACGCCGGCCAGAAGAAGGCCGCGGCCGTGCTGCAGAAGCACCGCATCGAGGCCCTTATCCCCATCGGCGGCGACGGCACGCTGCGCGGCGCCGTAGACCTCAGCCGCTACTACAACGGCCATATCATCGCCTGTCCGGGAACGATCGACAACGACCTGCTGGGCACCGACTACACCATCGGGTTCGCCACGGCCGTGGAGACGGCGGTTGAAGCGCTCGACCGCTTGCGCGATACGGCCGACAGCCACGAACGCATGTTCCTGGTCGAGGTGATGGGCCGCCATAGCGGGTATATCGCCCTGTACACGGCGCTGGCAGGCGCCGCCGAGGTGGCCGCCATTCCGGAAACGCCCACCGACACCGGGCAGATTATCCGGCATCTGCAATTACTGAAGGCTCGTGGAAAGACGTCCATCATGATCGTCGTGGCCGAGGGAGATGAGGCCGGCGGCGCCGCCGTGCTCAACGAGAACCTCCGGAAAGCCGGCTGCCCGTTCCAAACCCGCGTGCTCACGCTCGGCCACTTGCAGCGGGGTGGCTCGCCGATGGCCGCCGACCGCATCCTCGCGGCGAGGCTGGGCGACTTCGCCGTCCGTTCGATCCTCGACGGGCAAACCGGGGCCATGGCCGGCCTGATCCACGGCAACCTGGTCCTCACGCCCTTCGCCGATACGTTCGCGAGCCACAAACCCGTCGAGGCGCCCCTGCTCCAACTGCTCGACACGTTGGCGTATTGATGCAACGGAGGTCGCATTTTCATTGCCAGGGCCCATGTTTTGCGGTTTCCAGGCCGCCCGCGAGTGTTATAATGGGGAAGACCGCTGTCTCTTGCGCCATGCACGTTCAAGTGGCAGACCGTGAACTCGCGGAGTTGACAGGAGATGTTACAATGACCATTCAATACGAGCTCTCCTCGAAGGAACTTGCCCACTGGATCGAGGCACAAGGCCTCGACCGCTGGTGGACTGTCGACGGCGATCCATTGCTTACGAGCCGGCTTGCGTTCCCGTGTCCCGGTGACGAACTGGCCGAGGAGCTTCGGCGGATGGATCGGCCGCTGCTTGTTCTGGCGGAAGAACCTTGGCCATGGCCCCCCGATCGGCAAGTCACCCGTTTGAATCTGGGAGAGCTTGCCTGCCGGCTGGGTGATAACGTGCGCGTCCAAGGCGATAGGCCGTCCGGGACCGAAGACCGCTTCTTCGTGCTTCGTTGGAGGGACTCGGGGATCGAGTGGCTGCTTCTGGAGGATCAGGAGACGACCGAACGTTCCCGCGAAGAAGCCGTCGCCCAGCGCGGAGGCAATGACTGATCATGCCGCGGCCCCCGATTGATCTGGACGGCAAGATTCGGGAGATTTTGGGACACGTCGAACCGCTCCCTCCCGAAGCCGATACGCCGCTTGCCCATTACATCCGATCGGGTACCGACAGTTGGAATCTGCTCCCCTACGTCGAGCGGAAATTTGGCGAACGTTCACTCTATCGGGCCGTGGCTGACCGGCATCTCGGGCGGTTGCGCAGTATGCTTCTGGTCAACCTGATCGAGCATTTCGAGCGATTCCTCAAAGAGCTCGCCGCCGCGTGCGTCGATCAGCTTGCTCGCTACGTAGCAGATGACCGTTTCAATGTCTTCCGTGTACAAGGAAGCTCGCTGGCTGCCCATTTCGGTGCCGACACACTCGGGAAATCCCTGTGTGAATCGGCCACTTGGCTCGACTGCGATGAGGTGAACGAACGTTTCCGGAAGCTTCTCGCCGATCCGTTCGAGCCGGGCACATTCTACCTCTTCCCGAAGAGAAGCCAGCCGCCACGCACCGACCGTGGGCGGTACGAGACGCTTTCGATCGTGTGGCAACTGCGCCATACCTTGGTCCATAATATCGGCAACATCACCAAGTCGGACGCAATCAGGTTCCGCCTCCTCGTTAAAGGAGCTGTACAGCCGCTACGAGTTCTCCGACCGACGCGCGATGATCTTCGCTACGTCAAGCGATTCCTCGACGAGACGGCCCAGCGCGGCAACGAGCGAATCGGCCGGCGGCTGGCAGAACTGCTCACGCTCATTTACCACGAAAATCCTGTTTTGTTCACTCCCCAGGAGGTCGCTGACGGCGTCAGTCGCACTTTCGGTCTCGCACTTTCGGTCGCAGGCGTCCAGGGTGTCCTTGCGAATGCGTAGTGGCCGTCCTTCAGGCAGCCGGACGAACATTGCATTCTTCACCCGACGCCGCCGGGGCCGATTCTTGACAAATGTCTTGCTGCTTACCAGACTGGTGGGAAACGCGTTTCACTTGCCCCCTTTCCCCCACACCGCGAGGTGCCCTGATGCGGCCGCAAACTTGGATTGTCGTTGCGAGTCTCGTTCTTCTCTTGGCCGGTGTGGCATCGGCCCAGCCGCCGCAACGGAAGACGCAGGTATCGATTGTCGGCGAGGCGTTCCACATCAACGGCCGGCCGACCTACGAGGGGCGCGAGTGGAACGGGCACAAGGTCGAGGGCCTGCTGATGAACGCCCGCCTGGTCCAGGGGGTCTTCGACGACATGAACCCCGAAACCCGCGCCCGCTGGGCCTATCCCGACACCGGCACATGGGACCCCGACCGGAACACCCGCGAGTTCGTCGCCGCCATGCCCGAGTGGCGTGCGAAGGGGTTGCTCTGCGCCGTGGTCAACTTGCAGGGGGGCAGCCCCGAGGGATATTCCCGCCGGCAACCGTGGCACAACTCGGCCATCCGGGCAGACGGCTCCCTGCGGCCCGACTACATGCTGCGGTTGGAGCGCATCCTCGACCGGGCCGATGAACTCGAGATGGTGATCATGCTCGGCGTCTTCTACTTCGGCCAAGACCAGCGGCTCGACGGCGAGGAGGCGGTCAAGCGGGCGGTGGTCGGCACGGTCGATTGGCTCGCCGACCGCGGCTACACGAACGTCCTGCTGGAAATCGCCAACGAGTGCGACAACGGCGGTTACGACCAGGCGATCATCAAGGCCCCGCGCGTGCATGAGTTGATTGAACTGGCCCAGCGCCGGGCGTCCGAGCGCAAATGCCCGCTTCCGGTGAGCGTGAGTTACAACGGCGGTTCCATCCCGCGGTCGAACGTCGTCGGCACGGCCGATTACATCCTCCTGCACGGCAACGGCGTGCGTGATCCGAAACGCATGGTCGAAATGATCCGCAGCGTCCGCGGGATGAAAGAATACACCCCCAAGCCGATCATCAACAATGAGGACGACCGCCCCTGGCGCGACGCCGACCAGGACTGGGGCGACGAGGGCAACAACATGGTCGCCTGTGTGAAGAACTATGTTTCGTGGGGCTACTTCGATTTCCGCCAAGCCGGCGAACCGTTCGACGAGGGTTACCAAAGCGTGCCGGTGAATTGGGGCATCAGCTCCGCGAGGAAACTCGCGTTCTTTGCCAAACTGGGCGAAATCACCGGTGCGGCGAACCCTCGTGCCGAGCCACGAGCCCGCTAGATGGGGGGCACCCGATGGCCGCTCTAAGGACATTCCTAACCAAAAACTAACCTTCGTCTAATCTCTTCCTAACCGTTTTCGCGTAGAGTCGTAGGTGTTGGGATTGGGGCACGGGACAGAGCGGCAACAGTTACCGTACGCTGCGCAGTGCCCTAACGCCGATCGCTGAATGCAATGTCGCGTGCAGCGTAGAATACGGCATGCGCCACCAACCCCGGAATGCTTACGTTCGTCGCGACGCTCCCCGGATTCGATCAAGGACCGAAGCATCAGATGTTACTACCGCAACGGCATAGGGTAGCTCAACTCCCGGCCGAGAGCATCGGGTTGCCCCGTGCGCAAAAACGAGGAATGTTTGCGCAATATTGACTTGCGTCTTGTGTTGCGGCTTGGGAGAATGGACGTGGTTTTCGTACGTACCCGGACTTGAGAAACGGCAAATGACGGTGAGCCAAGGGCGGAGCCCAACTCGGCCATGCAATGTGATCTGTTACCACGGGGAGATTCATCATGAGACGGGCAAAAAGTTTGGGGAGCTTTTGGGTGGTCGCGGCGGCGGCGTGCGTTCTGCTGTTTCGCGGAGCGGCGCAGGCGCAGACGTACACGTGGGTGGGCAACACCGGTACCAACAAGTCCCAGTCCGACGCCGCGGCCAACCGCGAGTGGACGGACGCAGCCAATTGGAATCTGGCCGGGTTCCCCAACGCACCCGGCGTGACCGCCGGCATCAGCACCGGCAACGACCAGTACCTCAACCTCGCCGCCGACGTCACCGTGGGCGGGCTCAACTTCTCCGGTGGCGACTTCGGGATCTACGGCGGAAGCGATTCGAACAACCTCAACCGCCTCATCCTCAACAACAACGGCAGCGGCGTCACCGTCAACCTCAACAACAACTGGCGGCTCCACGCCCAGGAGCAGAGTCTGGTCGCCCCCTGGGTGCTCGACGACGACGTCCACTTGCGATTCACCAGCGGCGCCCAGCGAGAACAGCGGCTGCCCAAGTTCACCGGCACCGGACACCTGACCGTCGAGCAGGTCAGCGTCAGCACCAACATGGAATTCCGCTTCGTCCACGAAAGTACCCACTCCGGCGGTACCACGCTCATCGGCTCGAGGCAACCCTGGCGGCTGGTCGCGGAAAATGCCCTCGGTGGCGGGCTGCTGACGCTTAACGGCGGCGCCCGGGTCGACATGCGGGCGAATCAAACCGTCGCCGGTCTGGCCGGCACCAGCACGAGCGCGCACATCTTCCCCGACAGTGGCACCCGAACGCTGAGCTTGGACTTCGATAATACGGCCGGGCCCTACACCTACGTCGGAGAGGTCCGAAGTGGCGGCGGCACGCTCAACTTGGTCAAAGGCGGCACCGGCACGCAGATCTTTTCCGGCGCCAACACCTACACCGGCACGACCATCGTCGACGGCGGCACGCTGCTGGTCAACGGCACGCACACCGGCGGCGGACTGTACACCGTCAATGACGCCGGGACACTGGGCGGCACCGGCTCGATCAGTGCCGCCGTCGATCTGCTCGGCACCGTCTCGCCCGGGGCCAGCATCGGCACACTCGCCAGCGGCACCGAAACCTGGTACGACGCCGGCAACTTCCTGCTGGAAATCGACGACGCCGCCGGCACGGCCGGCATCGTCGGCGGGCCGGGGTGGGACTTGCTCGACATCACCGGAACGCTCGAACTGGGCAGTCTCACGCCCGGCGGATTCACCGTCGACCTCGTCTCGCTGCAACCGGGGGGCGGTACGACCCCGGGGCTGATTGCCAATTTCGACCCGCTCGAGGACTACCTTTGGGAGTTCGTCACCACGACCGGCGGTGTCAACGATTTTGAAGCGGACAGCTTCGTGCTCGACACCAGCGGGTTCAGCAACTCGACCGGCGGGGGCATGTTCAGCGTGGTGCAAACCGGTAGCGGTTTAGCGGTTTCCTATACAGGGATCCCTGAACCCTCGACCTGCCTCTTGGCCTTATTCGGGACGCTGGGAGTGGGCCTGTTCGGGTCGCGGCGCAGAAAGTCGCGGTGAAGCTACCGCCCGTCGTTTTTGGCGTTTCCGATTCTGGGTGCGCAGGGGCATGACGCGCGTGGGTGAACCGGGCCGCAGAGACAGCCGCCACCACCTACCCTACACGTTGCCGCCAAATCGGCACCTCGAAATGGAAGGCCCTTTTTGGGGCCGATTGGCCGGGCCGCTGCGTCAATTTCGGCGAAGGGCACGCCGCCCACTGGAATTCGTTTGGTCGCAACGCGTAAAATAGGAGTACGTTTCACGCCGCCAACGAAAGCAACACCTCACCGGAATTGCACATGACCGCACGCCCTAACCGGCGCGACCGTTTTTCGCGGCGCGCTTTCCTGCAGGCCGGCGTCGGCGCGGCGTACGCACTGGGGACGCTCCCGTACCGCGGTCTCGCCGACGAAGCGGCCGAGGAACCCGTCGCCTTCTTCGTCATCTCCGATACGCACTACCTTGCCGATCGCGAACGACCGACCCGATTGACCGCCGGTAGTGCGGCGGTGAACGAACGCCTGGTAGAGACGCTCAACGAGCTTCCAGGCTCGGCGATCCCCCAGGAAATCGGAGGCGGACGCGTCAGCCGCCCCCGTGGCGTCCTTCATCTGGGCGACATCGTCGACACCGGTGACAAACTCGGCAACATTCACGCGCAGATGACCGACACGGAATGGAAGCACTACGTCGAACAGGTCGGGCTCACCGGCAAGGAGGGCAAGCTGCGGTGGCCCGTGTACGAAGTCCACGGCAACCACGACAGCCCGAGGCAACGCAACGCGCCCATCGAAGGGATCATCCGGCGCAACGCCGACCGGTCGGGGTTGGCGAACGTCTCGGACAACGGCGTGCACTATTCCTGGGACTGGGGCAGCGTGCATTTCGTCGCGTTGGGCGTCGTCGTCGGGCCGAACGCCGACGGCCTTCCCATCGGGCGGTACGACGCCTATGAAAGCCTGCCGTTTCTGATCGCGGATTTGGAGAGGCACGTCGGCGGCAGCGGCCGACCTGTCGTGCTGCTTCACCACGTCGACCTGCACCGCTACGCACGCCCTTGCGACACGAGCCGGCGCGGGGGCAGCCGGGCGATGTGCTGCAACGGCATGGCGCGCATCGCCTGGTGCAACAGCGGCTGCACGAGGTCGGCCGGCATCACGCTCGATGAATGGGGCCCCTGCGACGTGGCGGCCTACCACCGCGCCGTTACGCCGTATAACGTGGCCGCCGTGTTTCACGGCCACCTGCATTCGCGCCGTACCGAACACTGGGACGGCGCCCGGCTCGATGCGACGGACGGCATTCCGGTTTTCGGCTCGAACAATTCCGGCGCCGGCGGCACCGACCGCTCCCTGCTATACTGTTGCATCGAGCATGAGCATCTGGTTGTCCGCGAGTATCGCTCGCGCGGCGCGCCAGGTTGGCACAAGGAGCAGTCGCAGCTTCAGTGGAGCCCGGAGGTATGGCGCGTCAGGCTCGGAGATTGAAGCACGCCCGTCGGCCTTGGCATCCCGTTTGCGCTGCCGCTGGAAGAACTTGCTTTTCTGTTACCGGACAACGCCGACTTGGCGTCAAGCCGCGGCGCGAGTAGTGCGTTTACGGTTGTGTTCTCCGCAACCGGCAACTACGAAGGAAGAGGCGGATGATTGTCTCGAATTCTCGCGACTTCTTGCACCGGCGCCCGTTCGGTGGTAGAGTCGTATTACTCAGGGCCCATGGTCGCGCCCTCGCCGTTTCCCCCTTTGAAAGTGTCGCAATGCGTCCGAGAATCTTGGTGCGGTTGCCGGTTATCGCAGGTCTTGCGTTGTGCCTGAGCTTGGCGTCCGGGGCGGAACTGGCGGACGACGGCAACCGTCCACGCGTCGGCGGCGCGGGTCTGCTCGACGCGGTGCAGCTTCGGCCGACCATCGAAGGCGACTGGTGGCAGGTGGCCGAGAATCCGGATTTGGGCCAGTGGACAAGCGACGAGCAGGAGCCGGTCGACTTCGCCGTTTGGCGGGCCGCCGACGGCACCTGGCAGCTTTGGTCGTGCATTCGGAAGACGAAGCATCCGGGGTTCACGCGGGTGTTTTTCGCGTGGGAAGGCCGGCAGTTGACCGACAGCCACTGGAAGCCCAAGGGAATCACGTTCACCGGCGATGGAACCGTCGGGGAGCGGGTCGGCGCGATGCAGGCGCCGCACGTCATCCGCGTAGACGACCAGTACCGGATGTACTACGGCGATTCGCGCTTCATCTGCCTGGCACTGAGCCGCGACGGCAAGACGTTCCAGCGGCACCTTACCCACGGCACGGTGGGCTTGTTCACCGAGGGACCGACGGCCCTGGCACGCGATCCGATGCTCCTTCCGGTCGGCCCGCGGTGGCACCTCTACTACGCGGCGCATCGCGACCAGCGGCACGGCATCTACCTTCGCACGTCGACCGACCTGCTCAACTTCAGCGAGCCGGTGCGAGTGCTGACCGGCGGCCAGGCGGGCGAGCATTGGTGGAACTTCGAGTGTCCGCACGTGGTGCGCGTGGGCGGGTATTTCTACCTGTTGTGCACGCAGAACTACGCGCCGGATCGTCAGCAGACATCCGTGTACCGTTCGGCCGACCCGACGCATTTCGGAGTCAACGACGACAGCAATTTCGTCGGCCGGCTGCCTGTCGCGGCGCCCGAGTTGATTCACCACGAGGGCCAATGGTACGTTGCGGCCCTGAACGCGGAACTTGACGGGATCCGTATTGCGCGGTTAAATTGGGTCGAGGCCCCTCGGCCGGAGGAATAACGACGCGGCATGGTTGCCGGCAGAGATGTGCAGGAGTTGATTGTATTTTCGTTTCCCATTGCTCACCGTTAGGAGAAGAACCATGTTTCGCAGCTTTGTGTTGATTGCCATTGTCTTGTCGTCCGCCGCCGCCTTCGCCGCCGACGGCCCGCAGTGCGTGCCGGACGAGCCGGCGGGCATGACGAGCATCTTCAACGGGAAGGACTTGACCGGTTGGGACGGCGACCCGGAGCTTTGGTCGGTTCGCGACGGAGCCATTCGCGGTGAAACTACGCCCGACAAGCCGGCCAAGGGCAACACGTTCCTTATTTGGAAGGGCGGCCGAACGCGGGACTTCGATTTGCGGTTTTCCTTCCGCTTGGATGCCGCGAATAACTCGGGAGTTCAGTATCGCTCCAAGCACATCACCGACGGCAACGTCCGGAATCCTTGGGTCGTGCGAGGCTACCAGCACGAGATTCGCAACCAGGAAGTCTTGCCGAGCGTGCCCGGCTTCATTTACGACGAAGGCGGCCGCCGCGGCCGCATTTGCCTCGTCGGCGAGATTGCCACGTGGGAAGCCGACGGCGGCAAGCAGGTGAAGGGGAGTTTGATCGACGCAGAGGAATTCGCGGAACTTTTCAAACTCGACCAGTGGAACAACGCAGCGATTATCGCGAAGGGAAACCACATTCGGCACTACCTGAACGGCCGGCTGATCCTCGATTTCACCGACAACGACCCCGAACTGGCGCTACTCGACGGCATCCTGGCCCTGCAACTTCACGCTGGGAAGCCGTTCTGGGTGGAGTTCAAAGACATCCGCTTCAAAGCCATTGAATAGGATGCGGTAGCGTTCCTTTCAGTCGATACGGGGCCCGTTTTCGGCAGGCCTGTGAACTGCTGCCGCATGGCTTACGGTCCCGCTTCAGTTCCGGCCTGTTGCCGCAACCGTTGAACCGCGGCAAGGATGCGGTCGACGGTGGGGATCTCGCGCAAGGCTTCGAGTGGGTACTGCGCCTTGCGACGCCAGTTGGGCCGCTCGCGGTAGGTGCCGGGTACGTTCTGCGGCTCAGTCTCGCCCCACAGGTCTTCCAGGTTCACCAAGACGATTCGCGCGGGGCTCTTGGCCAGATAGGCCTGGCAGGCCTCGAGGGCTTCGAGCGGCTCCGGGCTGTCGGACGTGAGTAGCTTTTCAGCCCGAAGGAACGCCGAAACCTGCGCCCGCAGGTCGGCCCGTCGGGCGTGTTCCGCGACGGCTTCGTCCGGCGTGAGCAGGCCGATCTCGACACGGTCGTCGATGTCGAGCCCTTGCCAGTAAGCGGCGAACTGGGGCATGTCGTGCGTGTTCACGCTGGCGACCGAAGTCGCGGGCGGACGCCGCAACGTCGGACCCTTCTCGGGGTTCGTTTCGTATTGCAGCACGTACATGTCGTCAAGACCGTGACGCACGAGCGCCTCGTCAACCGCCGGTGGAACCGTGCCCAGGTTCTCGCCTACGATTCGGGCGCCGAACCGGTGCGACTCGATCGTGAGGATGGCGCACAACTCGTCCATCGGGTAGCGGACGTACGCGCCGTCGGTTGCCGGGAATCCGTGCGGAATCCAGTACAGGCGGTACAGGCCCATTACATGGTCGAAACGCAACACTCGGGCGTGCCGCAGGTGATTCTGCAGCGCGCGGATGAAGTACCGGTAACCTTGCCGCCGCATCCGGTCGGGGTTCAGCGGCGGAAAACCCCAGTCCTGGCCCTTCGTGAAGAACGAGTCGGGCGGGGCCCCGCCCGACGCCTCGCGCACGAACAAATCCGGCTCGCGCCACACGTCGTACCCGGCTCCGGCGACGCCCAACGGGAAGTCGAGGTACCAAAGCAGATTCTTTTGCTGCGCATGCCGGGTGAGGACCTCAAGCTGCTGCTCCACCTGCCACTGGGTAAACAGGTGATAGCGGAAAAGGCTTTCGTCGTAGTCGGCGGCGGTGACCGTGCCGCTGCGGAGCGGCTCGGGCCACTGCGGCCACGCCCGGCCCTGACGCTCGCCGGCCGCGCGGAATCGAGCGAATCGCTCCAAATCGCGATGCTGCCGACAGTGCTCGGCCAGGGCGTCGCGCTGCGGCGATTGTGCTTTGAAGAACGCCTCCGCCAAAGGTTCGAGGAATTGCCGTTTTGCCCGCATCTCCGCCGCGTAGTCGATCAGACCGGGTGTGGAGGTGCGGCAAGGGGGACAGTTCCCCGGTGCGGAACCCGGAACTCGGCGGGGGTCCAGATAAAACTCGTTCCAGAACAGGCGGCTCGCCGGATTGTATGGGCTGGGATCGTCGGTGAGTTCCCACAGGGTCGCCAGCAGCGGCAAAGTGGCCACCAGGTTGCCGCCGCGAGCGGCCGTCCAGTCCATCAGGGCTTCCAGGTCTGAAAAGTCGCCGGCTCCACTGCTTGACTTTCGGTGCAGGGCATATAACGGCAGGAACACGCCCCAAAGCCGCGAAAGAGGCCCGGTGCTTTCCGCGGAAAAGGCCTTTGCCGGGGCCGCGAGAACGAGGCTCTCGGCTTGCCGGTCGCCCACGGTGAGCCGCAGGCGGTGATAGCCCTGCGGCAGGACCGTCGGCAAGACCATCTCCCGACGCACATAGCGCACGTTTTCCACGCTGGCGCCACTTCGAACCGGCAGGTCGCTTACTTGTCCGTCGAACACCACAACGCCGCCGTCCTCCAGCTCGATTTCAACCTGGTAGCGGGCGGCGTCGAGCGATTCAGGCAACCGAACGCTTACCTTGCCCAGTCTTCCGTGCCATGCAACGAGCACCGGCTCGATCCATTCGCGCCACAATTCCTGGCGCCGGCCGCGGACCGCATCCTCGGCACCGGCGACGTCGGCCAGCGGCGCACCCATAAGCTGCAGCGTCCGAGCAATGGACTCCTCCGACGTGCGGCGCGGGTTTCCCCATACATCGGCATACGTGGTGTTCACGCCGTAAAGGCGGGCTAAAGTTCGCAACGGGTTTCGCTTCATCGCGTTATGGGCTTTCGTTCCAATGCTGGCAAACGGATGCACGCGGCCGACCGGCCGGCCGCGCTCCTACTACGGGCTTTCCAAAAACCCTGCCATCTGGCGGAGGGAAAGAAGCGCCTCGGTCGGCCGATTTTCCAAGTCCTGGTCGAGGACGATTGCACAGCGTTCCGCGAAGTACAAGTCGAGGAGCGCTTGCAGGGCCCGCTTCGATTGCGGAATCAGGGGCGACTCCTCGACTCCCCCGAGGTACGCGTGGAGAAACTCGGCTCCGGTCCAAGTTCGCCAGAAATCGATCCACGCCGTCAGTCGTGCATGTTCCGCCTCGTCAACTTCGGTGACCGTGCAGTACTCGTGAAGGCCGGCAAGCGCCGCACGATCGAACGACCAGAGCATGCCCGCCACGTCGCGCAGCGGCGATGCTTTGGTCCGGCGCTGGGCGATGGACAGATTGGGATTGCCCTCGAAGTCGATAATCACAAAGTCGTCGGCCTGGCACAGCACCTCGTCGAGGCCGTAATTGCCGTGGCAGCGGATGCGTACCGCCGTAACGTCCTGCTGCAAACGGTCGCGCAGCGAGGTAAGGCGGCCGCTACCCAGTTCGCGCAGCCGCTCGGCCGACTGGTGAAGTTCCTGCGGCAAGTCGGCCCATTGGGCATGCAGAGTGCGCAGCGCGCGGCCCAGCGCACTTCGCGCCGATTGGTACAGCCCCCTCTGGTGGAACGGCAGCAGCGGCTCCGGTCGGAAGGCCGGATCGGTGGTTGCGGCGGCCAGCGCTTTGTGAAGGTCCGCGGTCCGCCGTCCCAACAGCCGGATCGATTCGAGATAGTTACCAAGAAATCGTTCTGCCGCTTTGGGCACGGGGGTGCCGGCTATTTCCACAAGACTTTGGGAGGGTCGGCGTTCCCCTTCGGGCAAGGCGACGGCCGGCTCGGTCGACACGGCCTGGAGGAACGATTCGAGGACGTCCAGCGCCTGGTCCCAGCCGGTACTATGGTGCTCCACGAATCCCTGCAGAATGCCGACGGTCATCAATTGGCCGTCGGCCGTGCGATACTCGACCGAGCCGGCAACAGGCGCGATGTGCGAGAACTCGGCCTTTTCGGTCAGGTACACACCCATTTCGAGTTCCGGATGCGTGCCTTCTTCGACGCGGCGGAAGAGCTTCAACAAGAACCGGTCGCCGTAGGCCACCACGCTGTTGCTTTGCTGCTCCTGCCGGTGACGCACCATGAGAACGCTGTCGAGCTCACCCCGAATGCGGCGGTATGCCCTGGTGGGCCGCGCGATGAGCGTTCCCTGTCGGCCTGTCAGTTTGCGCCGGGCGGCGATGGCGTCGAGCAGCAGTTCGCAGAAGGGCGGCTCGCCGAAGGCGTCGGCGAGAATGCCCGTCTCGCTGAGCCCGTCGTGCTCCACGGAAAGCCGAGCGATGGTCCGCTCCGAGGAGGCCGCCTCGGTCTCGGCGGCCTGGCTTTCCGTGGTGAAGCCGATGGGCACCAGGTAGACGGCGTCTTGGCCGTCCTCGTACCGCACGCGGATCATTGCCAGTTCGGTCTGATGCCCTTCGCTTGTCCGCCCGAGCGAAACCACGTCGTCCACCTTGGCAGCCTTCATAGCCGCGGCCCGCCGCCGATGCCACCGCCGCGAGGTCAGGTAGTCGGGAATGGCGCGCTCCAGAGCGTGGCAGTCGGGCGGCCGGAGCACCCGAGTCCAAGGTTCCGGCGTCACCAGGGCCGGCAGGTCGAACCGCGTTTCCAGCCGTTCCATCCGGCCGCCCTCCGGCTCCAAAATGAACCAGTAGAATGCGTAGGGGGTGAGCGTCAGGAGGTACGGTAACTCGCCGATGCGCGGAAATCGGATTCCGCCGAACACCTCGACCGGCTGCTTCTCGCGGTGGGCCGAAAGGTCGAGTTCCACGTACTGCGCAAACCGCGAGAGATTCGCCACCACCAGCACGTACGAGTCGCCGTCGCGCCGCAGGAAAGCCAGCACCTTGGCGTTGTTCGGGTGAAGGAACTCGAGAGTTCCCTCGGCCAACGGGGTCAATTCGCGCCGCAGCCGAAGGACATTCTGCATCCAGCCCAACAGGGCGTGCGAGCCGCTCTGCTGCGTTTCCACGTTCACCGTTTCGTAGTGGTAGCGGTAGTCGATGATCGGCGGCAGGAAGAGCTGCTGCGGGTTGGCCAGGGAAAAGCCGGCGTTGCGGTCGGCGCTCCACTGCATGGGCGTGCGTACGCCGTTCCGGTCGCCCAGGTAGATGTTGTCGCCCATGCCGATCTCGTCGCCGTAGTAGAGGATGGGCGTCCCCGGCAGCGACAGCAAAAGCCCGTTGAGCAGTTCGATCTTCCTCCGGTCGTTCCCCAACAAAGGCGCCAACCGCCGCCGGATGCCGAGGTTCAGCCGCGCGCGGGGGTCGCGCGCATAGAAACGGTACATCATGTCGCGCTCGTGCTCGGTCACCATTTCCAGCGTCAGTTCGTCGTGGTTTCGCAGAAAAAGCATCCACTGGCAGTTGCCGGGAATATCGGGCGTCTGGTCCAGAATGTCGATGATGGGAAACCGGTCCTCCATCTGGAGCGCCAAGTACATGCGCGGCATCAGGGGAAAGTGGAACGCCGTGTGGCACTCGTCGCCCTCGCCGAAGTACGCAACGGCATCCTCGGGCCACTGGTTGGCTTCGGCCAGCAGCATGCGCCCGCTGAACTTCGCGTCGATGTGTGCCCGGAGTTGCTTGAGGAAACCGTGCGTCTCCGGCAGGTTTTCGCAGGTGGTGCCCTCGCGTTCAAACAGGTAGGGCACACCGTCCAGCCGCAAGCCGTCGACGCCCAGACGCAGCCAGTGGTCCAACACGGCCGCTATTTGCTTGCGCACCTCGGGGAGGTCGTAGTTCAAATCGGGCTGATGGTGGAAGAACCGATGCCAGTAGTACGCCCGGGCCACCGGGTCCCACGACCAGTTCGACGGCTCGAAGTCCTGGAAGATGATGCGCGCCTGGGCAAACTTGTCCGACGAATCGCTCCATACGTAGAAGTTGCGATCTCGACTGCCCGGCGCCGCCCGCCGCGCCCGCTGAAACCACGGATGCTGATCCGACGTATGGTTGAGCACCAGTTCCGTGATGACGCGCAACCCGCGCCGGTGCGCTTCGCGGAGGAAGGCGCGAAAATCCTGCAGCGTGCCGTAGTTGGGATGCACGGTGCGGTAGTCGGAAATGTCGTACCCGTCGTCCTTCAGTGGCGAGGGGTAAAACGGCAAAAGCCACAGGGCCGTGACCCCGAGGTCTTGGAGGTAATCGAGCTTCTGCGTCAGGCCGCGGAAGTCGCCAATGCCGTCGCCGTTCGAGTCGTAGAACGCGCGGACGTGAAGTTGGTAGATAATGGCTGTCTTGTACCAAAGCGGGTTTGCTTCCATGGTGCCCCTATCTCATTTGTGCAAGTAACGTGTAGCAAAGTCTGCGATAGTCGCCGCGGAAAGAAACGGGATGGGTCCAATTTGTCGGAACGGCCCTCCGGGTGTTTCGCACGAATCGGAGATGTCCCGTTTCTTCCCGCGATCACAACAACTCGCGAGCGAACGAGTGACGCGTTCACTCTTCGGTTTCTTCCTGGTCGATCAGGCGGAATACGGCGGTCGACCGCCCACGAAGCGGGAACGCGTCGGTTTGGGTGAACATCGATTGTTTCCGCGGCGGGTCGGCCGTGTCGAACAGCAGTTCCCACTTCTCGTCACCCTGTTGCGACGAGAAGGCGAACCCCAATTCATTTTCGTCAGCGTTCAGCAGGACCAGGAGCGTATCGCCGGCCAACCGCTCGCCCCACTCGTCGACCTCGGCAATCGCATCGCCGGCCAGCCGCATGCCGATCGCGCGCACGAAACCGGCGTTCCACCCTTCGTCCGTCATCTCCTTGCCCGAGGGATCGAGCCAGACGATGTCCTTCACGTCGGTGCCGCGGATCGCGCGGCCTTGGAAGAACTTCGGACGGTAAAGCACGGGATGTTCCCGTTTCAACGCCACGGCACCGGCCACGAAATCGAGAAACCGCTGCTTGCGATCGTCCAGTTGCCAGTCGAGCCACGATAGCTCGTTGTCCTGGCAGTAAGCGTTGTTGTTGCCTTGTTGGGTATGGCTCAGTTCGTCGCCCGCGCGGATCATCGGCACGCCCTGCGAAAGCATAAGCGTGGCCATGAAATTGCGTTTCTGCCGCTCGCGCAGGGCGAGTACTTCGGGGTCGTCGGTCGGGCCCTCCTCGCCGCAATTCCAACTCAGGTTGTGCGATTCGCCGTCGCGGTTCTCCTCGCCGTTGGCCTCGTTGTGCTTCTCGTTGTAGCTGACCAGGTCCTCCAGGGAGAATCCGTCGTGGGCGGTGACGAAGTTCACACTCGCGTACGGGCGGCGGTTGCTGTGTTCATACAGGTCGGAGCTGCCGCACAGCCGGGTGGCAAACTCGGGGGCCGTGCTGCCGTCACCGCGCCAGAAGCGGCGAATCGTATCGCGGTACTTGCCGTTCCACTCGTTCCAACCGACGGGAAAGTTTCCCACCTGATAGCCGCCTTCGCCCAAGTCCCACGGCTCGGCAATGAGTTTCACCTGGGAAAGGACGGGGTCCTGGTGGATGATGTCGAAAAACGCGCCCAGCTTGTCCACCTCGTGCAATTCCCTGGCCAGGGCGCTGGCAAGGTCGAAACGGAACCCGTCGACGTGCATCTCCAGCACCCAGTAGCGCAGGCTGTCCATGATCAATTGCAGGACGCGGGGATGAAGCATGTTGAGCGTGTTGCCGCACCCGGTGTAGTCCATGTAGTAGCGTGGCTCCTCGGGCAACAGACGATAGTACGACGCGTTGTCGACGCCGCGCAACGAGAGTGTAGGACCCAGGTGGCTGCCCTCGGCCGTGTGGTTGTACACCACATCGAGAATCACTTCGATGCCGGCCGAATGCAGCGAATGGACCATTTGCTTGAACTCGCGGACCGATTCGGCCCCGAGGCCCGTCGACGCATAACGCGTATCGGGCGCGAAGAACGCCAGCGTGTTGTAGCCCCAGTAGTTGCTCAAGCCCAGGTCGACAAGGTGCCGGTCGTCGACTCGGTGGTGCACCGGCATCAATTCGACAGCGTTCACCCCCAGCTTGTGGAAATGGTCGATGGCGGCCGGCGCCACGAGGCCCAGGTAGGTGCCTCGCAGATTCTTGGGAATGCCGGGATGCCGTTGACTGAACCCCTTTACATGCACCTCGTAAATGACCATTTTGTGTCGTGGTATGGCGGGTGGGGCCTCGTCGCCCCAGGTAAACGCCGTGTCGATGACCGCCGCCAGCGGCGCAGTTGCGGCGCTGTCGTGCTCATCGATCGACAGGTCGGCGTCGTCGTGCCCGACCTGGTAGCCGAACAACTCGTCGCTCCAAGCGAGGTCGCGGCCGATCGCCTTCGCATAGGGATCGAGCAGCACTTTGTTCGGATTGAAGCGGTGTCCGGCAGCAGGGTCGTACGGCCCGTGTACGCGGTAGCCGTAAAGTTGCCCGGGACGGACGTCGGGCAAATAGCCGTGCCAGGCCATGTCGGTCTGCTCGGGCAACTTGATCCGGTACGTCTCGCGTTTGGCGTCGACCGAGTCGAACAGGCACAGTTCCACGTTCGTTGCGTGCTCCGAGAAGAGCGCGAAATTCACTCCTCCGCCATCCCACGTGGCCCCGAGCGGATAGGGGCGTCCGGGCCAAATTCGCATTCACATTGCTCCTGGGGTAGGGCGGGCTGTGCCCGCCGGGTCAAGAAATACGCGCAGTGGTTCCGTTGCGGCGGACACAGCCCGCCCTACGGGGGCCACGAATCACTACCGGCGTCGCTCCAATTGCTGCCGGATTTCGCGGCGCGCCTGGGTGCGTTTCAGTTCCTCACGTTTGTCGTGCTTCTGCCGGCCCCGGCAGATTCCCAGCAGCACTTTCGCCTTCCCCTCCTTGAAGTACACCTTTAGAGGAACCAATGTGAGACCCTGCTCGAGGGCTCGCGCGGCGAACCGCCGGATTTCGCGCCGGTGCAACAAAAGCTTCCGCGGGCGGCGCGGCGTGTGGTTGAAACGGCTGGCTTCCGTATATTCGGGAATATCGCAGCCCAGCAGCCACACTTCGTTGTCCCGCACCCGCCCGTAGGCCTCGTTGAGCGACACTTGGCCGGTGCGCATGCTCTTCACCTCGCTGCCGACCAGCACGATGCCGCATTCAAGCGTTTCGAGGATGGTGTATTCGTGCCGCGCCTTGCGATTCTGGGCGACCACCCGTTCGTTGGGATCGGCATTCTTGCTCGATCCCTTTCTCTTCGTTCTATCTTTTGCCGTGGCGACACTCCTTTTCCGGCGAACAACCGTGTATGATATCCTGTAACCCTCACGCTCCGCTTGAGGCGGGCGCCTTACGCCAAGCCCGTGCCCTGGACAACAGCACCGTGGCGGTTTCCGCCCGACGGCCGTCCCGGACATCACGTGGAGCGCGATGAGTCGACAACGATTGTAACGCAACCGCCTACTCCCCTCAATCCGCCCCGTGGCAGCCCCAGTCCCCCCGCAATCTGCATCACGCCCCGACTCGCTCCCCCGATGGCTCAAGAGGAAGGTGCCGAAGGGAGATGCCGAACACTTCACAAGCAAAGTCATCGACGAGTTGGGTTTGCAAACGGTATGCCAACACGCCAAGTGCCCCAATCGTATGGAATGTTACGCCGCGAAGACGGCGACGTTCCTGATCCTGGGCGACACATGCACCCGCGGCTGCGCATTCTGCAGCGTTCAAACGGGACGGCCGAACCCGCCCGATGCCGATGAACCCCGCCGCGTGGCCGAGGCGGCTGCCCGATTGGGGCTGCGTCATGTTGTCGTCACGTGCGTCACACGCGACGACCTGCCCGACGGCGGCGCCGACCACTTCTGCCGAACAATCGCCGCGGTGCGCGAGGCGACCGCCGCCACGGTCGAGGTACTTCCGAGCGACTTCGACGGCAACCGGGCCGCAGTCGACCGGCTGCTGGCCGCCCGGCCCGACGTGTACAACCACAATACCGAAACCGTGCCTCGGCTGTACCCGGCGGTGCGCGGCCCCAAGGCCGACTACCGCTGGACGCTCGCCATGTTTCGACGCATCGCCGAGGTCTCAGGCGTTCGCGCCAAGACCGGCATGATGCTCGGCCTGGGCGAGACGACCGCCGAAGTGCTCGACACACTGGCCGAGTTGCGCGCGGCGGGCGTCGAGATGCTTACCCTGGGGCAGTACCTCCAGCCGTCGCCACGGCAGACACCCGTTGCCCGATACATTGAGCCCGCCGAGTTCGACCACCTTGCCGCGCTTGCCCGCGCCATGGGCTACCAGCAAGTGGCCGCCGGCCCGTTCGTCCGTTCGAGCTACCATGCGGGCGAGATGGTGCACGGGGGGAGCGGGCGCTAATCTCCCTTCAACTCGAGCGTCGCCCAAAGGCTGGGGTCTTCGTCGTAGGGGAACGGCGGGCCGGCGGCGAAGGTTTGTGTGCCCAACTCGCGGTCCTTCACAGCGTATTGGAAGCCGAGCCGGGGGTGCTCGTCGGGCTCGAAGCCGGTGAGCGATTCGGCCGGAATGAACGCATCGAGCCGATAGCCGTTCTCCTCGATCGAAGCAACGACCTGCAATTCCTTCGGCTTCGCCGGCCGCGCGTTGGCCTGCGCCCGGTGGATGGTCACCGCCCCGGCCGCCGGTTGGTCGTATTTCGCGCCCCCGCCGGCGGGCAGGAAGTAGAATTGGTGACAGAAGCGGGTCGCGCGGTGCACGTTGTGCACGTCGCGGGTGTCGATCCACAGGTGCAGCCCGTCGCTGTCGTCGGGCTGTTCGTGCCGGCACCAGGGCTTCATGCGTTTGGGTTCCACGATCAGCACGAAAGCCAACCCTTTCGGGCTCCACGCGGCGCGCACATCGGCAAACTGAGGCCTTCCCTCCAATTCGGCCAGTGCCGGCAGGCGGAACGACTCATCGAGCGAGGCCCCTCGCTTGGTCCATAGCCGCGCCCGGCGGCGGCACGGCGCGGCGAACCGGAATAGAAAGCGTTGTGGAAGAAGGATGTCGCTCATGGCGGGGTCTCGCAACTCGTTAACACTGACACGCTCCCGGTAAGATCGGCTCTCGGCCGAGCCCGCGGCATACCCCGCCGAAAGCGGCCCGACGATGCCATGCCGGCCACCGTTATATCACGATTGCCGCCTCACGGCAAATGGGCGTTGGCCGGCAAACCGCCCTCAGGGAGTAGAACGCATTGAGTATCAACGCGTCGTCGATTCGCGCACAATCAGTTCCACGTCAATGATGATTTGCCGTGGCTGCAGCGCCGGGTTGGCGATGTGCCCGCGTAGGGCCTCGTAGGCCGCTTCGGCAAAGGGTCGGACGGGCAACTTGATGGTCGTCAGCGGTGCGGGCAAAAGAGCGGCGATGGGGTCGTCGTCGAACCCGGCCAGCTTGACCTCGGGGCCGATCTTCCGCCCCAGCGCCGTCAAGTGCCGCCCCACCATCGCGGCGGTGCGGTCATTGACGCCCACAACGCCGTCGGGCCGCGCCGTACGCAGGAGGTTCCGGCAGAATGGCAGGGTCAATTCGTGGGTGTCGACCAGCCGAACCAACGAATCGGGAACCCTGCGGCCGTGTGCGCGGTGCCCGTCGTAGTAGCCCGCCAGCCGGTCGTACACGGCCAGCGACACGCCCGGATGGCCCACGAACGCGATGCGGCGGCAACCCTGCCGGATCAGGTGATCCACGAGCAGGTGCCCGCCGCGCCGGTTGTCGTAGCCGATGCGCGTGAACTCGCTGCGCCCCGGGCTGGACGCCACCTCGCGGTCGATCAGCACGACGGCCACGCCTGCCTCCACAAGCCGGTCGACGGCCATGCGGTTGCAACGGAACTCATCGGGCCGCAACTGGGCCGGGTAGAACAGTACGCCCTGCGCCTTGCTTTCAAGCAGCCGGTCCACGGCGGCGTGGAACAGGCTCTCGGTAGTCCGCTCGTTCCGTTCCGGCAGGCCCTGCAACAGCAGACGCGAGTGATCCTCGCCGGCCAGGCGCGCGACGTGCTGATGGATGAGCCCCTCGACGTACGGCAGCGATTGGCCCGGGCCGATGAAGGGGGCGAAGAAGGCCAGGCCGACTCCCCGGGTGGCGCCCGGCCGCTCGGCCACGAAGCTGCCCGCGCCGCGCCGGCGCTTTAGCATCCCGGCCGTTTCCAGGTCGCGCAGCGCCCGGATGACCGTAGTGCGCGACACGTCGAAGCGCTGCATCAACTGGGCTTCGCTGGGTACCCTTTGGCCGGCCTGATACATCCCCCGATCGATCCGCTCGCGGAGATGCTCGTATACCCGGCGGTACTTCGGCGTGGTGAGGGAGGGGTGGCTGCGGTGCATGAGGTGCTACCAAGAAGAGACTTACATTTTCCGGTGCCGTCCGCGGGGATTGTCTCCCTCGGACGCCAACATGATACATCAACTTTTTCGGAAAATCAACCAACTCGACGCGTCCAATCATTGATTTCTTGCGCGCTCAGTGTTTGATTGAGGTCATGCGGGTTCGTCATTACCGGGGGATCGAGGCTCTGGAAAGCTGTCTTTGGCCCAACCCCCTCGAAACAGTGGGTGCCGGCATGACCGGTGCGCCGTTGCAGGAAGGGCCGAGAACCATTCGGGAGGCGGAACTCATGAGAACTCTCTTGTTGAAATCGTTCCTTGTGGCATCGGTTGCGCTGGCCGGTGCGACCGGCCACGGCGCGCCGGTCAACATCCTTTGGCCGGGTGATCCGATCTTCGGAATCTGGGACACCACCGTTGGCGGCGATAGTACGCCGTCGAGCCCGGGCAGCGGCGCCGGGCAGTACCCGGCGGCTCAGGCCCCTCCCAGTGCCATCGACGGCGATGTGAGCACGAAGTACTTGAACTTCGGCGATGGTGCCGAAAGCGGGGCCTCGACCACGAAGGGAGTGGGCACGGGCTTCTATGTTACGCCCACGTTCGGCCCGAGCGTCGTGGACGGGCTGCGCTTCGCGACGGCGAACGACCACTCGCCGCGCGATCCGATCACCATCACGCTGGAAGGGTCCAACGCTACCGGGGCCGACCTCACCTTGGGCGCAAACTGGACGCACATTTACTCCGGCCCGACCGGCCTGCAGCCGGTCCTCGCCCGAAACACGTACGGAGACGTACAAACGGTGTCCCCATCGGATGACTATACCAGCTACCGCGTGTTGGTCGCCTCGCAGCGCGACGCGGCCAACAGCGTGCAGTACAGCGAGGTGGAGTTGTTCGTCGCACCCCCTCACGGCGGAAGTATCACCGACATCACGCCTACCTACCAGGCCGGCGACAACTACAACCGGATGCTGATCGATATCGGGGCCGACGGCTACAAGTGGAACTTCAATCGAACGTCAAGTTGGTCGGGCAGCCAGCAGTACATGTGGTTCAACTTCAACGAGGCGCTCGATAGCTTGCCGGCAGACGAGCCGGTCGTGGCGTCGGCATGGCTCAGTTGGTCCGGATTGGTCGAAACGAGTGGCGAGATCAATCCGGTCAGCGCGCACGAGATCGGCGTCTTCGCGGTGCCGGAAGGCGATACGACGATGGGCCAAGATAGCGTGTTCACGAGTTCCCCAACCAGCGGCAACTACAACTACATTGTCGACTATTACGCCGCCAATACGCCGGTGGACGAAGTCAGTTTTTCAGACACAGACAGCAGCTACGTGTTCGACGCGACGTGGGACGTTACCTCCCTCGTTCAGGACTGGCTCGACAATCCCAACGCGGCGCAGCGGGGCGAACTCATGCTCCTCCACGACGCGACGGCCGTGCGCACCCGTTGGGGAACCGCCGGCAACTACGGCACCCCCGGAGCGCCGGGACCGAGGTTGATCGTGACGACCATGGTGCCGGAGCCGGGCACGTGGCTGCTTTTGCTTTCGGCGGTGTCCTGCGGAATGCTCATGCGGCGTCGGAGGCAAGGCCGCTGAAGCGGGCAGTACGAAGGGGCTTCGTCCAGCCGAAGGAAGCGTATGGCTGCCAATACTTCGAGATTCAGGGTTCAGAAACTGCGGCACGGTTTTACGCTCGTAGAACTGCTCGTGGTCATCACGATCATCGGCATTCTGATCGCACTGCTGTTGCCGGCGGTGCAGGCGGCGCGGGAGGCGGCGCGGCGGTTGCAGTGCGCAAACCAACTGAAGCAGGTCGCGCTGGCGATGCACAATTATCATACGGCCCATAATACGCTGCCTTCGGGGGCATATTGTCCGGTGAGCGGCAGTTGCGGCACTATCTACGGCTGTCACAACTGGTTCACCTCGATCATGCCGCATCTGGAACAAACGGCCATGGCCGAGCAGATGGACACCACGAAGCGGACCTACGACGAGCCGAACGCCACGCTGATCCTGGACCGCGCCGTGCCCGGCATGCGATGCCCTTCGGATCCGGCACCGGCGCTGCAAAGCCACAACCGGTTCGCCTCCAGCGGCTGCCCGAACGGCGTTCACATTGCCGGGCCGCGGGAATCGTCGAGGTCGATGGCCACGTGGTACGTCCCCAGCGGAGGCCCGGTGGCCCCCGGCGCCGGCACCTGCCTGGTGCCCGCCTGGGAAGATGGCTTGAACTGCGTCTCCCAGCACCAGGGGTATGCCGGCCACGGTGCGCCGGGCCTGTTTTCCTCCGGTTGGATGACCTACAATTTCGACCAGTGTCGCGACGGGCTGAGCAACACCATCCTCATCGGCGAGGTGATGCCCGCGATCTCGAAAGACTTCATGCTCTTTCACAGCCACTATATCATCGCCACCACGAACCTGCCGCCCAACCAGCACAACACGCCCATGGCCTGCAAGCCGTTTCCAGACAATTGGGTCGAGAACGGCTGTCACTTCTGGTCGCTCGGCTACAACAGTTATCATCCGGGCGGGGTTCACGTGGCCATGGCCGACGGGAGCGTGCATTTCATCAGCGAAAGCGTCGACTACCGGACCTGGGTATACCTCGGGCACCGCAGCAGCGGCCAAGTGGCCCAGGTGCCGCAATGACTGCCGCGAAACGCCGCCATCCAAACGTGGCGCGGCCATCTTACGCTTGCCGACGATTCGCACCTGTCCTCGGCGCACTGGCCCTGGCTTGCCTGCCGGTGGGGTGCGGCCGTTCGCTGCCCGAGACGGTGCCCGTCAGTGGGCGGGTTACCTGGAACGGCGAACCGCTCAGGGCAGGCACCGTCGCATTCATGCCTGCCGGGGGGGAGACGACTTCGTTGCAACGGGTTGCACTTGGCCGGATCGAGCCGGACGGCTCCTACCACCTGAGCACCTTCGGCACGAACGACGGCGCCCTGCCCGGCGAATATCAGGTGGCCGTCAGCGACCAGGGTGAATTTCCCGCTGAGGTGGTAGACGCTCCGCAGGCCGCCCCGCAAGGCATCTTGCCCGCCGGCTATGCCACCGCACACACCAGCGGCCTGACGGCGACCGTGCCACCAGGCTCGCGGCCGCTTGAGATCGATTTCCACCTGCCCGCCGACCAAACCGCGAAACGCTGAAGGGCATCGCCGCCCGCTTCCCACCAAACCTTTCCATGTCAGGAGTTTGGCCATGCATTGTCTACGCCTTTCCGTCTTCCTCCGCCCGCTTACGGCGGCCTGCGGTCTCAGCCTGATGGCAACTGCAGCGGCCGGCGGCGACTCCACCGCCGAAACCGGTCGCCAACGGCCGTACGCCGAATACGTTCGCGCGTGCCTCGACGTGCTGATGGAGCACGGCACCGACCGGTATGGCGAGGTGCACGCGCCCATCCTGATGAACATTCTGGACGTGCGCACGCGCGAGTGCCCTCCGGACCCGAAGCCGCTGGACGAAGCGTATCGGGTCACGCGGCGGGCGCGGCGGGGGCCGGCCGGCGGCAACCTGTGGCTCGACCAGCAGGCGATCCGCGCCATGTACGCCCTCACCCGCCGAACCGGCGACACGCGGTACGCCCGGTTCGCCGACGCGTCGCTGGGCTACTACATGGACAACCTGGTGTGCGACAAGGGGCTGTTCTGGTGGGGATGGCATCGCCACTGGGACGCCTACCGAGACGAAATGACCGGCCACGCCGGCAACCACCACGAAATCCACGTGCAGCGGGCCGCCTGGCCGGAGCTTTGGGACGTCAATCCCGAGGCCGTCACCCGGCAGATCGAGGCCCTGTGGAAATGGCATGTCATTGACAAGGACACCGGCGAAGTGAACCGGCACGGCGACGGCCGGCGAGGGTGCGACTTCGCCATGTCGGCCGGGGAGATTCTCCGCGCATTCGCGTTCCTCTATCACAAGACCGAGCAGCCCGAATGGCTCGACCGTGCCCGGCTGCTGGCCGACTACTACTGGCAACGGCGCCAGCGCGAAACGAACCTGATCCCCAATCGGCCGAACGCCGGCGCCGGACGGTTCGACGGCAGTCACTTCGACACGTCGGTGGCGGGCCTCTACTGCCGCTGCCTCCTGGACGCCTTCGAGTGGACCGGCGAGCCGGCCTTTCGCGACCACGCGGTCGCCTACCTGAAGGCGTACGCCCATCACGGCTACGACGCCGCGACGGGCAAGTTCTGGGGCAGCCTGCGGCTCGACGGAACGCCCGTGCCCGGCCCGCGCGTGCGCGGCGGGTATGCGCAGTACGAGCCGCGCGGGCACGTCGACCTGTGGCAGCCGTACGTGGCCGGCTACGAACACCCGCTCGATACAGCGGTCACCTATGCCCTGGCCGCCGACACGACCGGCGAGGCCGCGCTGGTTGAAGCGGCCCGGCGATGGGCGCAGTTTATCGAGCGCGGGCTGCCGGCCGGCCCGTGCAAAACCGGCACGTGGTACGACGCATACGCCCGCAACCAGGCGCAGCAAGGCGCCTATGCCGACCATTACGGGAAGACCATCGTGTTCTTCCTGGCCATGCGCCGGCTGACAGGCGAAGAACGGTACGTAGCACTGGCCCGGCACGTGGCCGACGACGCCATCGCCAAACTTCCCCACGAAGGCCTTTTCCGCGGCCACCCGGCCAAACCGTACTACGAATCGATCGACGGAGTGGGCACGTTGCTCATGGCCCTGTTGGAATTGGCGAAAGAGAGGTAACGCCCCAGTGACTGCCAGCCATTCCACTACGGTTCGCTCCGCAGCGAGCAAACGACCTTTCTCGCAGACGGCCGGATATCGCAAGGCTGCCACCTCGCGCCAGCGCGTGTTGGCGGCGCTGAGCCACAAGCAGCCGGACCGGGTAGTGGTCGATTTTGGGAGCCACCGCAGTTCGGGCATTGCCGCAATGGCCTACCCCAAGCTGCGTGCCGCGCTCGGGCTTCCCCCGCGCACGGTTCGGGTGTACGATCCCATCCAGCAGTTGGCCGTGATCGACGACGACGTCTTGGACCGGTTCGGCGTGGACGCCATTGAACTGGGACGAGCCTTTGCCCTGGACGACGAGCATTGGATCGACTGGACGCTACCGGACGGAACGCCGTGTCAAATGCCCGCGTGGGCCGCGCCGCAGCGCACGGCGGACGGTTGGGTCTTGAAGAACCCGCAAGGAACCGCGCTGGCGCAGATGCCCGAGGGGGCGATCTACTTCGAGCAGTGCCATTGGCCGTACCTCGCCTCAGACGACCTTTCGCGGCTTGACGACGGCATGAGCGAGACGGTCTGGGGCGGCATGCCTTCGCCTCCCGGGCCGCTGGCCGACGGCCCGCGCGGCGCCGAACGACTGGCCGAGGGCGCCGCGCGCCTCCGGCAGGAGTCGGACCGTGCCGTCGTCGGCCTGTTCGGGGGCAATCTGCTGGAATCGGGGCAGTGGTTGTATCGCATGGACCGCTTTCTCATGCTGCTGGCGGCCGACCCCGCCCGGGCGCATGAGTTCCTGGAACGGCTGACGGACTTGCACCTGCACAACCTCCAGCGCTACCTTGCCGCGGTCGGCCCGTACCTTGACGTGATCGTGTTCGGCGACGACCTGGGAATGCAAAACGGCCCGCAAATGTCGCCCGGCATGTACCGCGAGTTCTTCCAGCCGCGGCACGCCCGGCTGTGGGGCCGGGCGAAGGAGTTGGCGGATGTGAAAGTGATGCTGCATTGCTGCGGCAGCGTGCGCGACCTGATGCCCGACCTGATCGACGCGGGGCTCGACGCCATCAATCCGGTGCAGATCTCGTGCGCCGGCATGGACGCGGCGGGGCTGAAACGCGACTTCGGCGCGCGGATCACCTTCTGGGGCGGTGGGTGCGATACGCATCAAGTGCTCACCTTCGGCACCCCGGAACAGGTGCGGCGCCACGTGCGGGAGCAGGTCGCTATTCTGGCCCCCGGCGGCGGATTCGTGTTCCAGCAAGTCCACAATATCCTGGCCAACGTGCCGCCGGACAACATCATCGCCATGTTCGACGCGCTGCGAGACGAGCAGTAGATCGGTCCGGAGCCCGGTCGTATGAACGAAACACGTTACAACCTGCTGTTCGTCGGCATGTGCGCCCTGGCGGCGGGCCTGGGAGGCTTCCTGTTCGGCTACGATACGGCCGTCATCAACGGCGCGAATTCCGCCCTGCAAGAGTATTTCCAACTGCACCCCGACCGTGACGCCGGCTGGATCGGCATGGCCACGGCCTCGGCCATCCTCGGCTGCATCCCCGGCGCCCTGGCCGCCGGCTTCATCAGCGACCGGATCGGCCGGAAGAAAGTCCTGGTGCTCAGCGCCGTCCTGTTTTCGGTGTCAGCCGTGTGGTCGGCGTTTCCGGGCGCGTTTCCGCTGTTCATCGTCGCCCGCTTCATCGGCGGCGTGGGCATCGGTTTCGCCTCGATGGTGTGCCCGGTCTACGTTGCGGAAATCGCCCCTCCCGCCTGGCGAGGACGTTTCGGCACGCTGTTCCAGTTGGGCATCGTGCTGGGCATTTTCATCACGCTTTTTATCAACAACGTGATCCAAAGCATGGGTTCGCACGCGTGGAACGTCGCCGTCGGCTGGCGGTGGATGATCGGCTCCGAGGTCGTCCCGGCCGGCTTGTTCCTGTTGCTCCTGATACCGATCGTCGAGAGCCCGAAGTGGCTGATCCAGTCGGGCGCCGTCGAGAAAGCCCGGGCCATACTCGAACGTATCGGTGGGAAACCCTATGCCGAAAGCGAAATCGGGGCGGTCCAGGAAGCGCTCCGCATGGAAGAGGGCAGGTTCTCGGAACTGTTCCACAGAAGCTATCGCCGGCCTTTGGTCATTGCGGTGTTTATCATGTTCGCTTCCCAGCTTAGCGGCATCAATGCCATCATGTACTATTCGACCGAGATATTCCGGGCGGCGACCGGTAGCAGCGATGCGGCCTATGCGTCGTCGGTTTGGATAGGGTTGGTCAACTTTCTCGCAACCTTCGCCGCCATCGCCTTGATCGACCGGTTGGGCCGGCGGCCGCTGCTGCTATTTGGCAACACGGTCCAGGCGCTGGCCCTGGGGGTGGTCGGCTATCTGTTCTTCACCGCCGCGAACTCGGACCATTGGCTGCTGGGCTTCGTGATTGTCTACACGGCTGCCTTCGCCATGGCCATGGGGCCCATCCCGTGGGTCCTGTGTTCGGAAATCTTCCCCGCGAAACTTCGCGGCCGGGCCATGTCGGTTGCCACCTTCTGTATATGGGTCGGTTGCTACGCCGTCTCGCAAACGTTTCCCATGCTGCTCTCGGCGGTCGGTGCGCACGCTACGTTCTGGATCTACGGGGGCTTCTCGGCATTGACGCTGGCCTTCGTATTCCTGCTCGTTCCCGAAACCCGCGGCAAATCGCTCGAACAGATTGAAGCAGACTGGCGAAGAGAGTGAGAGGACGCGGAGGCCTGCCTCCTCTTGACACTCCCGGCCGCCTCCAACACGGGTTGCCACACCGGGCGAATCCCCGAAACGCCGGCTACTCCACCGCGGCGCGAACGTGTTCCTGCAGGAACGCCTTCAAATCGCCGCGGCTGAGGTCGTCGCGGTTGCGAAAATGCAGGTGGACCACATCGGCGTCGGAACGTTCGCCGTCGATCGCAGGCTGGTGGCCAAGGTTCCGGATGCGTCCCTGGGTGAAGCGGTTTTTCGGACTGGTCAGGTGCAGGTACACGGCGTCGGGTTTCTTCGTCTGCACGGCCGCCCAGGGCTCCTGCCGGTCGGGAAGGTACAGCGGAACCACCTGCTTGTTCGTCCACTGGGCCCGGGCGTCCGGGGCAATGTCGCTGAGCAAGCGGAACAGATCTTCCAGCAGTTCCATATCCCACTGAGGCGGCTTGCCCGACGCGAAGCCGCGCCGGGCGAAGTGCCATTTCCGCCCGAGTTGCTTCCACGGGTGGAGGATGTCGGACTGCCGTTCCACCCGTTTGCGGAAGTTGGCGAACCCCTCAACCGCCTCGTCGACGAACTGCCGGAACTCGGGCCGGTCGATTTCGTCGTAGGCGTGGACCCGCAGTTCAATCTCCTGCCACGGTCCGCGCAGTTTCTGCACCTTCACACGCGGCTCGCGACCGTACAGAGGCAACTCGGGCATATCGTTGAGCGGCTTCAGGTCGAGCCTCGCGATCAGTTCCTCGGCCCGGAACGTGTTCCGTCCGGTGCGAAACTTCATCTTCAGCAGCCACTCCTCGCCGGTGATGGCGTGGAAGAACCATCCGTCGGCCTTCTTGGCGGCCCGGATTTCGACAATCGTCCGATTGCACCAGTCGGTCTCGCTGAACAGGTCGGCCCGCTCCTGAATGCGGTCGACCGTTTCCGCCAGGATCCGGCCGTCCCATCGGCAGGGGCTCCCGTTTCGCGCCGCCCGGTCGGCACAATGCCAGCGCCGTCCGTCCACTTCCCAGGGCGGCTTGGCTTCGGCGCCCACGTCGGTAATGTCGAGGTCGTCGTCCTGCTCCTCCAGCTCCGTGGCGAAGTCGTACAGCGGGCGTTTTTCGTGCGGGCCGGCGGCGAGCACGGGGGCCAGCATTTCGCCCGTGTGCGAATGCATGCCGCCCTCGGTCCCCATGCGGGCGACGAGGTTTTCCGGCGTGTCGGCGGCCACTACGTACCCGCCTTCCTCGCCCGCCTCCGGGCCCAGGTCGATCACCCAGTCGGCCGTCTTGATCACATCGAGGTTGTGCTCGATCACCACGACCGTGTTGCCGAGGTCGACCAGGCGGTGGAGCACGTCGAGCAGCTTGCGGAGGTCGTCGAAGTGCAGGCCGGTGGTCGGCTCGTCGAGCAGGTACAGCGTGTTGCCCGTGTCGGGCCGGGAAAGCTCGGCGGCCAGCTTCACGCGTTGGGCCTCGCCGCCGGAGAGGGTCGGCGCGGGCTGCCCGATGGTGACATAGTCGAGCCCCACGTCGCACAGCGTCTTCAAAATACGGCGAATCTTCGGTATTTGTTTGAACAGGCGCAGGGCGTCGCCGCACGACATGTCGAGCACGTCGGCAATCGACCGGCCTCGGTAACGCACCGCGAGGGTCTCGGCGTTGTATCGCCGCCCGCGGCAATCGGGACACTCGACCCACACGTCGGGCAGGAAGTGCATCTCGATTTTCAGTTGGCCGTTCCCCTCGCACTTCTCGCAGCGGCCGCCGGGAACGTTGAAGCTGAACCGGCGCGCCGTGTAGCCGCGCAGCTTGGCCTCGGGCAGTTGCGAGAACAGCTCGCGCATCAATTCGAACGCGCCGGTGTACGTGGCCGGGTTCGAGGTGGGGGTTTGCCCGAGCGGCTGTTGATCGACCCGAATAACCTTGTTGATCCGATCGATCCCGCGAATGCCGTCGTGGGCGCCGGGAATGGCGCCGGCCCGATGGAGCAGCCGGGCGAGGGCCTTGTACAGAACATCCTCGACCAGCGAACTCTTCCCCGAACCGCTCACGCCCGACACCACGGTGAACGTACCCAGCGGAATGGCCGCGTCGATATTCTTGAGGTTGTTTTGCCGGGCCCCGCGAATTTCAAGCCATCCGCGAGGGGCGACGGTGGGATGGGGGGTAGCGTGATTTGCGGCATTTGTCGACGGGTCGTTAGGCAAAGGGGACCGCCCCCCCATTCGGCGGTTGGTGGGCACGGCAATGGCCTTCTTCCCGCTCAGGTACGGGCCGGTGACCGATCCGCGCCGCCGTGCAACGGCCTTCGGCGTGCCGCTGGCGACCACTTCGCCGCCCTGCCGGCCGGCGTGCGGGCCGAAATCGAGCAGCCGGTCGGCGCTGGCAACGACCTCGCGGTCGTGCTCGACTACCAGGAGCGTGTTGCCCAAGTCGCGCAGCCGGTGCAAGGCGTCGAGCAAGCGACGGTTGTCGCGTGGGTGGAGGCCGATGGTGGGCTCATCGAGTACGTACAGCACGCCGCACAGGCCGCTGCCCACCTGGGCGGCCAGCCGGATGCGCTGCATCTCGCCGCCGGAAAGGGTCGGTGCGGTCCGCGAAAGCGTAAGGTACTCCAGGCCTACGTCGACCAAGAATTGCGTGCGATTGCGGATTTCCAGGATCACCTCGCCGGCAATCTGGCGGTCGCGGTCGCTCGGCTTCCACGCCGACAACTCGTCGCGCAGCCGGCCGAGCGGCATGCGGCAGTAGTCGTCGATCGTGCGATCGCGGAATCGCACCGCGGCCGAGTCGTCGCGCAGCCGGCTGCCGGCGCACGCGGAACATTCCACCTCGTCGACGAATTGCTGCAGCCTGGCCCGCAGCCCGGGCGAAAGGCGGCTGGCCTCCTCGAGCGCCGGGTAGAGGCCCTTGTACTGGAACCGCAGTCCGCCGCCGCGTTTGCTCTCCAGCGTGAAAGCTTTCTCGCCCGTGCCGTGCAGGATGAGCCGTCGATGCCGTGCGGAAAGCCGGTTGAAGGGCACGTCGGCCGGTACGCCCGTTCCGCGAGAGAAGGCTGCTGCCATGGCCCCGAGCATCGGGCTTTCGGGCCGCGGCCACAGAGCCACCGCACCATCGGCCAGCGACAATTCGCCGTCGCGCAGCAGGGCGGTCGGGTTGGTGCCCGTCTGCACGCCGAGTCCCTGGCACGCCGGGCACCAGCCCAGCGAACTGTTGAAGGAGAAGTGATGCGGCGAAAGGGGCTCGAAGCTCCGGCCGCACTGCTCGCAGGCGAAGTGCTGGCTGTGCGTTTCCACCGGCCATTGCGGCTCCGGCGCGTCGTCGCTCGGCTCCACCACGCGCAGCACGCCCTTGCCCAACGACAGGGCCGCCTCGACGCTCTCGGCGATGCGCGAACGCGCGTCGTGCCGAACGGTCACACGGTCGGCAATCACTTCCACCTGGTGGTTCCGCCGCCGATCGATGGTCGGCGGGCTGTCGAGCGAGTGCGTCTCGCCGTCGATGCGCACCCGCAAATAGCCGCTGGCGCGCAGGTCGTCCCACAGCGTTTCGTACCGTTCGCCCACGCGCACCTCGACCGGCGCCAGAAGCACCAGCCGCGCGCCCTCCGGCCGGTCCATTACCTTGGCGACGATTTCGTCGGCCGTTTGCGTGCCGACCGGCACGCCGCAGTCGGGGCAGTACGGCGTGCCCAGCCGGGCCATGAGGATGCGAAGGTAATCGTAAATTTCCGTTACGGTGCCCACCGTGCTGCGCGGCGTGTGGCCGAGGTTCTTCTGCTCGATGGCGATGGCCGGCGACAGGCCCTCGATGTGCTCGACGCTGGGCTTGGGCATTTGCCCGACGAACTGCCGCGCGTACGAGCTGAGGCTTTCCACGTAGCGGCGCTGGCCCTCGGCGTAGATGGTGTCCATCGCCAGCGACGACTTGCCGGAGCCGCTGGGGCCGCAGCAGACGGTCAGTTTGTCGCGCGGCACGTCGACGTTAACGTTCTTAAGGTTGTGCTCCCGCGCGCCGCGCACCTTGATGGCCTTGGCGAGCTGCGCCCTCCGCGCCGCGCCTGTTCGACGTCGGCTTGCCGACGCTCTTGCCTTCCTGCCGTTGCCGGCCGCCCCGCGCCCATCCGCCTTTTCGAGGACCGGCTTTAGCGCGCGGCCGGTGTGCGAGTTTGAGTGTGCGGCCACCTGTTCGGGCGTGCCGGCGACGACGACCCGGCCGCCTTGCTCGCCTCCTTCCGGCCCGAGGTCGATGATCCAGTCGGCCGTCTTAACCACTTCCAGATTGTGCTCGACCACGATGACGGTATTGCCCGCCTCTACGAACCCGTGCAGCACGCGCAGCAGCAGTTCGATATCGGCAAAGTGCAGGCCGGTAGTCGGTTCGTCAAGCAGGTAAAGAGTCTTCCCGGTGCTGCGTTTGACCAGTTCGCGTGCGAGTTTCACCCGCTGGGCCTCGCCGCCGGAAAGCGTGGGCGACGGCTGGCCCACCTTCATGTAGTCGAGCCCCACGTCGTGGAGCGTTTGGAGCTTGTCGGCAATCTTGGGAATGTTGCGGAAATGGTCGAGCGCCTCCTGAATGTCCATTTCCAGCACGTCGGCGATCGACTTGCCTTTGTAGCGGATCTGGAGCGTTTCACGGTTGAAGCGATGTCCCTCGCACACCGGACAGGTGACCCAGATGTCGGCCAGGAAGTCCATCTCCAGACGGTTCGAGCCGTTCCCCTCGCAGCCTTCGCACCGGCCGCCCGCCACGTTGAAACTGAAGCGGCCCGGGGTGTAGCCCCGCTTCTTCGCGTCGGGAAGCTGGGCGAACAGCCGGCGGATTTCGTCGAACACCTTGATGTACGTGGCCGGGTTGCTGCGTGGGGTGCGCCCGATGGGCGACTGGTCGATGGCGATCATCTTGTCGAGGTGTTCGAGCCCGTCGATGGCCGCGTGCTCGCCGGGGCTGCCGAGACCCGCGTTCAAGTCGCGCCGCAGCGCCTCGACCAGAATGTCGCCCACCAGGGAACTCTTGCCCGAGCCGCTCACCCCGGTAATGCACACGAACGCCCCGAGCGGGATTTCGACGTCGACGTTCTTCAGGTTGTTATGCCGCGCGCCGCGCACCACGACGTTCCGGCCGTTGCCCTCGCGGCGCGAGGACGGGACGCCGATTCGCCGCTCGCCGGTGAGGTACTTTCCCGTCACGCTGTTCGAATTGGCGGCAACCTCCTCCGGCGGGCCGTGCGCGACGATGTGCCCCCCGCGAACGCCGGGCCCGGGGCCGAAGTCGACCACGTGGTCGGCGGCGAGCATCGTGTCCTCGTCGTGCTCGACCACGACGACCGTGTTGCCCTGATCGCGCAACCGAATTAGGGTTTCCAGCAGCCGGTTGTTGTCGCGCGGATGAAGGCCGATCGAGGGCTCGTCGAGGATGTACAGCACGCCGACCAGCCCGCAGCCGATCTGGCCCGCCAGCCGGATGCGCTGCATTTCGCCGCCGGCCAAAGTAGGCGCGGCCCGATCGAGCGTTAAGTACTCCAGCCCGACGTCGGTCAGAAACCCCAGCCGGCCGCGAATCTCCTTAATCGCCTCTGCGGCGATGGTTTGCCCGGTCTCGTCCAACTCCAGCCCGGCGAAAAACTCGCGGGCGTCGGATACCGGCAGCGCGCACAACTCGGGGAGCGACCGCTCCGGCCGCGCGTCGAATGCGTCGGCCAGCGAGGTGAGCGTCACCGCCCGGGCCTGCGCGTTCAGTCGCTCGCCGTGGCACTCGTGGCAGTCGATCACGCGCATGTACTTTTCGAGCATGCGGCGTTGTGGACGGCTCTTCGTGCTGCTGTACTGTGCCAGGAGCCGGGGAATAATGCCCTCCCAGGTGCCGCCCCATTTGTGGCCCGACGGCCCGCCGCGCCACGTGTAGGTAATGTGCTCTTCGCCGGTACCCCAAAGCAAGCCGTTCTGCGCGCGCGGATCGACCTCTTCCCAGGCGGTTTCAAGCACGGCGCCCGACGGAAGCTCGTAATGGCGTTCCAGATATTCGGCAACGCCGCTGTAGATGTGCCGCTTCCACCGGCCCAGGTCGCGCCACCGGCCCAGGAGTTCGACGGCGCCCTGCTGAAACGACTTGGTCGGATCGGGAATTAGCCGTTCGGGATCGAACGAATAGATTTCGCCCAGGCCGCTGCACGCGGTACACATGCCGTGCGGGCTGTTGAAGCTGAACAACTGCGGACTGGGCGGCTCGAAGCTCAGACCGCATTCGTTGCAGGCATAGTCGGCCGAGAACCGCAGGTCGCCGCCGGCCGAGGGCGACGGCGGGGAAGTCGACGGGGCCGAACGGGCAGACAACGGCGACGCTTTCGCCGCCTCCTCAGCCGCGCGGCGTTCGGCTTCCTGGTCGGCTGCGACAATTAAGTTGCCGTTGCCCACGCGAAGGGCCAGTTCCACCGCTTCGGCCAACCGGCCCCGTACGCGTTCCCCGATCGTCAGCCGGTCGACCACTACCTCGATGTCGTGCCGCATCTGCCGGTCGAGCCGCAACTCGCCGCCGAGTGGCACCACCTGCCCATCGACCCGCGCGCGGGCGAATCCCTGTCGCATCAAGTCGCCCAGAAGATCGCGGTACTCGCCCTTTTGACCCCTCACAAGCGGGGAAAGCACGAGTAGGTGGGTGCCCTCGGGCAAGACGGCAATTCGGTCGATGATTTGGTCGCGGCTTTGGGCGGAAAGCTCGCGCCGGCATTGGGGACAGTGGGCCGTGCCTACCCGCGCATAAAGGACTCGTAAAAAATCGTAAATCTCGGTAATCGTCCCCACCGTCGAGCGGGGGCTCTGCCCGGCTGTCTTCTGCGAAATGGAGATCGACGGGCTGAGCCCGGCAATCAGGTCGACGTCGGGCTTGGGCATTTGCCCGAGGAACTGCCGGGCGAAACTCGATAGACTTTCGACGTAGCGGCGCTGCCCCTCCGCATAGAGGGTGTCGAACGCCAGCGAACTCTTCCCCGACCCGGAAACTCCGGTGAGGCAAATAAGCTGGTTCCGGGGCAAAACAAGGTCGACGTCGCGCAGGTTATGCTCGCGCGCACCGCGGACCAGAATATCGGAAATGGCCATGGAAACCTGTATGGCGCTGGAGTCTCTCGCAAAGCCGCTTTGAACGAACCCTGTATTGTAGGAGCGAAACGGGGGAGCCGACAAGGACCCGACCCGCCGTGAGCGATTTCAGAATGCGGCCAATTGCCGACGTAGGGCCGTGCCGGCGTCCCTGCCGGCCACCCGGAGGCGTCCGAACCGGCCGCTACACCTCGGGCCGCCGGACGAAAACCTCGACGACCCTGGGTGCGTCGCCTGCGAGCGATTCGGCGGCCGCCTCGCTGAGTGCGTCGGCCGTATCGACCCGCTCGGCCCGAACGCCTAGCGACCGGGCGAGCGTCACGTAATCGATCTCGGGACCATCCAAGTCGAGCCCCTCGAACCGGTTTTCGAGCGAGGCCGGCAGCCTAAGCACCTGGGCGCAGTCTTTGAGAATCCGGTACTCCCGGTTGTTCGTGATGACGAACGTAACCGGCAGCCCGTACCGGGCCGCGGTCCAAAGCCCTTGGATGCCGTACATGGCCGAGCCGTCGCCCACAACGGCCAGCACGGGCCGGTCGGGCCAGGCAAGCTGCACACCGATGGCGCAGTTGAGCCCCCACCCCAGCGCCCAGCCGCGCTGGGCGAAGTAGCCCTCGGTGTTTTGCAGCGCGCCGACCCGCTCGAAGTAGCTGCCCATGGTCGTCGTAGGCGATTCCTCGACTACGGCGGCGTTGGCGGGCAGCACGCGGGCAAGGCTTTCCATGGCGCACAACGGCGAGAGGGGACGAGTCGCCTCCTGGCTGCGCGCCTCCTTGCGCAACGCATTGCGCTGAGCCTCGTGTTCAGCTTGAGTTTGCTCGGCACGCCGCCGGGCGGCCCGTTGCTGCCCGGCCGTCATCGCTTCCGCAAGGCAAGCGGCGAGTTCGTCGAGCGCGAACTTCGGATGGCCCAGGATTCCGACCTCGACCGGGTAGTTCTTTCCCAATTCCCACGCGGCGTCGTCCATCTGCACGATACGAAGATGCTCGGGAATCGGCCGTGAGGGCTCATGATAGATGTACTGCTGCATGAGTTTCATGCCCACCACCAGGAGCACGTCGAAGGGCTCCAGTCGGCGGCGGACGTCGGGCGACCAGAACGGCAGCGGCTCGGCGTACAAAGGATGGTTCGGCGGAAAGCTGCACCGGCCGTGCGAAGTGGTCGCCTCGTGAATTACCGGAGCCCCGAGCCACTCGGCCACGCGGACCAGTTCCACCACCGCCTCGGCCTCCTGAACTCGGCTGCCCACCAGGATGGCGGGCCGTTCGGCCGCGGCCAGCATCTCGGCGGCACGGACGAGTGGTTCCCGCGGCGGGCGGACATGCACGTCGGGCACATGCGGCGGCGTCAGGTCCAGGCCGTCGGCCGGCGCCGTTTGCACGTCGAGCGGCAGAGAAAGGAACACCGGGCCCGTAGGCGGAGTCATGGCCGTCTGCACCGCGCGGCGAACGGCCGAGGGAAGGTCCTTCACCCGCTGCACTTCGGCCGCCCATTTGGTCCACGGACGGACCGTCTCGACCATTTGCCCCCAGAGGATCGGCTCCTCGAACATCAGCCGCCGATCCTGCTGTCCCGCCGTAAGCACCAGCGGCGTACCCTCGCGCCAGGCGTTGTACAACATGCCCATGGCGTTTCCCAGCCCGCAGCAGATGTGGACGTTCACCACGCCGGGCGACCGGGAAGCCTGGGCGTAACCGTCGGCGATGGCCACCGCGGGCACTTCCTGCAGGGTCAGGATGTAGCGGAGCCGGCGGTCGTCGACCATCGCGTCGGAAAGCGGCAATTCCGTCGTGCCGGGATTGCCGAACAAGTAACGCACGCCGCAGCCGGCAAGCATTTCCAAAAATGCGTCGATTCCCGTCGCCGCCATAGTCCGAGTCTCCCGGGGCAAGGGTAGGCACCCATAAAAGGAACGCAGGCCGGACGCCCATGCTACCGAAAGGCGGCATGGGTATCCAGCCTGCGTTCGACGCGACGGACGGAAAACCCGCCTCTCGCTGCGTCGTTCTATTGCCGCACCGCCTCCAGACGTCGGGCGGCCGTTGGTTGCGGCCCGTCTTCGCCTACCACTCGGTCCTCGACCGAGATCACTCGCGGGGCGAATCGCGACGCCGGCCCCGGCGCGGAGGAAATCGGGCTAACCGGCGGCCGCACCAGGGGCGGATGCTGCCCCAGGAACTGCGGTTCGCGCGGCACGGGCATTGCCGGGGACCGGGATCCCATGATCGCAGGACCGGCCGGCTGGCAATCGCCGGCGCCGCAACCGGACTCGCACCCGTAGTCGACGCACGTAGGCCCGACGCAACCAGCGTGGGCCGGCCCCACCCGCCGGGGGCAGTTCTGCACGTGCATGCCCGTGTAATTCCCGTAGCAGTCGCACGGGTCACAGCAGTCGGGCGGATCGCTCAGATAGCCACCCCAGTAGCGTTCGCCGCAGGAGGGCCCCACCCAAGTAATCGGGCGGAATATCTTGAAGATGGCGGCAAACGGTCCGAAAGGCGAATACTCACCGTAGTAACACGACCCGCAGGGGTCGCATGGATCGCATCCGACCGTTCCGCAGGCGGCTCCGTAGTGCAAGGG